>CAMKJS010000034.1 GCA_946413245.1 uncultured Clostridia bacterium
AAAAACGGTCTCTGGGGATATATTGATGAAACGGCTCAATGGGTCATCCCGCCGCGGTATGACAGCGCGGATAGCTTTACAGACGGTCTCGCGCTGGTGGAGAAAGACGGAAAGCTTCGATATATTGATCATCACGGAACTGTAGTGTGGGAGGAACTCTGAAGAACCATCTCAACTTGAAAGAAACGGAATCACCCCCACCTCCCAGCACCCCGCCGATCAACCTGTGAGGAACTTGACAAAGGAACTGCCGCATGATATTCTGTGTTCATAAAACAAGCCACGGATAACAAAAAAACCGTTTCGTGGCTCGTTATAATCGGAGGCTGATATGATTGGCAGGCAGGAAGAGGTCAGAATCCTGCAGGAAAAATATGCGGGAACAGAAGCTGAATTCATAGCAATCTATGGCCGTCGCAGAGTCGGAAAAACGTATCTGGTCGACGAAACGTTCAAAGGGCAGATTACGTTCCGCCATACAGGTCTTTCACCGGCGGAATTCCGGGGAAAGAATCTGATGAAAGCGCAGCTGGATCATTTTTATCAGTCTTTGCAGCTGTGCGGAGCCGCGCCGGATCACCGCCCAAAGGACTGGCTGGAAGCATTTTTCATGCTCGAAATGTGGCTGCAGGCAAGGAGTGAGTTGGGAAGACAGCTGATTTTCCTGGATGAGCTGCCCTGGATGGATACACCTAAATCCGGATTTCTGACAGGCCTGGAAGCCTTCTGGAACGGATGGGCATGTTATCATCATAATGTGATGTTGATTGTCTGCGGCAGCGCAAGCTCCTGGATTCTGGATCGCCTGATTAATAACCATGGGGGCCTATATGGCCGGGTTACGTATCAGATCAAACTGAGTCCCTTCTCTTTGCAGGAATGCGAAGAATTTCTGCTGAGCAAAAACGTCCGTTATTCAAGATATGATATTGTACAGAGTTATATGCTTCTTGGCGGGATTCCCTACTATCTGGGGTATTTGAAGGGAGAACTCAGCCTGGCGCAGAACATTGACAGGTTGTTTTTTTCCCATCAGGCCGTTTTCCGTGATGAATACGACCGGCTGTTTGCCTCCGTATTTCAGAACGCGCCTGTTTTGAAATCCATTGTGGAGCTGCTGTATACCCGGAACGCGGGCTATACCAGAAAAGAAATCTGCGATAAACTGGGCTTTTCTTCCGGTGGGATTCTGACAAAAGAACTGAGTGCTCTCATTGCAGGCGATTTTGTGGTCAAATATGTTCCTTTCGGCAGCAGCAAAAGGGAGGAACATTACAAACTGACAGATCCTTTCTGCCTTTTTTATCTTCACTATGTTCGGCAGCGTTCCGGGCTGGATGAATCCTTCTGGGCGGACAGTCAAAACACCCAGCCGGTTGTCAGCTGGAGAGGGTTTGCGTTTGAAAACGTCTGCTTCAATCATGTGGCACAGATCAAGCAGGCGTTGGGGATCAGCGGTGTTCGTTCCACTCAGTCAGCCTGGTCAAAACGGGAGGACGATCCGGAAGGTGTTCAGATCGATTTGCTGATTGACCGGGATGATCATGTAGTCAATGCCTGTGAGATCAAGTTTTACAGCGAGGAGTTCACCGTTGACAAGTCGTACTACATGAAACTGATGCATCGGCAGAATCTGCTGCGGCAATACATTTCCCGCAAATCATCCATTTACCAAACGTTGATTACGACCTACGGATTGATTCACAATGAATACTGGAGTGTCTTTACCCACGTTGTGACATTGGATGACCTTTTCAGATGAAAAGCGTTTACATATCATCAATCTGAATTCGCGGATAACGAGCCACGGATGAGAATTTTAATCTTTCGTGGCTCATTATATTTTTGTTCCTCCACAGAACCGGAATTTACTTTGCAAATTGAGGGGTTTATCAAAAATTGACACGGAATACGAAAAAAACATGAAAATCGTTCGTCAAACAGGTGAAGGAGGTGAAGCGGATGCAAGGGATCAAGGCGCCTGATCCTGAGATGGAAAAGATTTTTACAGAGCTCGTAAGCATGCACCAAACTTCCCTGCTGCGCATGTGCTATCTGAACCTGCATGATCTGGGTCTCGCAGAGGATGCGGTACAGGAGACTTTTGTGAAAGCATGGAAAGCATTGCCCAGTTTTCGCGGAGACAGCAGCGTAACAACCTGGCTGATGCGGATTGCCATCAACACCTGCAGGGATATGCAGCGCGGAGCCTGGCTGAAGCATATCGGCCGTACAATTTCACTCGATCAATTAGCGGAACCGTCGGCATCCTTTTCAGAGAATGAATTTGCTGTGAACATGGAGATTGCCAAACTGCCGGCCAAGCAGCGGGAAACGGTGCTGCTCTACTATTATCAGAATATGAATATTGATGAGGTTGCGAAAGCTCTTGGGATCGCTGTTTCCACAGCATCAGAACGACTGAGCCGGGCAAAGAAAAAACTACGCCTGGCACTAAAAGAGGAGATGTACTTTAATGAATGATCAGAAAGACAGAAGCTTTGTACAAAATGCAATTGATACCGGTCTTGCCTCGGTTCAGGGCAATCCCTTCCTGGCACAGCGGATCATGAATCAGGAAACGAACGTAAAACCGGTAATGAAAAGGAGAATGACTGTAGCATATGCTCTGGCGCTGTTACTGGTAGTCATGATCGCAACCGCGGCCGCCGGAGCGACCGATGAGATGTTTAACGCGTGGATATACCGGCAATGGCCGGATCTGGCTCTGACACTGATGCCGGTGAACCTGAGCTGTGAGGATCGGGGAATCCGGATGGAAGTCATCACCGCAGGCGTTGAGGATTCCGAAATGCTGATCAGCTACTCAATGCAGGACCTGGAGGAGAACCGGATTGATGAGCATACAGAAACAGATATGGATATTTTCTATGCGGGCTGCAGAAGTTCCGCCGGGACCTGGGGTGATCCGCTGTATGATGCCGGAGAACACAAAATCATATTCAGCGAATATATAAAATTTGATGCCGTCATTTCACCGAAGGACAACCAGCTGACTGCGACGGTAAGGTCCTTATGGCCTCAGCGGAAAATCAAAGTGGATTTGCTTCCCCTTTTCAGGGAATACGGAGATCAGGCAAAACCTGCATTCCTTCCGGAGGACACGTACATCATGGCCGGATATTCCCCCTATATTGGATCTTCCGTATACAGTAATCCGGATATATATGCTTCTTCTCAGAATTCACTGCGGGTACTGGATCAAAGCAGTATTCCGGATATACCGCTTGCGGATCATGTATTCCTGTCCGGGATTGGGATGGTGGACGGACTTCTTCATGTGCAGTTTCATCTGGTGGACTGTGATCTGAAGGAAATCCTTCAGGACGGTCAGTATACAGGTTATTATCCGGTAAAGCTCTGGTCATACTTATATGATGCGAGTGAAACAGAAGGGTATGATGTGCAGAATAAATATAAGGATCAGGAGAAGCTGCCCGGCGGGATCACCTGCCTAGCCTGGGGCAGCCAGCTGACAAAGGCGGAATATAATTCCTCGAGAAAGCAGCTGCTTTCGACTGATTCAGGCTCGAACGGTGCACAGGCATGGGAAGCCTGGGTGGAATATATTTATACAGTTGATTCTGAGCTGACGGAATCACAGGTGTTTCAGGCGGAGATCACCTTTACGGATCCTCCACTTTTCGGGAACTGGGAAGTCAATATTCCCCTGCGGCTTGTGAAAAACGCACTGTAGTATCCAGAATAAACCGTTTCTCAACCGCCTTGACGCGGAAAATTTTATACAGTAAAATGAAGCCAGTTTCAGAACCGTGTTATTCTCTTCGCGATCAATTCTTCATTCCCCGGCAGGAGGTTTTCGCCGTGAGTATCGTCGTTCTTGGTTCCGTCTTTGTGGATATCAAGGGATATCCGTCCGGCAATTACATTCCCGGAGGCCGCAACGCCGGCCGGGTGGAATACATGCACGGCGGGGTCGGCCGGAATATTGCCGAGAATCTGGCCAACATGGGCCTCTCTCCGTTTTTCCTCAGCCTGCTGGATGAGAGCGGCGTGGCAGGGGACGTGCTCCGCCGTCTGCAGCGGCAGGGTGTGCGCACCGAGTATCTTCGCGCGGTACCCGGAGGGATGGGCACCTGGCTGGCCGTCTTCGACAACAACAACGACGTCTGCGCCTCCATTTCCCGCCGGCCGGACATGCTCCCCCTGCTGGATACGCTGGAGGAAAGCGGCCTGGAGATCTTCTCCCAGGCGGACAGCGTCCTGCTGGAGCTGGACCTGGAGGAGCCCGTCGTGCGGAACGTACTGCAGCTGAGTGAAAAATACGGCAGGCGTGTTTACGCTGCCGTATCGAATATCAGTATTGCCCTGGAGCGCCGGGAAGAACTGCAGAAGGTATCCTGCCTGGTCTGCAACCGCAGCGAAGCCGAAATCCTGTTCTCCGCCTCCCTGAACAGCAAGGATCCCGACGCGCTGATCCGGGAGATTTCCGGCCATGTGCAGGCCGCCCGGATTCCCGCCGTGGTGGTCACTCTCGGCAGCGCCGGCGCTGTCTGGGCCGACCGGGAAGGCAACAGCGGCCTGAGCCCTGCCTGGCAGGTTCCGGTGGCGGACACCACCGGCGCCGGGGACGCGTTTTTCTCCGGAGTCGCCGCCGGGCTTACCTACGGCAAAAGCCTGCAGGAAGCCTGCGATATCGGCACCCGGCTGGCAGCCTCCGTGGTCTGCACCCTGGAAAACACATGTCCCCGTTTTCTGCCGGAGGAATTCGGCCTGAAGCTGCCGGATTAATCTCCCGGGTTTCCGTCACTCAAAGCGCGGGAAGGTTTCCATAGCCCGATCCCAGGCTTCGCACATCGTGTCGCACCAGGCGTCGAATTCCGGATCCGGCACCTGGCATTCCGGATGGGAATAGATATACTCCGCCGCCTCCCGGGCGCCGTCCGCAAAGCGTGTCGTCGCGTTGAACTCGGGGACGGCGCGTTTTATTTTGCTGTTGTCGAACAGCACGGAGTTGCTCTTGTCGCCGATCAGGCCGCCCACCTGGGACGCGTACAACTTTCCGATGGTATCGCTGGGAAGATACAGCGGGCGCACCGCGCATCCCAGGGCCTTCCCCACGCATTCATAGATCTGGTTCCATGTCAGGCTCTCGTCCGAAGTGATGTGGAAGACTTCACCGACAGCGTGAATATTACCCATCAGGCCGGTGAAAGCCACCGCGAAGTCGCGGCTGTGGGTCAGGGTCCACAGGGTGGCGCCGTCACCCGGAATGATGACCCGCTTGCCCAGGCGGATGCGCTCCAGTACCTGGAAGGATCCCTTCGGGCCGTGCAGCGCCAGGGGCATGCTCCGTTCGCAGTAGGTATGGCTGGGCCGGATAATGGTGATCGGGAAATTCCGCTGATCATAGGCTTCCCGCAGAATAGCTTCGCAGGCCGCCTTGTTCCGGCTGTACTCCCAGTAGGGATTGTGCAGGGGCGTTCCCTCGGTGATTACGGGCGAGGACAGGGGCTTCTGATAGGCTGAAGCGGAAGAAATAAAAAAGTACTGTTCCGTCATGCCTTCAAACAGCCGGATATCCCGCTCCACATCTTGGGGAGAAAAGGCGATGAAATCCGCTACCACGTCAAAGTGCATTCCGGCCAGCAGGGCTTTGATTTCCTCTTCCTGATGGATGTCTCCGCGGAGAACCTTCGCCCCTTCCGGCACCAGATGCGCCGTGTTTCCGCGGTTCAGCAGTGTCAGATTCCAGCCCTTCCGAAGACAGAGTTTGCTGATTTCCAGAGAAATTGTTCCGGTTCCGCCGATAAACAGTGCTTTCATGCGTTTTCCCTCCTTCTGATTATGTTGATATATCATCATCCGGTCTCCGTTATTTCAGGAATCCGTTGATAATCTGTTCCTCCGCTTCCTTCTCCGTCAGGCCCAGCGTCATCAGCTTGATGATCTGATCCCCGGCGATCTTGCCGATGGCGGCCTCGTGCACCAGCTCCGCGTCCGTGTTGTTCGCCTCCAGGGCCGGCACCGCCAGGATTCTGCCCTGATCCATGATGATGGAGTCGCACTCCGTATGCCCGTGCCCCGGCGCGTTGCCGGTGATCTTCGCCTCAAAGCGCTGGAAAGAGCTGTCCCGGGCTACGGAACGGGAAACCACGTCCGCGCTGGCGCCTTCGCCGTCCAGCACAATGTCGTAGGTGCTCAGCGCCCGCTGCTCCCCGTGGGTCATCAGCCGTTCCCGGATCACCAGCCGGGCCCCGGCCTGCAGCACGGCCTTCGTGCTGCGGTCCGTGTCGTCCACGCCCTTGATCTGCACCATTTCCATCTCGGCGTAGCTGTCCGGTTCCTGGTACACCTCCGTGCCGGGGTTCAGGATCCGCTTGCCGCTGCCGTCTCCGGAACCGTAGTGCTTTTCCACATATTTGATATGCGCGCCTCTTCCTACGAAGAAGCGGTGAATGCCGTCGTGCTCGGAGTCCTTCGGACCGCAGTTGTCGATACCGCAGCCCGCCACAATGACCACATCCGCGTTCTCACCGATATAGAAATCGTTGTATACGAGTTCTTTGAGGCCGCTCTGGGTCATGACCACGGGAATATGAACGCTCTCGTTCTTCGTTCCAGGCCTGATCCGAACCTCCAGTCCGCTGACGCCCTCCTTGGACGTGATCTCGATGTTCGCCGTGGACTGCCTTCCGGCGGACTGGCTGTTGGAGCGGATGTTGTAGGCGCCTTCCGGCACCTGGTGGAGATCCGCCACCTCCCGTAGCAGGCGTTTTTGAATCTCATCCAGCTTCAGCATACCGCATCCCCCTTCTCCGAAACCTTCCGGCATTCCGGCACAGCCGACGCGGTGCCCACCAGCCCGGGCAGGATCTCCTCCCGCAGGCCCTGGGCCGTCAGCCGTCCGTCCTTCAGCACGACGACCTCGTCCGCGATATTCAGGATCCGTTCCTGGTGGGAAATAATCAGAATCGAGCTGCCGGAAATGTCCCTCCGCAGGCTCTCGAACACCTCGATCAGGTTCTGGAAGCTCCACAGGTCGATACCGGCCTCCGGTTCGTCGAACACGGACAGCGCGGTGCCCCGGGCCAGCACGGTAGCGATCTCGATGCGCTTCAGTTCCCCGCCGGACAGGCTCGCGTTCACTTCCCGCTCGATATAGTCGCGGGCGCACAGCCCCACCCGGGACAGATAGTCGCAGGCGTCCGCCAGGGACAAGGCGCGCCCCGCCGCCAGGCGGATCAGATCCTGCACGGTGATGCCCTTGAACCGGACCGGCTGCTGAAAGGCAAAGCCGATGCCCGCCCTGGCGCGCTCGGTGATTCCCCAGCCGGTGATATCCTCCCCGTTCAGCAGAATCTGCCCCTCCGTGGGTTTTTCAATGCCCGCGATCAGGCGGGCCAGGGTCGACTTGCCCCCGCCGTTGGGGCCGGTAATCACCACCAGGCGGCTGTCGGGCACCGTCAGGCTTACGTCATGGATAATTTCCTTCTCCGGACCGTCGTCCCGCACCTCGAAGGAAATATGTCGCAGTTCCAGCATGGATGTTCCTCTCTTTCGCTCTGTACACCATCACAAATCGGATTCCCGGATTCGGGATAGAGCAATCAGTATCAGGGACGGATGGATTTGCCTGCGGCAAATCCATCCATGTATGAAAATAGAGAAAAGCGAAGCGATGGCATGAATTCTGTCAAAGCTTCGCAAGATCATTACTTGTCCCAGGTCAGAGCGCTGGTCAGCACCGTCGTGCCTTTGTCAGACACGGTCAAAACCCCTTCGGCGATGGTGCCTTCCTTCCGCTCCTCCGTATCCGTCACCACCACGCAGCGGCTTTCCACCACGGCGGTCACAAAGGGAATATGCCCGGCCATCACGGCCAGATCTCCTTCCGTGCCCCGCAGAATCAGCATCTGCGCCTCGCCCCGGAACAGTTCGCTGTCCGGGCTGGAAATCAGCAAGGGAAAGGTTTTCACGCCTGACCGCCTCGCTTTGCCTTTTCCACCGCTTCGTCGATGGTTCCCACAAAGAGGAAGGCGCTCTCCGGCAGATCGTCATGCTTGCCCTCGATGATTTCGCGGAAGCCGCGCAGGGTTTCGCTGATCGGCACGTACACGCCGGGAATGCCCGTGAATTTCTCGGACACGAAGAAGGGCTGGCTCAGGAAGCGCTGAATCTTCCGGGCCCGGGTCACCAGCAGCTTGTCGTCCTCCGCCAGTTCGTCCATACCCATAATGGCAATGATGTCCATCAGCTCGTTATACCGCTGCAGAATCCGCTGCACTTCCCGGGCAATCCGGTAATGCTCCTCGCCCAGCACTTCCGCGTTCAGAATCCGGCTGGTGGAATCCAGCGGATCCACGGCGGGATAGATACCCTGGGAGGCGATGGAGCGGCTCAGCACCGTGGTCGCGTCCAGATGGGCGAAGGTCGTCGCGGGGGCCGGGTCCGTCAGGTCGTCCGCCGGCACGTAAACCGCCTGCACAGAGGTGATGGAACCCTTATGGGTGGAGGTGATACGCTCCTGCAGCAGACCCATTTCCGTGGCCAGCGTCGGCTGGTATCCCACGGCGGAGGGCACGCGGCCCAGCAGCGCGGAAACCTCGCTGCCCGCCTGGGTAAAGCGGAAAATGTTGTCGATGAACAGCAGCACGTCCTGGTTTTCCACGTCCCGGAAATACTCCGCCATGGTCAGGCCGGACAGGCCCACGCGCATACGGGCTCCCGGAGGCTCGTTCATCTGGCCGTAAACCAGCGTGGTATTGGCCAGCACGCCGGATTCCTTCATTTCGAAGTACAGGTCGTTGCCCTCACGGGTGCGCTCGCCCACGCCCGTGAATACGGACAGGCCGCCGTGCTGCTTGGCGATGTTGTTGATCAGTTCCATGATCATGACGGTCTTGCCCACGCCGGCGCCGCCGAACATGCCGATCTTGCCGCCCTTGGCGTAGGGGCAGATCAGGTCGATGACCTTGATGCCTGTTTCCAGGATTTCCGTGGAGGTGGACAGTTCCTCATAGGAAGGCGCCGGACGGTGAATGTCCCACCGTTCCGCGGTCTGCACTTCCGGTCCGTCGTCCACCACGTCTCCCAGCAGGTTGAAAATCCGCCCCAGAGTCTCCCGGCCCACCGGCACGGAAATGCCCTTGCCGGTATCCGTCACGGTCACACCCCGCTGCAACCCGTCCGTGGAGCCCATGGCGATGCAGCGCACCGTATTGTCTCCGATATGCTGGGCCACTTCCACCGTCAGCGTACGCTCTCCGATCGGCAGGGTCAGGGCGTTATAGATCGGAGGCAGGTGATCGTCTCCGAAGCGAACGTCTACCACAGGCCCCATAACCTGGGCCACAACCCCCGTGTAGATCTTTTCCAAAGCTCGTTCCTCCTCGCTGTGGCGCATGTTGCGTCACAGAATTCTGACTTCCTGCCGCCCTGCGGGCGGCAGACAGGATCTTCTTCCAGATTCCGGTCACAGGCCGCTGCCGGCCACGATTTCCGTGATTTCCTGGGTAATGGAATTCTGGCGCGCGCGGTTATATTGCAGCTGCAGCCGGTCGATCATCTCCTGGGCGTTCTTGCTCGCGGAGTCCATCGCCATGCGGCGGGCCGCCACTTCGCTGGCGTAGCTTTCCCGTACGCAGGCGTGCAGCACGCCGCTGACAAAGGTGGGAACCGCCGCGTTCAGCACAGTCTGCTCGTCCGGCTCGAACAGCGGATCCGCCTTCCCAGTCTTCTCCGTTTTCTCCAGCGGCAGCACCCACAGCAGGGTGGCTTCCTGGCTCATCATGGATTTATACCGGGTGTACAGGATGCCCAGCCGGCCGAATTTTCCCTCCAGGAAATCCCGGCACTGCTCGTCCGCGATGCGCTTGGCGTCCAGGCCGGAGAATTTCTCCGATGACACAACCGGTTTTTCGAAACGGTCGCAGGCCCGCTTGCCCAGAGCGATCACTTCCGCCTCCGGCACCGTAGCCGCCAGCCGGAATACGTTCGCGTTGTATCCTCCCGCCAGCCCGCGGTCGCCCGCGATCACGATCAGGCGCGTTCCTTCTCCTGAAGGACTCATGTACGGCGTCCGTTCGCATTCCGGCGAGGCGCGGAGCACGCTGACCAGTTCGTCCAGCGCTCCCACGTATTCGCGGCTCGTGTTCATGTTCCGGGTCGCCCTGCGGATCTTGGAGGCTGCCACCAGTCCCATAGCCCGGGTCAGATGCAGGGTGGAGTCCACCGACCGGATCCGGATTTTCAGGGATTTGATATCCGTAGCCATGTCAATCCTCCCGCGTTATCTGAACTGCTTCAGGGCGTCGTCCAGCTCCGCCACGTCGCTGTTTTCCCAGAAGCCCTTTTCGATGCGGTCCAGCAGATTGCCGTGCCTGGATTCCAGGTATTCGAACAGCCGTGTTTCATAATCGGCCACTTCCGCGGGCGCCACTTCGTTCAGATGGCCCCGGGTCACCGCGTACACGATGGCTACCTGGCAGCCCACACGCACCGGATTCGACCGGCCCTGCTTCAGCACTTCCACGATGCGTTCGCCCAGAGCCAGACGGGCTTTGGTATCCGCGTCCAGATCGCTGCCGAACTGGGAGAAAGCCTGCAGCTCGCGGTACTGCGCATACAGCAGCTTCAGTTCGCCGGCCACCTTCTTCATGCCCTTCAGCTGCGCGGAGCCGCCCACGCGGCTCACGGAGATACCGGGGTTGATGGCGGGGCGGATACCGCTGTGGAACAGCTCCGTCTCCAGGAAGATCTGGCCGTCGGTGATGGAAATCACGTTGGTGGGAATGTAGGCGGATACGTCGCCCGCCTGGGTCTCGATGATCGGCAGGGCGGTAATGGAGCCGCCGCCGTATTCCGGCGCCACGCAGGCCGCCCGTTCCAGCAGGCGGGAATGCAGATAGAACACGTCGCCGGGATACGCTTCCCGTCCCGGAGGCCGGCGGATCAGCAGGCTCAGGGCCCGGTACGCCACCGCGTGCTTGCTCAGGTCGTCATAGATGATCAGCACGTCTCTGCCCTTGGCCCGGAAATACTCCGCCATGGCACAGCCGGAGTACGGCGCGATATACTGCAGCGGAGCGCTCTCCGCCGCAGAGGCGGAAACGATGATCGTATAGGGCATGGCCCCGGCCTTTTCCAGCTCCTGGGCGATCTGCACCACGCTGGTCCGCTTCTGGCCGATGGCCACGTAGATACAGATCACGCCCGTTTCCTTCTGGTTCATAATCGTATCCACCGCGATGGTGGTCTTGCCGGTCTGCCGGTCGCCGATGATCAGCTCGCGCTGACCACGGCCGATGGGGATCATGGAGTCGATGGCCTTGATGCCCGTCTGCAGCGGCACGGAAACGCCCTTGCGCTGGATGATGCCCGGCGCAGGGGATTCGATGGGACGGATCTCCGTGGTTTCCGCGGGTCCCTTGCCGTCGATCGGCTCACCCAGCGCGTTCACCACGCGGCCCAGCAGGCCCTCACCCACCGGCACGCTCAGGGCTTCACCCGTGCGGAATACCTCGGAGCCCTCGCGCACCGTATCCTTGTCGGAGAGGATGGCCACGGAAACGGTCTCCTCCTCCAGGTTCTGGGCCACGCCGAAGCTGCCGTCCTCGAACCGGAGCAGCTCATTGGCCATGCAGGAACGCAGCCCGTACACCGTGGCGATACCGTCGCCCACGGTGATCACCGTGCCGCTCTCCTTCATTTCAATTTTGGATTCGTACTGCCTGATCTGTTCTTTAATGATACTGCTGATTTCTCCGGCCTTGGAGCTCATGAGTGCATCACTTCCTTGATCTTATCCAGCTTATTTCGAATACTTCCGTCAATGACCCTGCCGTCGATCTCCACGCGCATTCCGCCGATCAGGCCGGGATCCACCGCGCAGCGCAGCGTCACCTTCCGGCTGAACTTCTTTTCCAGCCCGATCCTCAGGGCCTCCGCTTCCTCGTCCTTCAACGGCACCGCGGACGTCACCCGGGCGATGGTCTCGCCCCGGTACTCGCGGGTCAGCTCCCCGTAAATGCGGCCCATATCCTCAAAGGAGGAGACGTGTCCCCGGGAAACCATCATCCGCAGAACGCCCAGCAGGATATCCGGGATCTTTCCCCGGAAGGCGCTGTCCAGCGAGCGCATTCTTTCTTCCCGGGGAATCGCGGGGCTGGCCAGCATCGCCCGGTAGGCAGGCGTTTCCGCCAGCGTATCGCGCACCGTCTCCAGCCCGGCCAGGGTCTCCTCGATCAGGTTGTCGCCCGCGGACAGCTCGAAGAGAGCCTGGGCATATTCCTTACTTGTCGTCGTCATGGCCTATCTCCTGCAGGAAGGAGTCGATCAGCGAACGGTGGTCTTCGGCGTTGATTTCGCGCTCCAGCAGCTTTCCGGTCAGCTGGGCGGATACGTCGGCGATCTCCCGCTTCATATCGTCCTCCGCCTTCTTCTTCTCCAGCAGCGCGTCCGCCTCCGCCTGACGGCGGATGTCGTTCGCCTTTTCCCGGGCTTCCGAAATAATCTCGTTGCCCCGGTGCTCCGCCGTGCGCGCCGCGTCGGCGATGATCTGGTCTGACGTCTGCTTCGCCGCTTCCATGGCCGCGGCATAGTTCAGACGATCCTCCTCCGCCTGCTCCCGGGCGGCTTTCGCCTGGGCATAGTCCGCGTCGATGGCAGCCCGGCGGCTGTCCATGACTTTCTTCACGGGCTTATAGAGGAATTTCTTCACGATCAGCGTCAAAATCAGCAGATTGCACAGGGCAATCACGATATTCCAGATATTGACGGAAATCACACTCAGGAATGTTTTTTCCATGCTTTTCTCCGTTTCTCCGGACCGCCCTGGGGCGGCCCCTTTCAGGATTCATTTCTCGCGGCCCGGCCGGACGTCTCCCGTCCGGTGCTTCGGCCGGCTTCGCGACACTCGTATGAACCCCTGATTACTTCAGCGTTCAGCCCTTCATGGAGGTAACCGCGTCCTTCAGGATACCCGTAAACATGCCGGGCGCCACGAAGATCAGCAGAATCGCGACGATCAGACCGTAAAGACCCGTGGTTTCCGCGATGGCGCAGCCCATGATCAGGGTGGATGTCACAGAGCTCTTGCATTCCGGCTGCCGTCCGATGGCTTCGCAGGCCGCCGCCACGGCGTTACCTTCACCGATACCGGGGCCGATACCCGCGATCATCGCGCAGCCCGCGCCCAGACCCAGCAGACCCAACATGATACCCATTGCCAGTTCCATATTTTTTTCCTCCGTTTTTCAGCCGTATTCGGCTTTTATGCTTATTTTCCATTGATTTGCCGGGGGCAAATCAACAAGTCCCGTTCCCTGTCACGCCGCGGGCTGCTGCGCTGCTCCGGCCTTGCGCCGGGCCCGCTTTTCCTTCCGGGCGTTCCAGTCGTCCCAGGGCACCGCCCCGGATACGTTCAGCATCGTCAGCATGGCGAAGATGAACGCCTGCATGCATCCGCTGAACACGTCAAAGTAAATGGACAGGATCGCCGGCAGACCGACGCGCAGGAAGGGAATCTCCCCCAGCACGCCCGGCAGCCATCCCAGCACTGTCTGGCTCAGGCCGCCCAGAGCCGAAGCCATCAGCGCGGAAATCACGGCGCCGCTCAGGATGTTTCCGTAATGACGGAACGCCATGGACAGCGGCGTGGCAAACTCCCCGATCAGGTTCATCGGGGCGAACACCGGAATCGGCTTGAACAGCCCGATGAAGTAGTTCCAGAAGCCTCCGCGGAACTTGTAGTGCATGATCAGGAAGAACACCAGGATCGCCCAGCCGCCGGTGATGTTCACGTCCCCCGTGGGGGAGAACAGGCCCAGCAGGCAGATCAGCGAGGAGAACGCGCTCAGCGCGATGATCGCCGTCACGAAGGGACCCCAGGCGGAGAAATAGTCGCCCATGTTCTCGTTCACCAGGTTCTGGCATTTCTCCACAATCCATTCCGCCACCAGCTGCCGCTTCGTCACCGCCCGGGCGGTCAGCCCGTGGGTCAGATAGAGGCACAGCCCCAGGATGGAGATCATCACGCCCCAGCTGTTGACCTGGCTTTCGCTGATGATCAGCGGCATCACCGGCATCGCGTCATTCTGGTAAAAAACCAGCGCGCCGGAAATATGCACGCCCTCCGTAGCCGGGGTATAGATGATCTTCAGCACCATGCAGGCCAGAATCGGCAGAATCATCAGCGCGATCAGGGCCCGGTCCACAGCCTTGAAATGTTTGCTGTGGATGTCCGGCGCCATTTCTTCAGTCAATCAGATCACTTCCTTCCGTTTCGGAAGATTCTGCGTCCCGCTTCCGGTCGATCGCCGGGCGGAACAGGATTCCGATCCTGGGGAACAGCAGCGGAATCAGGGTCGCGTATACGTTGGTCTTCAGCACCCCGACCAGCAGCGCGCAGAGCGCGCCAACCGCCAGCAGACGGATGGACGCGGAAGCCTTCACCCGCCGGGCAGCCTCGTCGGGCTTTCCTCCTTCCACCGCCAGGCTCACCGTCCGCGCCATGAGGAAGAAATTGCCGACAGCCACCGCCGCGCCGCTCAGGTTTCCCAGCAGCACGGACAGATCCCATTTCCCCAGGATCAGGAATACCGCTTCCATCACCAGGCTGAGCGCACCCGTCCAGCAGGCGATGTATCCGGTCTCCTTTCTGACCGCGGGATCCAGGTTCGCCACCGATTTCCCCTCCTGTAAAAACGTCACGTCCGCTCTGTCATTCCCCGCGGCTGAACGCCGCGTTTTTCATGAACAGAATCAAAGGATATTTTATCAAATCCAACCCGGTTTTGCAACCTTCCTCTCCCCCGGTTTCCCGGAAAAAGCAGGAAAAAACAGAAAAGAAAATCACCAGTCAGAATCCCAGTCGGTATCGCCCGCGTCCCAGTCATCGTAGTCAGAGCTGTAACTGTCCCTGTCCCGTTCCGCCCGCCGGGCCGCCTCCTGTGCCTCCCGCTCAATTCTTATCTCTTCCGCCCGGATCCCGGCCCAGACCGCGGAGGTTTTGAAATCGGTGGCGTCCCAGTCCGACTCCCAGTCCGTCTGATAGGTTTCGCCCAGCCAGGTATCGGCGGTCTGATCCCGCGCTGGGCTGGAAGCCGATATCCAGCTGCTGCTGTCGGAGTCGTAGGAATACCACTTGCTCTTGTAATGGTAATAAACGGTATGGTTCTGTTCGTAGTAGCCGTTGACATCGTGCAGATCCGCCCAGAGCGCTGATTCCTTAAAGCTTGTAAAAGCCCAGGTTTCCTGCCACTCCCGCTGATAATAATTCCCCAGATATTTGATGCGGGCAGCGTTCAGATCCGGTTCCTCCGCGGATTGCCACAGTTTCTTTTCTCTGTCATAGGAATACCACGGTCCAACCACGTTCCCCGAAAGAATCCCCGGGAGATAAGACTTTTTATCCCGACAGTAAACGGTGTCCTCCTGCCTGTAGTATCCGTCTTTCTCATGCTTCAGCGCATAGTATGTCGATTCATTGAAGGGCAGCACGTGTTCGGAAAGCTGATCCGATCCCTTCAGGTCCTTCAGGTATTCCAGCTGATCCGCCGGAACGCCGAGTTTGAGGGGACAGGCGCATTCCGCCCAGTCATCCGCTTCCGCGCTGTAGCTGTACCAGTCATGGGCCAGCCCGGCAAACGTCATGCGGAACCTGTAGTAGACGGCGTCCGTACTCCGGTAATACCCTTCCTTGATCGGGAAGGTCGAATAATCAGGCACTCCCCACGCATCCTGCCAGAAAGCTCCCAGATAGGTCTCCGCGCCGTGATAAACAGGCGCGGAAGCCTCTTTCCAGTCCTTCTCCTCCTCAATATACGCATACCAGCGGGAACCGTCCCGGTAATAAACAGCGGTATCCAGAACAGAAGCCTTCTCCCCGTCGGTCAGGCCGTCCCAATAGGATACCGTACGGTAGTAACCGTACTGTGACAGGTAAGTTCTTTCCTCCGGTTGGTAATATCCGTCGTTCAGATGAGTGTTGCTTGCCGCGGAGACGGTGATTTCACCTGTATGGACGTTATAGGTATAGTACTGGTCGCCGATCTTTCTGCTGTCGTACGTTTTCGGATTCCGGTAAAAAGCTTCTCTCTCCTGCCGGATCACACGCTGCGTATGAATATACTGTATTGCTCCGCCGCCAGTGTACAAAAGGAGCAGCGCCAGCAGAAATGTCAGGATCTTGTGGGAATGCATCCAGTTCAGGATCGGGTTTTTATACTTCCGGACAGTCCTCGTTGTCCGGGTCGTCCCACCACCGGAAGTCCCCGGTCCGCCGCCGTCCGGATAGATTCCCCGGTTATGGCATTCCGAGAGCAGTTTCTCAAAGAGTTCCCGGACCGCGTATGCTTCGTCCGGGCCGTCGTACCGCACCGCCCGGGAACCGTCGGATTTGTTTTTGTAGACGACAAAACGGTTTTCTCCCGCCTTGTAGATTCCGAAGGCCCTGGCCTCCCGGAAGTCCTCACCGATAAAGAAGCGCATGCGCAGCCGCGGCATCCCGCGCTCCGCGCAGTATTCCTTCAGTTCCTCAATGGTTTTCGGCTGAAGAATCTTCCGGGGAGGATCCGGAACGTAGTTCTGATTCTGTCCTCCGCATTGCGGGCACGTCCGCTCGTCCGACCGGACCGTTCCCCCGCAGAAGCTGCATTTTGACGTCGATGCCATCGTATTCTTTCTCCTGTTTCCTCACATTGTATGTCTGTGCCTCAGATTATAGCAGATTTTCAAAAGAAGTGGCAAGCAAAAACAGGCAGACTTCCGGGGATTCCGCCGCCCGGCATCCGCCTGTTTCTTCCGGTTCAGCCGTTCTTCCGGATCAGGGCCGAAAAAGGATAGCGGAGAAACAAAAAAAGGATAGTCAAGACCGGAAAAATGCGATAAAATGAAAGACGGAGAAAAAAGAATCTGCCGAAGGCCGCGTTCTGCGGCAAACCGGAAATTCCTGAAAAGACGGATTGTAAGGAGAATACCATGGGAAAGCTTGTAATGGCGTACTGGGATTGCCCCTTCTGCGGCACGCAGGGCGTACGCGGCGACGTCGTGAACTGCCCTTCCTGCGGCCGGGCCCGCGGCGAGGTCAAGTTCTATATGAAGGACCACGCGGAAAACGAAACCCGGGAAGCGAACGAAACCGGGGATATCGAATATCTGGACGAGGAGAAGGCGAAAACCTTCAGCAGGAATCCGGACTGGTACTGTTCCTTCTGCAACTCGCTGAACAGTGACAACGCCGCCTTCTGTTCCAACTGCGGCGCTACCCGCGAGAGTTCTGAAGCGAACTATTTCGAGATGCACAAAAAGAAGGAGGAACGCGAAAAGGCCAATCAGCCCGCGCAGGCAGCGCCCGCCCGCTCCGCCCCGCAGAGCAAGCGCCCGCTGTTCATCATCCTGGCTGTCATCCTCGTTATCGTCGGAGTCTTTGTGTACCTGAACGGGAACAAGACATCCGGGGATCTGACGGTATCCTCCGTTTCCTGGGCCCGGGCCATCCAGATCGAGGAGAATATTGAGTATCAGGAATCCGGCTGGAATCTGCCGGCCGGCGCCGAGGAAACCGCGCAGAAAACCGAGCTGCATCATTATGACAGCGTGCTCGACCATTACGAAGACAAGGAAGTGGAGCGCTCCCGCCAGGTCATCGACCATTACGAAACCTATTACACCTATGAGGACCGGGGCAACGGCACCTTCGAGCAGATTCCCCACGAGCGCCCGGTGTACACCACCGAATATTACACGGAGACCGTGCAGCAGCCGGTCTATGTGCAGGTTCCGCGGTACGCCACCAAGTATTACTACAACATCTGGCGATGGACGCCGACCCGGACGGCTTCCGCCTCCGGAGAGGACAAGAAGCCTGCCTGGCCGGAAACCAATCTGGCGGAAAACGAACGCGAAGGCGACCGCCGGGAGGAATACCGTTTCACCGTCACCGCGAAGAAAGACAACGCCACCGCCGTGTACCGCCTGGCTGAGACGGACTGGAACAACCTGAACGTCGGAGATTCGATCTACATCACTTCCAAACGCACCGGTGCCGACGCCTATATCTCTGATAAGAAGGGAAACAAAATCGCCGATATTGAACGGGTCAACTGATCCGGCACACAAAAACCGCGGGACGGCCTCACGCCGCCCCGCAGTTTTTATCTCTGCTCTTAGCTCTCCGCTCTTAACTCTTAAACTCTCCACTCTCACTGTACTCCCCGCCAGTCGCTGAACAGCACCCGGCGCACATGGCCGATGAGCATGCTGCGGGCGATAGGCCCGACGCTGCGGCTGTCGTTGGAGTTGTTCCGGTGGTCGCCGCAGACGAAGTAGTAATCCTCGTCCAGCTTAAATTCCTTCCCGACGATATCCTTCCACCAGTCGCTGCCCATTGTGTCGATATCCTGCCCGTTGATCAGCAGCGTTCCCTGATCATATTTCATCTTCGTGCCGTCTGCCGCGGTTCCGCTCACCGCCCCGCCCCGCCAGGGCCAGCTCTCTCCGTTCACCGTCAGGTCCAGGTGCGTTCCGTCCTGTTCCAGCAGCAGCGTGTCGCCCTTCTTCGGAACCCGATAGGTGTCCATTTCGCTGTTGAGCCCCTTCCGGTAGCTGACGTTGATATAACTTTCCTCCTGCTTCTCCCCATTCACGTACAGCCAGCCTTCCTCAAAGGCGACCGTATCTCCCGGCAGGCCCACCACGCGCTTGACGAAGTTCGTGCCGCCCCGTCCGGGATACCGGCAGATCACCACGTTGAACCGCTCCGGGTTCCCGCCGAAGGTGAACCGCTGCGCGTTCTCCTGGGTTTCCGCGTCCACCCAGGGCAGGCACAGCCAGGTGCTGGAGAAATCGTACTTGGAAACCAGCATGATCTCGCCGTCCGCCAGCGTATCGTCCATGGAATGCCCGTCCACCCGTACCGGTTCAAAGATAAAGGAACGGATCAGCAGCGCGGCGACAACCGCCGTTACAATGGTCAGCACCCAGCTCAGGATTTCCTGCCCCACGGATTTCTTTTCCTTCTCCTTCTTTTTTCCTTTTTTGCCCCCGGCCTCTTTTACAGCCTCTTCCGTACTCTTTTTCCCGGTTTCTTCATGTACGTTTTCTTTCGTTTCCAGTTCAGACATGACTTCAGTTAACTCCTTTCAGCCGGGCGATTTCCCCGGAAATCTGCTCTTTCCCGCAGTAATTCAGCGGGGAGAAACGACCTTCCGCAGCCTTTTCCAGCTTTTCCAGCGCCGCGGCGTTCTTTCCTTCTTCCAGGTCGTACCGGCTCAGGAAGTAAAGGGTATCGATCTGCGTGTCCTTCAGGGCGTGGGCCTTCTCAAACCATTCCCGGGCCGCAGCGGGATCCTGCTTCACCCGGTACAGGAACTGACCCATGTTGTCCAGGCAGACGGGATCCTCGTCATCGTATTCCACGCCTTTCCGGATGAATTCCTCCGCCTTGCTGACGCCGGCTTCCCACTCCTCTTCGGGAGAAAGCTTTTTCTCCGGCTCCGCCGCGCCTTCTCCGGCCGCCTGCTGTTCCCCGGCTTCGGCGGGCTCCTCAGCCTGTGCTTCCTGCTCTTCGGTCAGCATCTCCCGGGCCGCTTCGGCGGCAAAGTCCGGTTTGTTCGCCGCGTCGTACTTTTCCACATAGAGGTATCCCAGGGTCTGGTACAGCAGGCCGGTTTCCCCCTTGCGGTACTGCTGCTCCAGCGTGTTGATCCCCTTATCCAGGTCTCCCAGGCGGAAGCAGCAGGCAGCGTAGTCCACCAGCAGCGTCACCCGCTGGTCCGGCGTCATACCGGGCGCCTTCTGGTGCTTCACCAGGAAGTCCTTCGCTTTCTGGTATTCGCCGTTCCGGATAATCAGCAGCGCGTATGCCAGGTTATACCGGGGCTCGTTCAGCCCTTCGGCGAAAGCTTCCTCGTAAAGCCGAACGGCTTCCCCGGTCTCGCCCTTCCGCTGCAGTCTGTATGCCTTGTTGGCCTTGAATCCCGTCATCAGTCCCATGTGTTCACTGCTCCTTCAGCTTGCGTCTCAGTCGATCCATGCGGTATTGTAACGCATTTTGCTTTTCTTGTACAGTCAAATCCACCCGGAGGGAAGGCTCCGCCAGCAGCGCCATCGCCTGCTCCGTCAGTGCCAGCGCCGCCGCGGGATCCCGCAGCACGTGCTCGCTGTATTTGGCCAGCTCCACATACGGCTGAATGCCTCCCCGGCGCTCCGCGATCATCTCCCGCCAGATCCGGGCCGCCTCCTGCCGTTCGCCGGCCCGTCGGTAGCTGGCGGCCAGCGCCTCGGCCGCTTCCGAGCCCATGCGTCCCCGCCGGGCCAGCCGGTAGCACTTTCGCGCTTCCGGGGCGTGATCCATCCGTTCCAGCGCCCGGCCCATGGAGTACACGTCCTCGCTGAAGCGGATCTTCTCCGGATGCTCGTAAAGATCCGCCATATGGTTCAGCAGCACGCACAGGCTCATGATGTCCTGGGCGTTATGCTTCAGGATATCGTCCAGCAGGGACATCTGCCCGGTTTTCAGATAGGTGAAATACCGTTCCGGCACCTCGCTGCCCGGCAGGTCGTCCTCCCGGGGCCGGCCGAGAATCACTTCCTCCAGCCGTCCGAGGTTGCACCGCCCCAGCCGCAGCCGCCACAGCCGGCGGCACATGTGCAGCAGATCCAGATGCGGCAGCTCCAGGCAGGAGCGGTCCATCCGGTTCATCAGAAAGCGCCCCTCCAGCAGAGGCACGTCGAAGGTCGTCCCGTTGAAAGTGCAGAGCACGTCGAACTTTCCCAGCCCCGCCGCCACGTGCTTCAGCAGATAGGGCTCCTCCGGATAGTCCCGCATCAGGAACTGGTGCACCTCGAAACCGGTATCCGTCAGAAAACCCATGCCCACGAGGAAGGCCACCGTTCCGGCGCCGCCCAGCCCAGTGGTTTCCGTGTCCAGATACAGGATTTTCCGCGGATCCAGCGGCTCCGGCAGGCTCCGGTCGCTCATCAGGCGCAGGGTTTCCCCCCGCAGGTCGTAAGCTCCGGGAAACTCCTCCGCCGGGCGGGTGACCGCGAAGTGCCGGCAGTCCGTGCTTTTCTGCTCCGGCGTCGCCGGGGGCTTGCCGCCCGTTCCGCCCACAGCCCGGAGCTTGTCGCGCAGATTCATTTCGTCAGCTCCCTCAGCAGCGTCACGGCCGTGCGCTTGCCGTTCTCCCCGATCTCGCCCACCGGCCCCACGCAGGAAGGACAGCCGTATTCACACCCGCAGTCTTCCGCCACCTGCAGCGCCTTCTGCAGCAGCACGTCCCGCATGCCGTACGCCTTGTGTGCCAGGCCGATGCCGCCCGGGCAGTTGTCGTACAGGATGATCGTGGGCTGATCCGTGATCGGGCTCTTCACCTGGTAGATCACCGCGATGTCCCGCGGCGCGCACATCAGGTACAGCGGACACACGATGCGCAGCAGGTTGGCGATGCCCATCATGCCGTTTTTCAGCGTGTCGCTGGGGAAGCGCTGTGCCAGGTCTTCCGGCAGTGTCCACCACATGGCGGTGGTGTGCATATCGGTTTCCGGCAGGCGCACGTGACCGAATCCCAGGGTTTCATGGGTGTCGAATTTGATCTTCTTGAACATGGTCACCAGGGCGGTCACCTTGATCTCCCCGATGGCGGTCACCCCGCCCCGGCGGTGCGGTTCCTCCTTCTCCACGTCCAGCAGGCTCAGGCTGATATTCAGGTCCGCGTCCGTGTAATAGCCCGTGTCCACAGCTCGAATGAAGGCCTTGCAGGCGTCAAAGTCCAGCTTCTCCACCTGGAACTGCCGGCCCTCATGCATATAAATCGCGTTCTCGTGCAGCAGCATCGGCGCGGTAAACCGGTCCATCTCTCCCACCACCCGGTGATGAGCCGGATCGGTGATGTCGATAATCATAAAGTTCTCCGCCGCGGCGGAGCGCAGGGAAATCTCGCTGGCCGGGAAGTCCTCCGCGCTCCAGTGGTATTTCCCCTCCGCGTGGTGCAGAATGCCCTCCTCCGTCAGGTATTCCAGCATCTCCTCCGATCCGGGGGAGTTGCCGAAGCCTTCTCCGTCCGCGAAGGGCAGCTCAAAGGCGGCGCACTTGAAATGGCTGATCAGGATATACAGGTTGTCCGGGTTCAGCAGCGCGTTCTCCGGGCTCTGCCGCAGGAAATAGTCCGGATGGTTCACGATATACTGGTCGATGGCCGCGGAGGAAGCGATGAAGAACACGATGCTGGTTCCCTGCCGCCGGCCGGCCCGGCCCGCCTGCTGCCAGGCGCTGGCGATGGTGCCCGGATATCCGCAGAGCACACAGGCGTCCAGCGCGCCGATATCGATACCCAGCTCCAGGGCGTTGGTGGAAACCACCGCGTCCACCTGCCCGGACCGCAGGCCCTTCTCGATACCTCGGCGCTCCAGCGGCAGATAGCCGCCCCGGTAGCCCCGCACCCGGCCCGCGTTGCCCAGGGGATCCCGCACCATATCCTTCAGGTAGCGGGTCAGCACCTCCACCGTCAGCCGGGACCGGGCGAAGGTGATGGCCTGGATGCCGTTTTTCAGCAGCATGCCGGAGATGGACCGGGTCACGGGAATCACGCCCTGGCGGATGCCCAGCTGCCGGTTCACCACCGGCGGATTGTAGAATACGAAGTGCCGCTCTCCCATGGGAGCGCCGTTCTCGTCCACCAGGGTCACCGGCCGGCCGATCAGGGTTTCCGCCAGTTCCCGGGGATTGGCAATGGTGGCGCTGCACAGAATATACTGCGGGTGGCTTCCGTAGAATTCGCACAGCCGGGTCAGCCGCCGCAGCACGTTGGCCAGGTTGCTTCCGAACACCCCGCGGTAGCTGTGAATCTCGTCGATCACGATATAGTGCAGGTTCTCGAACAGCTTCACCCATTTGGTGTGGTGCGGCAGAATCCCGGAATGCAGCATATCCGGATTCGTCACCACGATGTGCCCCGCCTGGCGCACGGCCCGCCTCGCCGCCGCGGGAGTATCCCCGTCATAGGTGTAGGTCTTGATATCCACACCCATGTCTTCGATCATTTCGTACAGCTCGCTCACCTGGTCGGCGGACAGCGCCTTTGTGGGAAACAGGTACAGCGCCCGGGTGTCCTCGTTCCGCAGGATCGCGGAGAGCACCGGCAGGTTGTAGCACATGGTCTTGCCGGAGGCGGTAGGCGTCACCACCGTCACGTCCTCGCCCCGGTCGGTGGCGGCCAGGCACTGGGCCTGGTGCACGTACAGGGAATGGATCCCCCGCTTCTCCAGCACCGGGCGGAGCCGCTCGTCCATGCAGTCCGGGAAAGGCGCGGTTTTGGCCGGGCGAGCCGGCATAACCTCCCAGCGGGTCACGTCCTTCATAAAATGATTGTCCCGGCGGAGCATGTCCGCCAGCTGTGTCACGTTCATCCGGCCTACCCTCCTTTCATACCGTTCCTCGCGTTTTTTACTCGTCCGCTGTCAGCAGGTCCTTCTTGCTCAGATACCGGGCCTGGAACTCTTCGATATATTCCGTGTAATGATGCTGGTGTTCCCGGTGCAGCACGTCGGACATTTCGTGCACGTCCAGCGCGTTCTCCGCCAGCTCCACGATCACCAGCGCGATATTGGAGCAGTGGTCCGACACCCGCTCGAAATCGCTGATCAGGTCGTTGAACACGTATCCGTTTCCGATGGTGCACTTGCCCTTCTGCAGCCGGGCGGTATGCTTCTCCCGCATCTTCCGGCAGATCCGGTCGATCACCTGCTCCAGGGGTTCCACCCGGTACGCCTCGTCCACGTTGCCGGTCAGGAAGCTTTCGAAGGCGATGGACATGATTTCCCGGATCGCGGCCACCAGGTTTTCCATTTCCTTCTGGCCCTTGTCGGAGAAGCGGATCTTCTTTTCCTGGATTTCCTGCGCCCGCTCGGCGATGTTCATCGAGTGGTCGCTGATGCGCTCCAGATCCGTGATCGCCCGCAGGTACTGGCTGACGGCCTTGTTCTGGGTCTCCGTCATTTCGCGGCCGGTCAGCTTCATCAGATAGCTGCCGATCTTGTCCTCGTAGCGGTCCACGGTGCTTTCCAGCTTCACCACGTCCTGGAAGCCCTTTTCCGTATACTCATGCAGCAAATCCGTGGCGCAGACGATACTGTCCCAGGTCAGCTGCGCCATCTTGTTGATGGTCAGCCGGGTCTGCTCCACTGCCAGGGTCGGATAGGCCAGGAAGCGCTCCTCCAGCCGTTTCATATCCTCCGATTCCGCCTGCTCCTCCGGATCGGTGGGCACCAGTGCGGTCACCAGCTTCTCAATCAGCGGAATGAACGGCGCCAGCAGCAGTACCGTGCTCAGGCGGAACAGGGTGTTCAGCAGCGCGATGCTGAACATGTTCATGGTCATGTGGGTGAAGGAGAAATGCAGGAACGCGTCCAGAATATAGAACGCCGCGGCGAACAGCACCACCCGGGAGATTTCCACCACCAGGTAGGACAGCGCCGCCCGCTTCCCGTTCCGGGAGGACCCCATGCCGGACATCAGTACCGGCACCGAAGCGCCCACGGCGATACCCAGAATCATGGGCAGCGCCACGTCGAAGGTAATCAGCCCCGTGCTGGACAGCGCCTGCAGGATACCCACGGAAGCGGAAGCGCTCTGCAGAATCGCGGTGATCAGAATGCCCAGCAGGATGCCCAGAAACGGATTGCTGAAGCTGGTCATCAGGGACAGGAACGCGGGATCCGTGCGCAGGCCGGACACCGCACCGCTCATGGTCTTCATGCCGAACATCAGCACCGCGAAGCCCATCAGGATGTCGCCCACGTGCTTCATCGTCTGTTTTTTGCTGATCATGCGGAACAGGATGCCCGCCACCGCCACGATGGCGCTCAGGGTTTCCGTGCTCAGCAGCTGCAGAAACGGAGAGGCTCCTGTCTCCCCCATGCCGGAAAGACAGATGACCCAGCCCGTCACGCTGGTGCCCAGCACCGCTCCCATGATCACCGCGATGGCCTGCCGCAGCGTCATCATCAGGGAGTTGACGAAGCCCACCACCATCACGCTGGTAGCGGAGGAGGACTGGATCACCGCGGTCACGCCGGTGCCCAGCAGAATGCCCCGTAGCGGCGTGCTGGACAGCCGGTACAGAATCAGCTCCAGCTTGTTGCCCGCCACCTTTTTCAGCCCGTCCCCCATCAGGGACATGCCGAACAGGAACATGGCCACGCCGCCCAGCAGCAGAATCACTGACGATAAACTCATAAACGCATCTCCCGTTATTTATCCGCGGTGTTTACTGGTTCTTCAGCCGCTTGTCCAGCTTCGCAGCCAGCCAGGTTCCGAAGCTCTGGATAATCTGGGTGATGACCACCAGCACGATCACCGCCAGATACAGCACCGCGAACCGGTACCGCTGGTATCCGTAGGCCAGAGCCAGCTTGCCCAGGCCGCCGCCGCCCACCGCGCCGGACATGGCCGTATATCCCATGATGGTGGTGATGGCCAGCGTAATGTTGGTTACCAGGCTCGGTACGCTCTCCGGCAGCATCACGTGGGTCACGATCTGCAGGGGAGACGCCCCCATGGACAGCGCCGTCTCGATGATGTTCGGGTTGATTTCCCGCAGGCTGGATTCCACCAGGCGGGCAATGAAGGGGAACGCCGCCACCGTCAGGGGAACGATGGCCGCCACCGTGCCCACCGAAGTCCCCACGATCACGCGGGTCAGCGGAATGATCATCACCATCAGGATGATGAAGGGCACCGAGCGCAGCAGGTTGATCATCACGTTCAGAAAGCTCATAAAGGGCCGGGGAAGAGGCCGGATTCCCTTCTGCTCGCCCGTCACCAGCAGCACGCCCAGCGGCAGCCCGATAATGACGGCGAACAGCGTGGCCAGCAGCGTGGAATAAACCGTCTCCCATACGGCAAAGGGGAACTCCGTCAGCAGGCACTGCCAGGCTTCCTGCAGCCGTTCCGGGGTAAACGCGTTGGCGAAATTCATGCCCTCTCCTCCTTTGCCGCGTATTCAGCTTCCACCTGAACCGTGATGTTCGGAATCGTGCTCAGGTAGGCGATCGCCCTGCCGAGATCCTCCGGCGTCCCGGGAATGTCCAGCAGAATATATCCGTATGCCTTGTCTCCCACCGAGCGGGTGGAAGCGCCGAGAATGCTTGCCAGAATACCGCAGTCCACCGCCATTTTGGCGATCAGCGGCTCCCGGGAGGCGACCGCGCCGTTGAAGATGACCCGGATGCGCTGGCCGCCTTCGGGGAAGATGGCGTCATTTTCCGGATTCGACGGGTTGATCAGGTTCCGGGTCGCGGCAGCCCGCGGGTTCGCGAAGACCTCGGCCACCGTTCCTTCCTCGACCACCGTTCCGTTTTCCAGGATGGCCACCTTGTTGCATACTTCCTGCACCACGCTCATCTGATGTGTAATCACGATCACGGTGATGCCCAGCTTCTGATTGATGTCCCGGATCAGTTCCAGGATCGCGTGGGTCGTTTTCGGATCCAGCGCGGAGGTCGCCTCGTCGCACAACAGCACGTCCGGCTCCGTCACCAGGGCCCGGGCGATCGCCACCCGCTGCTGCTGACCGCCGGACAGCTGCGCGGGATAGGCGTTGGCCTTGTCCGGCAACCCAACCAGCTCCAGCAGTTCCCGGGCCTTTTTCTCCGCGGCTTCCCGGTTTCCGCCGCTCAGCTTCAGCGGCAGCATCACGTTCTTCAGGCACGTCCGCTGCATCAGCAGATTGAACCCCTGGAAGATCATGGTGATCTTCCGCCGCATCGCCCGCAGCTCCTTCGCGGAGAGGGAGCCCATATCCCGGCCGTCCATCAGTACGCTGCCTTCCGTCGGCCGCTCCAGCATATTGATACAGCGGACCAGGGTACTCTTCCCGGCGCCGCTCATACCGATAATGCCATAGATATCCCCGTTCTCGATCGTAAGGTTGATCTGCTTCAGGGCGTCCACCCCTCCGTCCGAGGTGGTGAAGTGCTTGGAGAGGTTCCTCAGTTCAATCATACCCGTCCCTCCGAAATCATGCTTACCTTTTATTATACCCGAAATCCACTCTCTTCCGCAACCGGCTTCTCGCAAAAAAAGGATATCCGGGCTTCCGCCCGGATATCCATAGATTTTGCTTCCAACCGAAGGTCCAGGGGTTCGCAGCGCCCGGAAAAAGAGCCGGTGGCTCTTTTTCAGCGTAGAACGGGCGACAGCCCCGGGCATTCGGAAAGCCCTGGTCGCGTCAACAGACGCGAAATATTACTGCAGTCCCAGCGCCGCCAGGTCAGCCTGCTGGCCCGCATACAGGCCCATGGGCTCGACATGCACGCCGGCGATGGTCACCAGACGGGTGCCGTTCTGGGCGTTGAAGTCTTCCTGATAGGGAGAATGCGCGAAGAAGTTCGCGAAGGCGTCTCCGTCGTTCACCATGGTGTTGGGGGTTACATAGTCGTCCACGATGGTGATTTCCAGGGTGATTTCCTTCTCAGCCAGGATTTCCTTGGCGATGGCCAGCACGTAGGAATGCGGATCCAGTGTGCAGATCACCTTGATGGTCTTGCCGGCCAGGGCGGCGTAATCCACGGTAGCGTCAAAGCCGTCGGTGGGATTCTCCACCACGGAGATGGCCTGTCCTTCATAATTGGAGAAGTAGTCCACAACCTTCTGGCTCAGCACGGCGGCAGCCAGGGCCTTGGCTTCGTCGGAATCCTTGTTCTCTTCGTTCACGCTCACCACGTTCACATAGGGGGATTCGGCGTTCTCATACAGCAGGGCCTTGTCCAGCTCCGCCGCCAGGGCATAGTTGCCATTGATGATGCCGTAGTCCACGTCCGCCAGAACGTTGGGCACCATAGCCGCTTCCACTTCCACGAACTCGATTCCCAGCGGGTTCTCTGTAATATCCGCGACCGTCGCGGTAATCCCGGCTTCTTCCTTCAGCTTCAGCAGACCCTGCGCCTGCAGCAGCAGGAGCGCGCGGCCTTCGTTCGTCGCGTCGTTGGGAACAGCGATCTTGATCCCGTCGGCAAACGCGGCGGTCAGAGTCAGAGCCAGAACAGCAGCCAGTACCAGAGCAATCAGTTTCTTCATAGGGCAAAAAACTCCTTTCGTGTGATGAGGCATTATGTTCTCCCTCTGCCCCCCGTTTTCCTTTTTCAGTACAGGAAAAATGCACAGAAAAGTTTTCCGGCGGCGCAGCTCCGGTTTCCGCACACATCGTTTATTGACATTCCTGCCTCCCGCGCCTACAATGATACCCGAACCCACGCCGATTTGCCGCAGGCAGATCATAGAATCTCTTTACACATATAACAGGGGGGGATCAGGAATGTACAGTTGTCCAGGATGCGGAAGCCAGATGACTTTCGACATCCCGACCCAGCAGCTGAAATGCGGCCGCTGCGACCGAACCCTATCCATTCAGGAGGCGGATCAGCGGGAAGCCCGCCATACCGGCAGCAGCTTCTCCGTGGATCTGCTCACCTGCCCGACCTGCGGGGCTGAAATCCGCGCGCTGAACGCTGCCGCCGCGGCCTTCTGCAGCTACTGCGGTTCCTCCGTGATGCTGGAGCGGCAGGACACCGAGTTTACCCCGCCCGAGGGGATCATTCCCTTCCGGATCACCCGGGAGGAATGCTTCGCCAAGTATCAGGGGCTCCTGAAGAAGAGCCTCTGCGCGGATCATCGCCTGCGGAAGAACATCACCCCGGACAGCTTCCGGGGAATCTATGTTCCCTTCCACACCTACCGGGCTTCCGTGCAGGGCAACGCGGTCCTGAAGGGCACCCGCACCTCCGGGGACACTACCTATTATTATGATACGAAGGTCACGCTGGATCACCGGTACGAGGGCATCCTGCACGACGCCAGCCGGGAATTCCCGGACGCCATGTCCCGGCGCATTTCCCGGATCGATCACAAGGATATCGGCGCGTTCTCCCCGGCGTATCTGAGCGGGTATTACGCGGACGTGCCGGACACTTCCGAACAGGAATACATGGATTACGCCCGGACGGAAGCGGTACGCAAGGGCCTCGAGGATACGCTCGCCGATATGAAGGACGGCTGCACGTATTCCACACTGGGAGCCCAGAAGGAACTGCTCAAGGTTTCCCACGCCGAGTATACCGGCGTCACCATGCTGCCCGTCTGGTTCATGTCCATGCGCAGCGGAAAGCGGATCCTTTACGCGGTCCAGAACGCCTGCACCGGGGAAATGGCCGCGGATATCCCGATGGATTATCAGCGCTTCGGCATTTTCGCCCTGATTCTGGCCATTCCCTTCTTCTTCGTCCTGAACATGTTCCTGACCCTGCGGCCGGAAATGGTCATGGTGCTGGCCATGCTGCTGGCCCTCGGCGCCCAGTTTATCGTCCATACCCGGCTGAAGAAGATTGCCGACCGGGACGCGGCATCGCTGCCGCAGGAGGGCCCGTTTGACATGCTGGGCCGCCTGAAGGAGGTCAACGCCCTGAAAAGGCGTGCCACCACAGCCGGCAGAACGATCTCGAGCCTGGTGGAAGGCGCCGGCGGCATCCTCCTGTGCGTTCTTGCCGTCATCGGGGTGAGCGCCATGGCGAACGTCGACGACATCCGTTATTTCAAGCTCGGCGCTTTCGCTCTGACGGCAGTCATGGCGATACTCCTCGCGGTTTCACTGATGAAGAAAAGAAAGCTTCCGGGCGGCAGTATCATGTCCTTCCTCGCGATGCTGGCCGGAGCCTTCATTCTGATCGTAAACCCCTTCAAAAGCGATGACCTTCCGGTCTATCTCGTCAGCGTTCTGTGCATGGCGGCGGTCATCTGGGAAAGCCTGGACCTGATCCTGCTGTACAACCGGGAATGCTCCAGCCCCCTGCCCCAGTTCGAAAGCCATCAGGGAGGTGACGACCGTGCGTAAGACAATTCCCGCCCTGCTCCTGATTCTCGCGCTGCTGACGGTTCTGGTCTGCCCGGCTGCGTCGGCTGAATCCGCCGGAAAGTATCAGGCTGTGATCGACGATGCCGCCGGCCTGCTGAAGTCCGGCGAGGAGGCGAAGGTGCTGGCGGCCATGCAGCCCATCGCGGACGAATTCTGCAATGTGGGCTTCGTGACCTATTCCGGCTCGGATTCCTCCACCACCGTGGTGAACAAGGCCAGATCCTGGGGAAATAAAACCTTCGGCCCCTCCGCGGATTTCACGGTCTTCATGATCGATATGGCCACCCGCCGGCTGGGCATCTACGCCAGCACCTATGTGTATAAGACGATCAATACAGGCCGGGCCAACACGATCACGGACAACGTGTACAAGTATGCCACCAACGGAAAATACGGGGACTGCGCCGTTTCCACCTTTGAGCAGATCACCCGCCTGCTCCGGGGCCAGAAGATCAACGCGCCGATGCAGCTGGTCAGCAACATCCTGCTGGCTGTGATCCTGGCGATCATCGCCACCTATATCCTGGTCTCCTCCCGCATGAAGCAGGAGCAGGAAGTCTCCCTTCCCGATGTGGTCACCGTTGCCGGCGCCGGCGCGGCCACCATTGTCGCCGCTCATATCCTGACCAAAAAAGTGACCGCCCCCAAGAGCAGCGGCGGCCATGGAGGCGGCGGTCACGGCGGTGGCGGCGGTGGCGGCGGCGGTGGCGGAAGCCACGGCTTCTGATCCCCTTCCCCGGCATTCCTCCGGTATTCCTTTCTGCCTTCACTCCCCTTATTCAGAAAAGAGGCTTTGTGTATGGATATCAGAGAACTGAGAGAACAGATTGACGGGATCGACCGTCAGCTCGTGGATCTCTATATACAACGCATGGAAACAGCGCGGGCCATCGGCCGGTATAAACGGGAAAACGGAATCCCCGTGCTGGACAGCGAGCGGGAAAGACTCCTGCTGAACAAGGTCGCTGAACAGGCGGGAGAAGAATATGAACAGGGGATCCGGGCCCTGTACTGTCTCCTGATGGATCAGAGCAAGGCTTTTCAGCGGCTGGACGGCTGCCCGGAAAACCCGGCAGAACAATAACAGTTCCAAAAAAGAGGCAGCCTCCTGCGATCTTCGCAAATCGCGGGAGGCTGCTTTCATTCGGGCAGGTTATCCCTTCTTGCCGAACAGGGTTCCCAGCAGGCCCTTTTTCTTCACCTTGCCCTCGTCGATGGCCTGGCTCTTATCCAGGCCCTGTTCGATGGCTTTGGCTATACCTTCCTCGCCTTCGCCCTTCACGGCGGCCATAACCGCGTCGCCGATAGTCCGGCTCATGTTGTCCACCTGCATCTTCTGGCGGGTGGCGGATTTTTCCACCCAGCGGCTCAGAATACCGGCCACGCTGTTATAGAAATATCCCAGCTCCTTTTCGGGCACAAAGGTCGGAAAATGCATGTCGATGTTCATGTCGTTGCGGAAATAGGGAATATGCAGCACCCGCTCGCTCAGGTTGCCGGAGGCGTCCTTCTTTTCCGTCAGGGTGATGGATTCCTTCACCTGGCTGACGGTCAGCTTCGGCAGCCTGTCGGCATTCAGCATCTTGTCGAAGGGGCGGACCAGATCCATATCCAGCACGCAGTGATACTTATACTTGGCGGTTTCCGGCGTCACCACCGCGAATTCCCCGGTCGTCGTCCAGCTGTCATAGAAGATCCAGGCTTTTCCGTTTCGCTGAATGGCAGTCTTCCGGAATTCGATGGACTGGAATTTCTGCTCGCTCTCCTCCATTTCCTTCATCACGGCTTCCACCTGCTCCCTGTTCATATGGTCCAGGCGCAGGAAAGGATTGGTCAGGTATTTGCATTCCGTACACACATACTCGCCCGACGTCAGCTTGGAGCGGCTCATTACTCCGACTTCCTTGCCGCAGAAGCAGCAGGCTTCCTTACTGAAAAGTCCCATATTGCTCCTCCTCCTTCTCTGAAAACTCTCCATACCTCAGGGGAAGTGATTCTCCCCTTTGTTCCGTGCGGGGGATTACTTGAAGGTAGCACCTCTCGGCATTCCCTTCTTCAGCAGCAGCGTCCTGTATGTCTTCACCATTCCCTTCGGGCAGGACACCGCAGGTTTGGCATATATACCCTTGAAAGCGTTGCTGCCCACTGTTCCGGCCTTCAGCAGCTTTGTCTTGATCACGATGGTCTTCAGCTTCGCGCAGCCGTTGAATGCGTTCTTTCCGATCCCGGTAACCTGCTCAGCCAGGGTGAACTTCGCCAGTGCCTTGCAGCCCTTGAACGCACTGTCCCCGATGGTCTTCAGCTTCTTCAGCGTCGCCACGGAGGTCAGTTTCGCACAGCCCGCGAAGGCGCTGGCCCCGATGGTCTTCAGCTTGGCGCCGCCCTTCACGGTCTTCAGGCTTCCGCAGTCCGCGAAGGCGTTCTTCCCGATAGTCGTCACCGAAGCGCCAATGGTGAGCGTGGTCAGCTTGCTCATGCCCTTGCAGGCGCCGTCCGTGACGGCTGTTACTTTGTAGGTCTGCTTGTTGGCCTTCACGGAAGCGTTCACCTTCAGGGTGGTCGCCGTCTTCTTCACCGGCTTGATGAAGGTCGCGGTCAGCTTCTCATGATTCAGCGTGTATACGCCGCCGTTTGCGGTCACTTCATCCTTGCGGGTGGAAGTGTAGGTCACGATTGCCGTGTAATCCTCCGCGCCCATGACGTCGGATACCTTTTTCCGGTCCGGCACACAGTTCGGGATTTCCGGAGACTTTACCGTGAATTCTTCTCCTTCTCTCCGGATATCCAGATAGGCATCCGCGGCCTTGGTGCCGTCCTCGAAGACGTAGTTGATCGTCAGATAATGCTTCGGATTCCCGTTGTAGGTGACGATAATGTTGACGTCTTCCTTTCCCATGACGCCGGACACCGTCGCCTGGTCAGGAGTATATCCGCCGACCTTCGGGGATTCCACTTCGTAGGAAACGCCCTCCCGCAGGGTGGCCAGATAGGCATCCGCGGCTTTCTTCCCGTCATCCAGTACATAGTTGATCGTCAGGTAGTGTTTCGGGCTCTTTTCAAAGATCGCTTTGATCTCAACGTTCGCCGTGCCGATTGTGAATTTGTCATCTTCTATCTTCACGCCGCCGGAAACAACTTTCCATTCCTTGAGCCGGTATCCGGGCTTCGGCGTCGCTGTCAGCGTCACTTCCGTACCAATGATACCCGAATCCGGAGATGCGCTGGCCGTACCGTTCCCGTCATCTGTTACGGTTACAGTATATACAATTGCTTCAAAGACTGCTTTGATTTCAACGTTCTCTGTCCCGATCGTGAACTTGTTGTTTGATACCGTCACACCGCCGGATACAACCTGCCACTCCTTGAACTGATACCCGGCATTCGGCGTCGCTGTCAGCGTCACTTCCGTGCCGC
>CAMKJS010000035.1 GCA_946413245.1 uncultured Clostridia bacterium
TTCTGGACCCGGCTGCCCCGCACCGGGCATATCTGCATCTTTGACCGCACCTGGTACGGCCGGGTGATGGTGGAACGGCTGGAAGGCTTCTGTTCCGAGGACGACTGGAAGCGTGCCTACAACGAGATCAACGAGTTCGAGCGCCAGCTGACCGAATGGGGCGCCGTGGTGCTGAAGTTCTGGATTCACATCGATCAGGACACCCAGCTTGCCCGCTTCACCGATCGCCAGAATACCCCGGAAAAGCAGTGGAAGATTACCGACGAAGACTGGCGAAACCGGGAAAAATGGCCCCAGTATGAGACCGCGGTGAACGAAATGGTTCAGAAGACCAGCACGAAGAACGCGCCATGGTATATCATCGAGTCCAACGACAAGAAGTACGCCCGGATCCGCACCCTGAAGATCATTATCGACGCTCTGGAAACCGCCTGCAAAAACCACTTCTGATTTTCCGCATCACGGAACGGATTGGCCCGACCATTTTTTAAGAATTGCGCACAGCTCGTCAAAAGACGAAGCACAGTAATCGATATCATATGCCTTCACGGCTTCCGCGACGTCTCCGGACGGCATAAACCATACGGAAGCCAGGGAGGCATTTTTCGCGCCGAGCATGTCTGAAGAAAGGGAATCGCCGATCATAATGCATGTTTCCTTCGGTTCTCCGATGCGCTCCAGGCAGATATCGAAGAATCTTGCGTCGGGTTTGGTAACGCCCATGTCTTCGCTCACAAATAAACCGTCGATATACCGGTCGAGGCCGGTGGAAGCGATTCTGCCCTTCGCGTTTACGGTCGCACCGTTGGAGGCGATATAAATCCTTGCGTCCGCTATTTCGTTTTTTACCTTCTGCACGAATTCCAGCGCGCCGTCCATCAGAACACCGTTGACGGACATCGTCCGGATGAAATCGTCATTGACCTGCAGCGGGTCCGGCTTCTCCGCGTCTCCCCGCCGCATCTCCTGAAAACATCCTGAAACCGCAGCGTGAACAGTTCTGTTCTCGAGATCGTTCCCTTCTCCAGCTGCAGCCAGAGGGATTTGTTGTATGCCTTAAACGCATGATAGATCTCATCCGAGAATGGAAGGCCGTTTGTCCTCAGCACAATTCCGAGGGCTTTGTATTCGGAAGCGTGAAAATCCAGCAGCGTCTCGTCGAGGTCAAAAAGGAAGTTGTGATGCATTCAGCGCCTCCCGGATGGTCATCTGTCTTTCGGTTTCATTCCTGTCCGTCATTCAGTCCGTTATCTCTCCGGCAGCCAGCAGATTGTCTTTCCCCATGCCGCAGACATATGGATTGGAGTCATACCGGTAGCAGAAATCCAGAAAGTCTTTTCTTTGGTCCGGATCCTTCATGATCCGGATCAGGATTTCCCGCGGGATTGTCCTTCCGTACGCGCCGGGGCCTGAAAGGCTGACGTTCTTCACACCGAATCCGGTCAGAATCGATTTCAGCTCGTCCGGCATGAAGGCGTAGGTGATGCACCAGGGCGTACCGCCCTGCTCATACTGCCTGATTTCTTCTTCCCCGCCCATCAGGCCGTCCGCCATCAGTTTTTCGGCATTCCGCTTATTGAATGAAAAACCGTTTATCATCTGATCCCGGTTTGCGACGCACCACCGCACAAAAGGATCGTCCGCGTTCTCGTCCAGGATGAACTGGTTCTTCTGGATCGGATTGGCCAGATACGGCAGTGAGCCCAGCCTGCCGGATACGCTGATCATGATTCGTTTCCCCGCTATCCGCACCAGTTCGCCGATAACCCTGTTCTGGTTGGGATAGGTATAGGAGACCGGCGCGTCAAAGGACATAACCAGATCGAATTCCCGGTCCCGGTAAGCGCTCAGGTCCTCCAGCGCGCCTTTCACAAAGGTGATCCTGTCCAGAACGCCTTCCCGTGCCGCCAGTTCCCGGGCCTTGTCGATCATCGGCTGAGATATGTCGAAGTGCGTCACATGACAGCCCTGTTTGGCCAGCAGGATGGAGAAGCGTCCGCTTCCGGCGCCGCCGTCGAACACAGTGCGGATCCCGTCAAGGTTTTCCAGCAATTTCCGCTGAATATGAGCCTTCTGAATAATGTCGTCAATATAGGTGTCTTCCCGGCGGCTCTCCAGCTCTCCTTTTTCCGGCAGATTCCACTGCCTCTCGGAGATCTTCTGGCTGTAGTCCATATGGTTAGTCCTTTCAAAAGATTGCGCTCACTATACTACGGAAAACCAGTCGTGTCAATGGTTCACGGGCCTTGTGGCGCTGCAGTCCGCATGGCGGCGCCGGACCGTCCGGACAATCCGCTCGTGATTGCCGTTGGCGAAACAGGCCTGGATTAACTGGAGTATATTCTGCCGGAAACAGACGGACCATATGTAAAACCGGATCTTCCCGGCCTGAGTAAAAAGCAGGCGAAGAAAATCCGGAATACCAGTCTCATTCTTCCTGTTGTAGCGGAACGCATCGCGGAATTAAAGGGGATCACAAAAGAAGAAGTGGAAAACGCAACTTTGGAAAACGCCAAACGGGTATTCCGTTTATAAAAGCTTATTCCGCGTACTTTTCCGGTTCCGCCACCGCCCAGAACGCGGGCTTCGGCGTGCAGCGGGCGTCAAACAGCAGCGGATATTCATAGGAGCGGTAGCTCATATCGTCTTTCAGACCCCAGACCTCCACCGCCTCCGTCTGATCCGCGTACTCCAGCATCAGCTGCATCACCTGAGCGTACTTCTTCGCCTGCTTTGCGAAGTCCTCTTCCATATTTCCGAAGATGCCCACATCCAGTTCGCTGACCCGGAGCCGAAGGCCCAGGCCGGCAATTTTCTTTACCGCGTTGGACAGCATGGTCATTCCGGGCTCCAGCACCCGATGGTGCATCTGAAAACCATAGCCGTCGATCGTTCCGTCGGCAATCAGCGTTTCCAGCAGTTTCACGATGCCGTTCAGCTTTCCCGGATAAGCCGTGTTGTAATCGTTGTAATACAGCAGGGTTCCTTCCGGAGCGTACCGGCGGGCGTATTCGAAAGCCCGCTGCACATAGTCTTCCCCCACCACCGTATACCAGTTGGACTGCCGGATGGTCTTGGTACCGTCGTCAATAGCTTCGTTCACCACGTCCCAGGAAATGACCACGCCCGGGAAGTTTTCCTCCAGCCAGGCAAAAACTTCCCGGATATAGTTTTCCAGCCGGCCCAGCATGGCCTCCCGGCTCAGCACCGGTTTGGAAGCGTCGTAGCCTTCGTGGAAGAAGTCTTCCCGGGTTTCGATATGCCACAGCAGCACATGGCCGTGCACCTTGATTCCGTTCGCTTTCGCGAACCTGAGCAGCGGCAGGGCTGCATTGAAAGCCACCTTTACGGCGGTCTCGTCACCGGTTTCCAGAACGGCTTTCCGCGATGCGCTCCAGTCAACCACATAATTCGGTTTCAGTTCGTTCTCCGGCGTCAGAATACTGAACTGCTTTTTCATCAGAAGCAGCAGCTCCGGGCTCTGAAACGCCCGCTGTGGCGCGGCCGCGCCGAAATCGAACTTTCCGGCATAGATTTCCTTCAGGGAAGGAATGTCCTCCGTGTCTTTCAGCGCGGCCGCCGCCGGCAGACAGCTGCCGGCAAGAAGCAGGGTCAGCACCAGGGCCAGGATCCTTTTTCCGTACCGTTTCATATACAAAGCGTCTCCGTTTCTGTTCTCAGCGGTTCGGCCGCTGTTCGTCGGCTTCAGCCTTCCGGGATTCCTCCATTTCTTCCTCCCAGGTCAGATGCCGGTAGGCTTCCGCCCGGGGGTCCCGGCCGAACCAGTCCAGGAAGTCCTCCATCATGGCCACCGTCCACATCCGGTCAATCTGGGCGGTCGTATAGGTGCCGCTCTTCAGCCGGTCAAAACCGAAAATATCCCGTACATGGTTCTTCTCCGCCCGGATCACCACGTCCTCCGCCAGATGCGGCGGAATGAAAATCACGCCGCTGATCGTGCCCAGCACCACGTCTCCGGGCATGCAGATCGCTTGGCCGATCCGGCAGGGCATGTTGTATCCGGTCATGGAACAGTTGCCGATTCCGGTGGGATCCGTGCCCCGGTAAAAAATCTGGAAATGATCCATCTCGGCGATCTGCTGCAGATCCCGGACGCCGCCCCAGATCACGGCGCCGCCGTTCTTCGTGCGCGTGCGGATCGCGGTGGACAGGTTTCCTCCCACATAGGTGCCCTCGAAAATCTTGTCATAGAGATCCACCACCACCACGTCGTCCTCCACCAGGTTGTCGATGACCCACTGATTGAAGAAACCCTTGTGGCCTTCTTCTTTCGTGCCGATGTCCATCAGCACCTTGTCCAGATCCGGCCGCTTGGGCACCATGACCGCCGTCACAGCCCGGCCCACCAGCACGGTTCCGGGGGAAGTGACCTTAAAGTTGCATTCCCAGTTGTTCCGGTAACCCTGGTTCCACAGCGGACCCCAGGCTTCCTCGAATGTTATGTTGCGCATGCGCCGGAGAATATCCGCGCTGACCATGGGGCGACCGTCCGGCAGGCGTTCTCCCTTCCATTCCGGGGTCAGGCGCACGATTGTTTCCCGATCGTTGAAAAACATGGTTTTTTCTCCCTTCTGTTCCCTCAGCCGTCATGATATAGAATATCAGCGCAGCATCTGGCCGCAGTCGATCCGGATACAGTCTCCCGTCATGGCTTCTCCGGCCTCGGAGCAGAGATGCAGAACGGTTTCACCCACTTCTTCCGGCATCACCAGTCGGATCCCCCCGCGAAGCTGCGGGTTCGCGGTTTCCTTCGGCCGGGAATTCAGAAACGGCGGATTCCCTGTCTTGAATTCGATGCGCGCGCCGCCCAGGCTGATGCAGATCACCGGAATATTCTCCGGCAGCAGCTCTATCGCCGCTTCCCGTGTCAGCATTTTGATCGCGCCTTTGGTCATGGCATAGCCTGCGTCGAAGCAGGTGGGCCGCTTTCCGTGCACGCTGCCGATATTGACGATCCGGGGCAGCGGGCTCTGCCGCAGGTATGGCAGCGCTGCCCTGATCATCCGCCAGTATCCGCCGAAATTGATTTCCCACAGCTTCCGCAGCGTGTCCAGATCGTACTGATCCACAAACCGGTTATACTGCATGGCCGCGTTGTTCACCAGGATATCCAGTCTCCCGTAGTGTTCCACGGCCGCCTGCACCATTCCCCGGGCCTGCTCCGGATCCGATACGTCCGCCTGCACGAGGATAGCGTCCCCGCCCCGCTTCCGGATCCCCTGCAGCGTTTCCTCCGCCAGAGCCGGATTGGAGTTGCAGGTGACCACGCAGCGTATTCCCGCGGCGCACAGCACCCGGGCAATCCCGGCGCCGACACCTTTTCCGCTGCCGGTCACCAGGGCCACCCGTTCCTCCGGCGCCTTTTCTTTTGGGGCCTGATCAGCCGCGAAGCGCTTCGGGGGCGGCATGAACGTCGGCGATTCCCTCGGTACCGGAACCCGCTGCCCGTAATACATCGTCATACCGCCGTCCGCCCGCAGATCGCTTCCGATCAGCGGTGCCGCGGCAGGCGTCAGCAGGAAACCCAGCAGCGGATTCAGCTGATCCGCCTCCGGCATGCGTCGGGAAGGATAGCGGAAACTGGTTCCGTAATAGAACGGCGTCAGATCGCTCCGCAGATCCGGATCGTCGGCGGACGGCCCCCGCTGCACGAAATAGCACCGCACACCGTCCGGGCCGTAATCCTGACTGACCTCCCGGTTCAGCATCTGTACGGCGCCGCAGCCCGCGCTGAACAGGGTTCCGTAGCCCATGGGCTTTTCCGCGTGGACACTGCTGACATAGATGATCGTACCGTCGCCTTTTCCCCGGAAAATCTCCCCGCAGACCTTCGTCACGCACCAGGCCGCCATCGGACCCTCGTCCCGGGCCCGGGCCTCCTGCGCCTCGTCCGTCGTCTCCAGCGGACTCTGGAAGGGCGGCGGCGCCGGGTGAATCACACCCGCCAGCGTATCGCGCCACGGTTCGAGAAATACACGCAGTTCTTCCTCTGCCCAGAGACACAGCCCCTGCGGAGATGAAATAACCTGCCAGCCCTGCTCTGCCAGCCAGGCGGAAGCTTCCTGCATTTCACGGGTCCGCAGATCCGTGATCCATACGCTTTTCATGCCGCGCCTCCGTCAGCTCCATGTCCGGTCATGGGAATAGACGCCGTCCCAGCGGCTGGTATCCGCCCACAGCTCCGGATATTCCGGATGCAGGTGTTCCCGGATCACTTCGTCGTTGTAATCCTCCACGCCCAGGCCAGGCGCATCCGGTACAGTGATAAAGCCGTCCTTCACAAGCGGTTTTTCGTGGCCCAGGGTGATATCGTTCCACCAGGGCACGTCCACAGAGTGGTTTTCCAGCACATAGAAGTTCTCGGTCGCGGCCACGGAGTGCACGCAGGCCAGCGCGGAAACCGGCGTTTCCGCCATATGAACAGCCATGGCCACACCGTACCGCTGCGCCAGATCGCCGATCTTCTTGTTCTCCAGAATACCGCCGGAAGACAGAATGTCCGGGTGAATTACGGAAACGCCCCGGGCCTGCAGCAGCGGTTCGAAGCCTTCCGCCAGGAAAATATCCTCACCGGTGCAGATCGGCACGGTGGTGCTCTGGCTCAGGCGCACGTACTGATCCGTATACTGCCACGGAATCATGTCCTCCGCCCAGGCGATATTATATTTCTCCAGCCGGCGGCACAGGATGATGCAGTCCTCCACGCCGATATGCCCGAAATGGTCGATCGCCAGGGGAATTTCCCAGCCGATCACTTCCCGGACCTCCGCCACATACTGCTCCAGCCGGTCAAAGCCTTTCTGGGTCAGATGAATCCCGGTGAAGGGATGGGGGATGTTCTCACAGTCGTAGGCCCGGTTCCGCCAGTAACGTTTTTCTTCCACGGTCGTGGCTTCCGCCGCCCGGCGATGGGTTTCCTGAATTTCCGCCAGCATACCCAGCGGCGCGTTGATGGTGCCGGGTTCCCCGAACAGTTCTCCCAGCCCCAGATCCATTTTCAGGAAGGTGAATCCCTTCTCCATCCGGGCCTTCAGCGCCTTTCCCATCTCTGTGCCCGTATGCTTGCCCTCCACGTCCGTGTCGCAGTAACAGCGGATCCGGTCCCGGTATTTTCCGCCCAGCATCTGGTATACCGGCACGCCGTACGCCTTGCCGGCCAGATCCCACAGGCCTACTTCCACCGCGCAGACGCCGCCGCCCTGCCGGGCGGGGCCGCCGAACTGCTTCACCCGGCGGAACAGCTTTTCCACGTTGCAGGGATTCTCGCCGATCAGGCGGCTCTTGAGCATTTCGGCATAGACGCGGTTGCCCCCGTCCCGGACCTCGCTGAGCCCTACGATACCCTGGTTCGTATAAATCTTCATCAGGGTGCAGTGCATCGGCGCGCCGACGATGTCCGTAAACCGGATATCCGTGATTTTCAGTTCGCTGGGATAAGAGGAACGGTTAACTGAGGAAGAGATCATTTCATCCATAACACAAACCCTCCATATTGGTCAGAATAAGGACCGCTCTTTTTGCGCTCATTATGCAGCCTTCCGCCCGGCGTGTCAAGCGGGTTTTTCGTCAGCTATTGTCCGGACCGTACACTAACGGAATCCGCTTATATTTCACCACGGTTTTCGGCACCAGCCGCCGCACCTTCATGTCGACGTACAGCACGGTCAGAAGCTGTCGCCCGCTTTTTTGACATAACCTGCTTTTTTCCGAAAAAAGTTGACAGAAGCCTGAACTGTTTTAAGTTCATTTTAGGTTCGCCCCATATTCTGTCCGAGTATTATCACGACCTGTCCGAAAGGAGGACTGCCGGATGGCAGAACAGTCAACCATGGAAGCACAGGGAACCCCGGAGAAGGAAAACGTTTCCCCGAAGGCCCCGAAGAAAAGAAAGAAACGGAAAATCATCAGGCGGATTATCTGGACGCTTGTGATTCTTCTGGTGCTGGGAGTCGCCGGATGGTCGACCTGGAGCAAGCTGAAGGAAGATTATACGGTAACCTATGATCCCTATACCGCCGTGACGGGCAGCATTTCCAATTCCCTGTCCTTCTCCGGCAGTATGCAGCTGATCAACAGCGCGTCCTACACCGCCCCGGGCAGCGCGAAGGTCCGGGAGGTCTACGTGGCGGAGGGCGACGCCGTGAAGGAAGGGGACAAGCTGGTCCGCCTGTCCACCGGCGAAATCGTCCAGGCGGAGTTCGACGGCACGGTCAGCTCCCTGAGCGTGGCAAAGGGCGACGAGGTGGCTTCCGGAGACGCCCTGGTAGGCGTGGCGGACTTCTCGCATATGAAGGTTTCCGTCCGGGTAGGCGAAAGCAATATCGCTTCCGTCTATGAGGGGCAGTCCTGCAAGGTCACCGTTTCCTCCGTGGGAGCGTCCTACGATTCCGTCATTGACGATATCGACTATGTCTCCTACTCCGGCAACAACGTGGCCTACTACACGACCATCGTGAAGGTGAACGTGACCGAAGCCGGAAAGATCTGGCCCGGCATGCAGGCCACGATCACCATTCCCCTCGAAGAGGCCGAGAACGTGACCGTGCTGAAGATGGACGCCCTGAGCACCGCCCGGGACAACACCGCCTATGTATATAAGGAAACGGAAAGCGGCGAGATGGAACAGGTGGCCGTAACTGTGGGCGTCAGCAACGGGAACTATGTGGAAATCAAGTCCGGCGTCGAAGCGGGTGAAACCGTGTACAAGGTCGCGGAAAAGACGGAAACGGAAACCGGCCTGGCCGCGCTGTTCTCCGGCCTGTTCTCCAACACGCAGGTGAACCGTCCCTCCGGCCGCAGCGGCGGCTTCTCGGGCGGCGGCAGCGGTGACTTCCCGGGCGGCTTCAGCTTCCCGGGCGGCAGCGGTGGAAGCGGCGGATCCGGTGGCAGCGGCGGCAGCAGCCGGCCGAGTGGCGGCGGCAGCGGCGGATCACGGGGGAACTGATCATGGCGGACGAAATCTTTTTCCGGATGACGAATATCGATAAGATCTATCCGCTGGAAGGGGAGAACGTTCACGCGCTGAAGCGGGTTTCCCTGTCCCTGGACGAAGGGGAATACCTGTCCGTACTGGGCCCCTCCGGCAGCGGAAAAACAACCCTGATGAACATCATCGGCTGCCTGGATACGCCCACCTCCGGAACCTATATCCTGCGGGGCCGGGAGGTGGAGGATCTGGATGAGCAGGAACTGGCGCAGCTCCGGAACCGGGAAATCGGGTTCATCTTCCAGAATTCCCAGCTGCTTCCCCGGCTCACGGCCCGGAAGAACGTGGAAATGCCCCTGATTTACGCGGGCATCCGTCCCCGGGAGCGCCGGGCCCGGGCCGAGGCCATGCTGGAGCGCGTCGGTCTGAAGGACCGGATGGATCACCTGCCCAATCAGCTTTCCGGCGGTCAGCAGCAGCGGGTCGCCATCGCCCGGGCCATGGTCAGCAACCCCTCCATCCTGCTGGCGGACGAACCCACCGGCGCCCTGGATCAGAAAACCGGCGCCCAGATCATGGATCTGTTCCGGGAGCTGAACGAGGAAAAACGCACGGTGATCATGATCACCCACGATCTGAAGATCGCCGCCCACGCCCGCCGCGTGGTGCATATCATTGACGGAGAAATCTCGGAAGGAGGAATGCCCCATGCTGAGTGGCCTGCGTAGAGGCTGGGTCATGTTCCGGGAGAACGTCGCAATGGCGCTGGATAACATTCTGAAGAACAAGGTGCGTTCTTTCCTGACGCTGCTGGGCATCATGATCGGCGTCATGGCCGTCATCACCCTGATCTCCACCGTTTCCGGCGTCTCCGGCACCATCTCCTCCTCATTCTCCGGCATGGGCGTCGGCACGCTGACGGTGAGCGTCTCCGGCAGCGACCTGAAAACCGGCATGACGCCGGAGGATCTGAGCGACATCGCGGCCCTGGATTCCGTGGACGGCGTTGTGCCGTCCGTCAGCCTGAACGGCCGGGTATCCTACGGGTCGGACGTGCAGTCCGGCATCACCGTTTCCGGCCGCAACGCCTACTACTTTTCCCTGAATGAGGATATGATCCTCCATGGCCGGGCGCTGAACTTCATCGACGACGACAACAGCAGCTATGTCTGCGTCATCAGTCAGAACATGGTCGATGAGTTCTTCCTGGGCGTGAATCCCATTGGGGAAACGCTGTATGTGTCCGGCCTTCCCTTCCTGGTGGTGGGCCGCTACGAGGAGGACAGCGGCGGAGGTGTCGCCTCCATCTTCAGCAGCTCTCCGGACGTGCTGATTCCCTATACCACCGCCATGAAGGTCAACAACTCCGACGAAGTCACTTCCTTCACCGTCTATCTGAAGGAAGGCGCGGATTCCTCCGCGGCGCAGGAAGAAATCGAAAACGAAATGGACATCCTGTTCGACTTCGAGGAAGACTGCTATACGGTGTCCTCTATGGAAACCATTGAAGAAACCATGAACACCATGACCAGCATGATGAGCTCGCTGCTGGCCGGTATCGCCTCCATCGCCCTGCTGGTGGGCGGCATCGGAATCATGAACATGATGCTGACCACCGTCACGGAGCGCACCGCGGAAATCGGCCTGAAGAAAGCCCTCGGCGCGGTGCCCGGGCAGATTCAGATGCAGTTCCTGATGGAAAGCTTCCTGCTGTCCATGATCGGCGGTCTGCTCGGCGTCATCTTCGGTCTCGGCCTTTCCTACGGCCTGTGCAAGGTACTGGGCACCTCCTTCGTGTTCAACAGCGGTGCCGTATTGCTGGGAGTAGGCTTCTCGGCCGCCGTAGGTATCGTCTTCGGCTGGGCCCCGGCCCGGAAAGCCAGCCGGCTCAATCCCATCGACGCCCTTCGGGCTGTATAACCAGACTCGTTCCCGAATAAAGACTGAATTGAAAGGAAGGTACACCCCATGAAACGTTTTGCTTCTCTCCTCCTGGTCGTCCTGCTGCTGTGCGGAGTCGCTTCCGCGGAAACCCTGAGCCTGTCCGGCACGGTGGAAGCCGGCGTTACTCTTCCCGTGATCGCTCCCATCGGCGGCACCGTAGAAAGCCTGAATATGGAAGCCGGCATGCGTGTTAACGCCGGGGATGTGCTGCTGACCTTTGCCACCGAGAAGATCTATGCTTCCGAAGACGGAACCGTCACAGGCGTCTTCGCCGAGCCCGGGGATGACGCGGAAACCGTCGCGGGCCGATACGGCGCGGTGCTGTACATTGAAGGCACCACCCTGTATTCCGTCAGTGCCAGCGTCAACAACGCCTACAGCGCCGCGGAAAACACCTTCGTCCATGTCGGGGAGACCGTATACCTCCAGTGCCGCAGCAACAACAACCGCCAGGGCGTCGGCCTGATCACCGCGGTGGAAGGCTCCTCCTACACCGTGACAGTCACCGAAGGAAGCTTCATCACCGGTGACTCCGTCTCCATTTTCCGGGACGCTGCCTTCACGGATAAGCTCCGCATCGGCCGCGGCTCCGTTTCCCGCATCAGCCCCACGGCCGTTACCGGCTCCGGCGCGGTGGTCCGCATCGCCGTGAAGGACGGGGATACCGTACATCGCGGAGATCTGCTGATGGAAACCCTGTCCGGCACCTTTGCCGCCTATCAGATGACCGGAACGGAAATCACCGCTTCGGAAGCCGGCGTCATCACCTCCATCAGCGCCACCCTTGGCTCCTCCGTCGGTCAGGGAGAGACGGTCGCCCAGATCGCGCCGCTGAGCGGCATGCGGATTGAAGCCGCTGTCAGCGCTGACGACCGGAAGGAACTGCAGGTCGGCGAGAAGGTCATGATCGAACTGGTAACCGATGAAAGCAAGACCTACGAGGGCGTCGTTCGCGCAATCTCCGAAATTCCGGAAGAAGGCGCTGAAGAAACCACCTACAAGGCGATTATCGATTTCACGCCGGATGAGCATGTCGTCTTCGGTATGGCCGTCGTCATCACCACCGAAGAAGCCGGTGCTCCCGCCGCGGAAGCGGAGCCTGAAGAAGCCGTGGAACAGGAAGAAGCCGCGGCGCCGGCGGACGGCGAATAACATGTGCGCTTTACCGGGAATTGTGATATCATAGCGGCGGGCATTCAGCCCGCCGCATTTTTCTGTCGGAAGGAGAGCATTCCCATGTCCGCACGATTCCCGCGTCATACTATCCGTGTATGGACGGCCGCCGTTCTGCTGTTCTGTCTGTTCTGCCTGCCCGTGAAAGGAGAGAGCCCCTTGGATCAGTCCCTGTCCGTAAAGCTGAAAACGTCCTATAAAAAGCTCACAGAGTTTAATCCGCTGTATACCCAGCGTTTCGGAGCGGATCCCGGCGTCATGACCTGGGAAGGCCGCGTCTATGTCTATATGACCAACGACCAGATCGAGCGGACTTCCACCGGCAAAGTGCTGGAGAATTCCTACCGGCTGATCCGCAGCATCAACTGCATTTCCTCCGCGGATCTCGTGAACTGGACAGATCACGGGACCATTTCGGTCGCGGGCACACGCGGGATCGCCTTCTGGGCCGGAAACTCCTGGGCTCCCTGCGCGGCCCACAAAACCATTGACGGCAAGGAAAAGTTCTTCCTCTATTTCTGCAACGGCGGAAACGGGATCGGCGTGTTGTGTGCCGACAGCCCTGCAGGCCCCTGGCGGGATGAGCTGCACAAGCCGCTGATCAGCCGGAACGTGCCCAACTGCGCGGATGTGGTGTGGCTCTTCGATCCCGCCGTCATGGTGGATGACGACGGCACGGGATACCTGGCTTTCGGCGGCGGCGTGCCGGAAGGAAAGCAGGCAGCCCCCGGCACCGGGCGCATCGTCCGCCTCGGGGCGGACATGATCAGCCTGGACGGAGACCCGGTCACCCTGGATGTTCCGTGGCTTTTCGAGGATTCCGGCCTTAATAAAATCGGAGGCAAATATATCTATTCCTACTGTTCCAACTGGCAGACCGGCGGAAATGCCCTGCGGCTGACGGACGGCGCCATCCAGTATATGACCGCGGAGGATCCCATGGGGCCCTATACCTACGCGGGCGAGCTCTTCCCGAACGAAGGCCGTTTCTTCGGCCTCTACGGCAACAATCACCATTCCATCGCGGAACTGGACGGGGAATACTATCTCTTCTACCATAACCGGCCCGTGGAAAAAGCCATGGGCATCACCGGCAACTACCGCAGCCCCCAGATCGACCGGATTACCGTTGAAGAGGACGGCAGTCTCCGGCAGGTCAAAGGCACCATGCGCGGCGTGGAGCAGCGGATGCCGCTGAATCCCCGGGAGCCTGTGTCCGCCTGCACCATGTCCCACCAGGCCGGCATCATCGTGCGGGGTACGGGAGCGGATACCCTGCTGAAAACCACCCCCGGTTCCTGGATCCGGGTCACCGGCGCCGATTTCGGTGAAGGAACGGAAACGCTGACGTTCTCCGCCTGTTCGGAAGCCGGCTGCCGCTGCTACGTGCTTCTGGATTCTCTGGACAGCGAAATAGCCGCCGTCATCGACCTGCCCCTCGGCACCGAATGTGCTGAAGTCGAAGTCCCCCTGAACGCCTCAGGCGTCCGGGATATCTACTTCGTGTTTGACGGAGAGGCCCTCGCCGCCTCTTGGCAGGTTCGCTGATTCTTTCGCAACGTACAGTAATACACCGCTATCCAGAGTATGGTTTACTTTCGATTTCTTTTGACGGAGATGAGCAGCACAATGGAATGGGAACACTTGTTTCAGCAGCATATTCTGGAAAGAGGATTTGATTATTACCTGGATGATCGTGTCAGCCATTTGATTATTTCGAATAAGTCAATCGAGGCAGTGGTGAATGGCAGTGAAGATTACGCGGTAAAAATCCTGCTCAGCGATGAAGAGATTACCCAGATGTCCTGTTCATGTCCATATGCGGCAGACGGAACGCCATGTAAGCATATGGCGGCAGTTCTGTATGAATATGATGATGCATTGGATGAACAAGACAGCACAGAAAGCGCTGGTAAAGGAAATGACGTTAAAAAGGCTGTCACGACCGGTGTTTCAGCAGAACCGACAATTGATGAAATGGTCGCTGACGCAGATCCGGGTTTACTTCGGCGCTTTGTACTTGAGACACTGAAGAGTGATGAAAAGCTGACACTGCGCTTTCGCTTTTTATGCAGCCCCGTCATTTCCGCGGCGGATATGGAGAAATACAAGAAGCGGGTAAATCAGCTGATCCGCAGCTATCAGGGCCGCGACGGATTTATTGACTATCGTTCCGCCAGCTCCTTTATGATTGAAATGATCGGCGAGATGAATGATTCTCTGGAAAACATGATTGATAACCATTGCTGCAGCGAAGCATTTGAACTGGCTGCCTATACCTTTATTCAGGTATCGGATGTGGATATGGATGATTCCGGCGGAGAATTGTCGTGGTTTGCTCATGAATGTACAGACTGGTGGGAGCGGATTTTGGATGAGGCAGAACAATCCGGACAAACAGATGTCCAGGAGATGATGTATGATTGGTTCGCCGGGCACCTGGACGGTTCAATCATAGATTACATGGAAGAGCATGTTGAAGGCTTTCTGAAGAGTCATTTTAATCAAGAGAAGTTTCAGAGAAAAAAGCTGGCTCTGATCGATGGAAAAATCACAGAATATGATTCAAAAGCAGGTAGTTGGTCATCAGAATACCATCTGGGCAGCTGGCTGATAACCCGTATTGAAATGATGGAAGAAATGGGAAGCTCCTGGGATGAACTGAAAACGTTTTGCAAGCAGCACTGGAATCATCGGAAAATCCGAAGCTGGTATGCAAAAGCTTGTGCAGACAGAGGCGATCTCAACGATGAAATATCCACATTGGAACACAGCCTGTCACTGGACAGCTCTTATGCTGGTTTGGTAGCGGAATACAGTTTGCGGCTGAAAGATCTGTATAAAAGTACAGGCCGGATAAAGGATTATCAGGAAATCATGTGGCGAATTGTAACTCAAATCGAGCCGGGAGATTTGCCGCTGTTCCGTGAATTCAAAGGGCAGTTCAGAACTGAAGAATGGCCTGAAATTCGGGAAAAAGTGTTCAAGTCTATTTCAACGCATCATTCAGCACTGATGGAATTGTATCGGGAAGAAAAATTGATGGATCGACTGATGAAGGAAGTTCTGTCCACCGGCGGAATTCATTTTGCCAGATTGTATAAGAATGAGCTGCTGCCTCTCTATCCGGATAAATATCTGGAAATATACACAAATGAAGCAGAACAATCTGCGTTGTATGTTTCCAACCGTCAGCATTATCGGGAACTCGCGGATATCTTGCTCGAGATCCAACAATTCCCCGGTGGCCAACAGAAATCAGCGGAGATTGAACGACACTGGCGTGAAGCATACGGTAATCGACGCGCTATGATGGATGAGCTGAATCAGATGCATAGAAGGAAATAACTATCGGTAAGCAGTACCTTGACGCCATCCGGGAATCCGCAGCGGGAGCGCTGTCACAGGATACGGCTGCGGTCGAGGAAGATCTGGAAACGGCATTGGATTTCGTGAACAGCCTTTGAGAAAAAGCGTGAGGACAGGTCTTCGCTCTATTGACAGGGGCAAAGCCGAATGATATAATCAATACGAATATTTAAAGTGTTTTTCGATTATGATATATCAAGAGGTGTTCTCTTATGACTTATACAGAATACGTCCAGAACTATCTTAAGCAGCAGGGCCAGGGCACCCCGATCTATACCGATGAGATCGCCGAAACCATGGCTGTGGATTACGGGATCAACAAGAAGAAAGCTGCGGCGGCGACTGCCGTTGCCGTGAAGCGTATCATGGATAAAGGCAATCTGCCGGACCTTCGCTGCTATCAGAAAGGCATCTATTACCGCACGGTCGTCACTCCCTTCGGAGAGATGGGGATCAGCCGTGAAAAGCTGATCGCGAACAAGTACCTTCTCCCCGATAACGGGTATGAAACCGGGCTGCGCCTGCTCCATCACATGGGGCTGACGACGCAGATGCCGACGGAACACCTGCTTGCGACGAACGCCGCCAAGGACTGCATGCGGTATGACAGCAAGCTCGACGTTTCGATCTGCCCGCCGAAGGCTCCGATCAATGCGGAGAACAAGGCATACCTGCAGACGCTGGATGCTCTGGATCTTCTGGATAAGGCCCCTGTCGATGCGCAGAATCCCTTCACGATCCTTGCCGATCATATCAGGCAGAACGGGTTGCGATATGAAACGCTTCTGTACTATGCAGACAGATACTACAATCGAAAAACGATCATCCGGCTTGCGCATACGGCAAGCCAGAAGGAGGTAGGAATTTGAAACTTCATCAGGATATAAATGCGTTCCGGGTATTGCTGGAACAGATCCATGAACGGACCGGATATCGGACGGACGTTCTGGAAAAGGACTACTACGTCGTGCTGATGCTCCTTGAACTGGCAGAAAAGCAGAAGGCCGGACTACCTGCCTTCTTCAAAGGGGGGACGGCGCTGTACAAGGCGCTGAAGACCACGAACCGTTTTTCGGAGGATATCGACCTTTCCGTTGATACCCGTGGATGCAGCCGGTCGCAGAATGACAGGCGGCTGGAACAGGCCGCCAAGAGATACGCCGCGCTCAACCGCGACACCGCATCTGGGAGAACGAACCGCTCTGAAATGATCGCTATTTTCACCTATGACCCGATCACCGCCTATGACGCAACCGACGCCCTGCAGCGCTTCGGCAAACTGAAGATCGAGGCGACGTCCTTCACGATCAGCGAGCCAACAACAAGCCTTGAGATCGCGCCTATGCTCTATGATCTTGCTTCGGAGAGTGAACAGAAGATCCTTCGGGACCAGTACGACGTAGCTCCGTTTTCTATCATTACGATCACGACGGAACGAATCTTTATCGACAAGCTGTTCGCGGCGGAAGCCTATGTCAGACGCTCCGTCGAGCCGCAGCGAGCTTTTGAGGCAGCCAAGCACATCTATGATCTTGCCATTATGATCCGGCAGCCAAACATCCAGAATCTTCTTGCTGATGATGCGATGGTCAAAAAGCTGTTGGATATCCGCGTCGAAGAGGAGGCCGGTCGACTGGACGGGATCCCCGGCGTCATACCGCAAGAGTTTACCTTCTTTGATGCTGCGGCCGGCAATGATGAGGTCAGAAAAGCGTATGCGGTCATGCAGGCGCAATACGTGCTTCGTCCGGAGGACAGGATCGAGTACGACGCGGCAATGACCGCTTTAAGCGAAATTCGTGACCGACTCTTGAAAAGCAGAGCGTGGACGCTATACGAGCCAGATAAAGAGCTCCTGCGTCATATCCGTCAGAAGGAGGAAGAACGGCTCCGTCCTGTGCCGAGCCAACGCAGGAAAAGGGACGATATGGAGAAATAACGGCAAGCTGATAGTGATTTTGGCCGGGGGTGATACCAACACGGTATCATTCCCGGTCTTTTTAATGTCAGGAAACAGAAGAAAAACAAACAAATACTATTTGTAAAAATCTTTGCCCCCAGTTTTTTTCCCTTTTCCAGCGGTCTACTTTCCCATGAGTAGCGGTCTACCTTCCGAAATTAAAGTAGCTATCCTAATACCTCGTTGGATCAAACCATCTACGATCCTGCGTGGAAACTTGATACTGCCTTGATAGAGCAATTGGTAACTTGCCATTGGATAGACGAGGGGAAGAACCTCCTCATTACCGGCATGTCCAGTAGTGGCAAGACGTATCTTAGTAACGCTATCTGCGTCTGTGCTCTCAGGCAGTTCAAATCTGTTGAATATCTTCGAGCCAATGTACTGATTCAACAGTTGGAAAGGGCCCGCTTGAATAACAACTATATGGAATTCGTTGCCGGGTTAACCAGCCTCGACCTTCTGGTTATTGACGATTTCGGACTGATGGATTTGGATCTTGATAAGTGTCGCGATTTATTTGAGGTGATTGATGGACGTGATGGGCGGAAGTCTACCTCTATTGTTTCTCAATTTCCTATGAGGAATTGGTATGACATGTTTAAGGACGCCACCTATGCCGAAGCCTGCTTGTCCAGATTGACGGATCGCCACCATTGTTACCGTTTGGAAATGAACGGGTTAAACATGCGCACTCGTTAATCACAAAGTCGAAGGTCAAAGCAGCAGGGAACCCGCTCTCGGGGAAAAGGGCTTTCCCCCCTTTTCCCCTGCCACGGGAGGCACCCCCTTTTTCTCCCGTAACCCAGCTCCGTCACTTTTGCCATTGCACCGTTTCAAGCGGAATGGTACGCCGTTAAAATTGAAATGACCTCTCCGGGATTAGAGAGCGGCTTCGCCGTTTTTCCGGATTTTCCATACAGATTATTAAATAGTTTCTGTGGCATCGTAAAACGCGGTGCTTTTTGATTGGCATTTCATCAAATGTCCGTACACTGGCTGTTCGTGAAGCTTGAGAAGGATCTGGAGGCGGTGGAGAAGATACTGGAGAGGAGAAGAATGAGATGAACGGCCGCTGCGTAAAGGGAGGCTTATTTTGGTCCTCTGTCAGGATTTAGCACAGAATGAAGTGAGTGATCCCGAGACAGCCTGGGGTGATGGGTACCGTCAAGGTGGGCTCTGCCCAAACCCAAGGCTTATCGCTTTAACTCAGGAGGACTTCAACCCACCGGAATCATTTCTTGGTCATTTCTTTCCACAGAAAAGGAGCGATGCCGTACGGAATCAGCGTATAACAATGACCGATGAATCACATGTAAGCAAACACTCCGGGCAGTTCCGCAGATCAAGTTCAGTGATTTGATTGTTTTCGCAGTTCAGGGAAATCAACGCAGAGCAAGAGGAAACATCCAGGTTCGTCAGCAGATTTCCGGAGCAGTCAATGCTCGTCAATGCTGTGGAACCACGAACATTTACGTCAGTCAGATCATTATTGGAGCAGTTCAGAATGATCAGCGACGCGCAGCCGAAAAGATTCAGGAACGCCAGATGATTGTTCTGGCAGTTCAGAACGTTCAGCTGTGGGCAGGAGGCAAGGTTCAGACTTGTCAGCTGAGCTCCTGCGCAGGTCAGATTCTCCAGAGACCCGCAGCCAGAGATATTCAGGTTTTTCAGGCTGGGTGTATTGAGCGAAAGCGATTTTATCGCCGTGCAGCCGGAAAAGTCTGCGTTTACCATAGTCTCCTGAGTGATAGAAAAATCCAAAAGCTTTGTACAGTTCGAAACAGTCAGTTTTTCCAGTGCGGGAGTCCTAAAAGACACATTATCCAGCGCAGCAAGGTCGGACATAGTGAAATTCTTTATGGAGTCACCTTGTACGTTCAGCGTAGACAGATTCTCGCAATCACTTACGCTCACGCTCACCAGGCTGTGTCCAATACACGTAAGTGTCTGCAGTCCCGACATTCCAGAGAAATTCAGCCAGTGTAGCGGAACGTTGTTGAGGCTTATGCTCTGCAACGAAGAGCAACCAGAGAGATTCAGGCTCGTCAGAGATGTATTATAGATACTTAGTTTAGGCAGACTCGTGCATCCGGAAAGATTCAGACTTTCCAGATTTGAAAGATTAATACCGCCGATGTCATCGCCGTTCCATGCCGCGACCTTTGTAAGTGAACTGCACCCGGATGCGTTTACGCTTGTCAGAGATTTACCTGAGAAACGGAGTGTCTGCAGTTTCGAAAAGCCAGAGACATTCAGACTGGTTCCGGTGGTGTCTGCCCAAAGTGATTTCAGCTCGGGGCAACCGCTTATACTCAGGCTGGAAGCATTGACTGTCAGCGATGTAAGAGCCGGGCAGTTCGAAACATGAACGCTTGTATGGTATGTTTTCTCCGTGTTAATCTGTTTTACACAGCGGATCCGATCAGAATGGTTTCCCCGATTTTCGGGATCCTGCAGGGAACCCTGCCGTCATACTTCACTGCCAGATAGTCGGCAAAGGCTTCCGGGTTTTCACCGTTATGCGCGAACATGTCCCAGTGCCCGGGAATCGCCAGGCCGGGCTGCAGCTCGCCGACCAGGTCCGCGGCTTCCTGAAAGGTCATATTCCCGATGCAGTTTTCCCGGTACCTCTTCGCGTCCCGCCCGTTGACGGGCACCAGCGCCGCGTCGACAGGACCCAGAGCCTGCAACGCCGGCAGCATGCCCTCGTACCGGACCGTGTCCCCCGCGTGATAAATCCGCACGCCGTTGCCCTCGATCACATACTGCAGATGCGGATACAGCCCCGTTTCCGGATCCCTGTCCAGAAACTCGTGAGCCGCGGCCACGGCATGAACCGTAATTTCCCCGAACCGCACCGTCTGCCCGTGATTGATGCCGATCAGCCGGGAATCGTCGATGCCGTCCGCCTGTACGGCTGCCCGGTGCGCCTCTGAAAAAACAAAGCGGGCTTCGGGGCACGTCCTCCCCCACACCCTCCAGCATCCATGATCGATATGATCCAGATGGTCATGGGTGCCCAGGAACAGCTGTACGTCCGTCACTTCCTCCGCGGGCACCGGCGGCGGGGTCTGCCGTTCCGGAATCACGGTGGCAAAATAATCCACGCTGACCAGCGTGCTGCCCATTTTGATCCACAGCCCCATCTGGCCCATCCACCACAGGGCGGCGGTCCCCTTCGGCGTCGGGGTTTCCCGGATTGTCTGAATCAGGGGATGAATCGCCATCGGCCCGCTCCTTTCCGTCTTCAGTTGCATCCGTTCCGGTCACGCGTAGCGGATTTCGTCCAGGCTGTACCGGACCGTCTCATCCAGAGAATCCTCCTCCAGCGGCATTTCCAGCCAGGGATGATCCTCTCTCAGGGGCAATTTCGGTGCCGGAATGACAACCTTAACCTCTTCGTCCTGCATGACTGCTTCCCTCTTTCGGATTCTCTTTTGTACTATATCTGGCGCACACGCCTGCCATAGTCTACTCCATCTTGCGGTCAAAGGCAAGCAGTTTTTTGCTTTTTTTCGGCACAAAAAAAGGAAGGCCCTGCCTTCCCGATTGAATCACCAGTTCGTATCCTTCTTCCGGGTATGCTTGATTCCGCTGACGGAGCTGACCGCGGCGATAATGCAGACCAGCACCGCGAAAACAGCGACTGTGATTACGACGGTGACAGCAACGACAGTAGTATCCATGATTCCCGCTTCCCTTCGCCTTCCGGCTCCCGATTTCGGCTCATTATACCACGATTCCCTTCCGCAGGCAATGCGCAAAATCGGACAGAATCTCTTTCCGGCCGGCTGAATCCATGGTACAATACAGACAGAGAAAAACAATGACGGGAGGGACAGCGCGTGTTTACGTCAATACCAGTTTTCCCCGGAGTCACGCATATCACGGACTGCATGGGCGTCAGCTTTACCCTGCTGGAAGGCAGCGACTCTGCCCTGCTGATCGACGCCGGCTACGGCATCGAGGATGTCCGGGCCTATGTCGAAACGCTTACGGACCGGCCGGTGGAGCTGATTCTGACCCACGGCCATCACGATCATGTGCTGGGCGCCCGGTGGTTCCGGAAAAGCCGGATGGCCAGGGAGGATCTGGAGGAGTTCCGCCTCCGGACTGCCCTCCGGCAGCGGGAGGCCGTCCGGAATCAGGCGCTGGAAAGAGGCCTGACCGTTCCGGAGGATTATCTGACGGCGCCGATTCCGGAGCCGGAGCCCCTTGCCTACACGGATGAACTGGACGGCATGGAGTGCACCGGCTATGATCTGGGCGATCTGGAAGTCTGGCTGATTCATGTGCCCGGGCATACGCCGGGAAGCTGCGTCTTTTTCGTGCCGGAATATCAGCTGCTGCTCACCGGGGACGACTGGAATCCCTGTACCTGGATGTGGTTCCCCAGCGCCGTTCCCGCCCCGCAGTGGCGGGACAGGATGATCCGCCTGCTGGAGCTGCTGGAGAGAGCCCAGGGGGAGCGCGTGGAGACCGTGCTCTGCTCCCACCAGGCCGGCCCACGGAAGGGATCGGAACTCTGGGATTTCCTGGCATACATGACGGACGACCGCCTGCGGGCGGCTCCGCCGATCGCCATGAATATCGAGCTGTATGGGGAAATCCCCACCCATCAGGCCGCCTGTCCGGAAAAAGGCTGGGCCCTGGTTTTCGATTACGACAAGTTTTTGAAAGCCGCAACCTGATGTTTTCAGCCCATGGAAAAAGGAGAGCCGCCCTGGCTCTCCTTTTTCGCTCTCTTACACCTGCAGCACTGCGTGCTTCTCACTCATCCTGTACAGCAGCAGCAGTCCCGCTGCGCATTCGACCAGCGCCACGCCGGCCACGGCCAGCAGGGCGATTCCGCCGCCGCGATCCCACAGCAGCACCGCGGGAATCACGCAAAGGCCCACCAGCACAACCCACAGCAGCATGCCGAAAACCTGATTGAAGTTCTTTTTGATGGCTTCCATTTCATTCGCCCATTCCAGCCGGGGCCGCATGGCGTCCACCCACAGGGAAAAGGCTGCCGCCGCCAGGCTTACCAGCATGGAAACCGCCAGGGCCGCCAGCATCCACAGCAGATTCATCCGGCTCATAAACCAGATTACCGCTCCGATCAGCAAGGTCACCACCGCGTTGATTTCCATGCCCACCAGCAGCTTCGCCGTAAAGCGGATCTTCTGCCGCACCGGCAGCGTCAGGGCAAAGGGCCAGCAGCCGCCTTCCCGGGAGATCGCCGTGGAAACCGCCGGGTTCACCATGCTTCCGAACATCAGAATGCCGGTCACCACCAGGGCCACGTATCCGGCCGGCGCTTCCCGCACGATATCCCGCATGGCGCTCATACCCTCGCCGGATTTGGAGAAACCCGCGAACAGGCCCACGCCCATCATCAGCGGGAACATGACCACGCCCGCCAGCGCGTTATACGACCAGGCCGGAGTACGCAACAGCTGCTTCCACTCCAGGGCGTGCAGCGCCGCCAGCCGGCTGTTCCGCTTCCAGTTCAGGGCACCGCGAACCTTCCGGTGTACCACAGTCTTTTCCGAGGTGGACAGCGCCTGCTCCAGATATCCCGGACCGGCCAGGAGGATCACCCCTGCGCAGCAGCCGACAGAGACTGCCAGATACAGCAGCATCAGCAGCCATTCACCGGACAGTCCCTTCACCGCCCACATCACCGGCGGGAACAGATTCAGCAGCCGGTCCACCAGCGCTTCCTGCATCATCAGGGCAGTGACCGCCTGTGCGGGGGAGTTGTCCGAAGCGTTGTTCAGGGTAATCGTCAGCGAATAGGCGATCGCCAGCACGAAGCTGAGAACCATCACGATGGTTTCCCGGTGCCGGGAAAAGGCGCTGATCCGCATCAGCAGCGATGAAAGCAGCGCCACAATGCTCATCGGAATCATCGGCAGGAACAGCAGCACCGGCAAACCGGTCAGCGCCACCGGCCACGCGGAGCCCACGCTGATCCCGTACATCACGAAGGCCGGCACGCAGATCAGCGCGTCAATTCCCAGCTCGGAAACATACAGCGTGGTCAGCCGCGCCGTGAATACCGAGCGGGATGTCAGGGGCAGCACTGCCAGAAATGACGCGTCTTTTCCCTGATACAGTTCCGAAAGGGTCTGGAAAAGGCCCAGCACCAGCGTAAAGGCCATGGACACCAGAATCGCCATACCGGGCAGCATAATGGGCATGCCCGCACTCTTCAGGGCTCCGAAAATGGCATACTCCAGATAAATCACGAAGCCGACGCCCATCAGCATCAGCACCGCAACCCCCAGAACGCGCATCGCGGCACGCGTCTTCTTTTTATCGTTCGCATAGTCTGAGGCAAACGGGTTCATGGAGGCGAACATGTTCCGCAGCATGACCCGTGCCAGAATCCAGTAGTTTTTCATTTTGCTTCCGCCTCCGCGGGATCTCCGCCGGTCATTTCCAGGAAGACCTGCTCCAGGGATTCGTCCCCGGTCTTCGCCTGCAGCTCTTCAGGAGTGCCCTCCGCCAGCAGCTTGCCCTTGTTGATAATGCCTACCCGGTCGCACAGCTTCTCCGCCACTTCCAGCACGTGGGTGGAGAAGAAGACAGTGGCGCCTTCCTTCGCCCGGTTCGTCATTTCTTCCTTCAGCAGGAAGGCTGCCCGGGGATCCAGGCCTACCATAGGCTCGTCAAGCACCCACACGGGCGGGTTGTGGATCAGGGCTCCGATGGCCGCGATCTTCTGCTTCATGCCCCGGGAATAGCTGGAGATCCGGTCCCGCGCCGCCTGGCTCATTTCAAAGCGCTCCAGGTACCTTTCGCCCCGCTCCTTCCGGTCCGCGGTGCTGACGCCGAAAATGTCGGCCATGAAGTTCAGGTATTCCCAGCCCGTCAGCTTATCGTACATATCCTGGCTGTCCGGCACGAAGCCGATCAGCTTCTTGGCCTTCACGGGTTCCTTTCCCACGTCGATGCCGTTCACCAGCACCTGTCCGTCTGTGGCCCGCAGCGCGCCGGTCAGCAGCCGGATCGCCGTGGTCTTGCCCGCTCCGTTCGGCCCCAGGAAGCCGTATACGCAGCCGTCGCCGACCTTCAGATTCAGATGATCCAGCGCAGCCCGGTCGCTTTTTCCGTAAATTTTGGTAGCCTGGATAAACTCGATCATGTCATTCCCTCCCGTACTGTATCCGCTTTACTGTTTGATCCCTGTCCGATCAGGACGGATTCATTGTACCGCAGATCCGGAATCGGAATCCATCCCGGCTGCGGAAAAATACCGTCTGCTATTTCTTCTCTTTCAGAGAACGACAGCGGCTGACTGACATTATATCTTATTCTTGCTGATTTGTACATACATATTATACGCCGCCGGCTTCGCGAATCTTACCTGAAAGAAACAAAAAAAGGACTGCCGGCATCCGTTACGATGCCGGCAGTCTGTAAAGTCAGGTTCATTACGGCGCTTAATCGTCATACAGGGAATAATCCCCCACAGCTGAATCGGGAACCCAGGCCCGCCGGGTCCTGCCCACGCTGCTGTCATAGAATTCAATCTGCAGGAAATCCGTCTCCCCGTCCGTGGCATAGGCGTAAATCCGGCAAGTAACTCCCCTGGGAACAATGCTCGGAATCTGCCTGTACTCAAAGGATGGGCCGTAATAGGCTTTCGCCGCCCAGGACGTCGTGCAGCGCCCGATTTCCTCTTCCTCGGGAATCTGATTCAGGTTCAGATTCTGGAAGCGCTTCACGCCGGTATAAGCCCGCATCGTCTGATTCTGATACTGGAACTCCACCTGCACCCACCAGATTCCGTTGCGGCTGTCGTACGCCTTGGACAGAACCGTCACCGCGGTGCCCTGGGAGAAGAAGCTTCCGGGCTCGTCATACTGGGTTCCGGGGCCCGTCCGTGTCGCCATGCGCTGATTCAGGATCGCCGGCACATAGGCAAATTCAGTATAGGGGCCTTTTTCGCCCATACCCGTCACCTCGGATTCGGAACCGCCCGCAATCACGAAGCTGCCGCCATCGCCGTCCGAGCCGCCGCTCGGCGTTCTGTGGAACGTGCCTTCCTGTTCCGTCTCCGTTTCCTCCGGCCGCTTGGTGCCGCAGTAGGGGCAGTAATTGTTGTCATTCTTCCGGCCGCACTTCGGGCAGTACCAGATGGTGGCCGCCACGGCGGCAGTCACCAGTACAGCAATCAGAAGCACCAGCAGTACCCACGTCGTCTTTTTCATGTTCATTCCTCCCCCAAAATTGGTTCGCTGATCCGATCCCCGCCGCCCGCGGAAATCGCGAATGCCTGTTGTTCAGTTTCCGTCTGTTGCTGACGCAATTATAGCAAATCCGTTTCCGGTTTTCAACCGGGTTTTCTTTGACATCCGTTCTTTTCCCGGGTAAAATGAAGCCGGATAACAAATGAACGGAGGGAAACACCATGGCCAGATTTACCATTGACTACTTCTCGAACGCCCTGTGCAGAACCACCACCTTCACTGCTGTGATTCCCAACGATATTAGAACGGATTTACCCTGGGAAAATCATCCCGAAAAAGAGCCTTCCATGAAAACTTTATTCTTGCTGCACGGATACACCGGCCGCGGCGACTGCTGGATTCCCGAACACCTGATTCAGAAATACCACGTGGCCGTGATCTGCCCCACAGCGGAAAACTCCTTCTATACCAACGGCGCCGCCACCGGCCGCGCCTATGAAACCATGGTCGCCGTGGAGCTGATGGACTATGTCCGCAAAACCTTCCGCCTGGCCATGACGCCGGAGGAGACCTTCATCGCCGGCCTGTCCATGGGCGGCTACGGCGCGCTGCACCTGGGCCTTGCGTATCCGGACCGCTTCGGAAAAATCGGCGCCATGTCCTCCGCCCTGATCGTGGACGAGGTCTCGCAGATGAAGCCCGGCCAGGGCAACGCCGTCGCGAATTACGAGTATTACGCGGAGTGCTTCGGCGAGCCCCTGTCGGAAGTGAAAAAGCGCCTCGTCGATCCCGAAATGCAGGTCCGTGCCCTGAAGGACGCCGGCACCGCGTTCCCGGAGATTTTCATGTGCTGCGGTACGGAGGACTTCCTCCTGGAGCCGAACCGCACCTTCCACCGTTTCCTGGAAAAGGAAAAGGTTCCCCATGAGTATTTTGAAACTCCGGGGAACCATGATATGGTCTTCTGGATGGAATATATCGCGAAGATTCTGGCCTGGATGTTCCGGGACGGGCAGTGACCTGCCCTGCTTAAGGCTGGCGGTTGCCGGTCAGAATGCCGTAAATCAGCAGTCCGACAATCAGGACAGCCGTCACGGCGATGACGATGTCCACCGTCTTCAGAGAAACCCGGTCCTTGATTTTGTCGTATAATTTGTAGCGGCGGGGGGCGGCCGGCTCAGTTGAGAACGTTTTTTCCGACTGAGCTTTGGCCGCCTCCATTTCCGCTCTGGCGCTGCGAATTTGCTGTTCGTCCTTCATGGCTTACTTCTTCACGATGTACTTGCGTACGTCGATGGACACGGCCAGGATGATGATCAGGCCGCGGATAATATACTGGATATACGGGTTAATCCCCAGGAACTGCAGCGCGTACACAATGGCCTGCATGATCACGGCGCCGATCACGACGCCCTGAATCGTACCTACGCCGCCGGAGAAGCTGACGCCGCCGACCACCACCGCGCTGATGGCGTCCAGTTCGTAGTTCAGACCGGTGTTGGCGCCGACAGCGGTAATGCGGGCCGCTTCCAGGAAGGACGCGATGCCGTACAGCACGCCGGCGAGCAGATACACCAGCATGATGGTCTTCGCCACGTTTACGCCGGACACCGCCGCGGCTTCCGTATTGCCGCCCACGGCAAACATGTTCTTGCCAAGCTTGGTCTTGTTCCAGATCACCCAGACGACCGCCGCCAGCAGCAGGAAGTAGATGACCACCAGCGGAACCCGGACGCCGCCGATATAGAAGGCGCCGGCCGCGATATTCAGGAAGTTGGGATCGAAGGTGGACAGCGCCTGCGCCGTACCGGAGGGCTGGGATTCAATATACAGGCAGTTTGCGCCGTAGGCGATCAGCTGCGTACCCAGGGTCACGATGAAGGCGTGCAGATGCAGCTTCGCCACGCCGAAGCCGTTGATCAGGCTGAACGCCACCGCGACAGCAATGGACGCGAACAGCGGAATCAGCAGTCCCAGCGTGCCCAGCGGCTGAACCATGGTGGGATACATACGGCTGGCGTATGTGGTGGACTGCACGAGGGACGCGGTCACAGCCGCGGAGATGCCGAGCACGCGGCCGATGGACAGGTCCGTACCGGCCAGCACGATCAGGCCGGCGCAGCCCAGGGCCAGAATGCCCTTCGTGGAAGCGTTCTGCAGAATGTTCAGGATATTGTCAATGCTCAGGAAGTCGAGCCGGACGATGGAAACGACCACCAGAATCAGGCCCAGAATAATAAACAGCGCGTAATTCAGCAGGAATCCCGTAACCTTTGCCGTTTTGGGATTGGAAGCCCGGGTTCTGGCCCGGGGCTTGATGTCCATCGCCTGAATCACGAAGTAGGCCAGCGCCACCACGATCAGGATGATTCCGATAAACTGGATCAGCACGCCGCTGGTCATCCGTCCGTTTGCCAGCAGCTTCGGCAGCCCCTGCCGGTACAGCTCCAGCAGCGTCTCATTGGAAGCCAGTTCTTCAAGGGCCGCTTCGTCCGTGATCCCCAGCTCCTGCATGACCATGGCCTGGCGCATGGGATCGCTCCGGTCGTGATCCTTGATCAGATCGTTCAGGTTTTCTTCCGTCACGGTCTCATCCACGCTCTGCGCGTATGCCAGGAACTGTGTCCGGTCCTTGCTCTTGGCGACGGCCGCCTCGTACTTCACCCGCTCGTCCACCGCTGCGTCCACGGCGGAAGCGTCGAGGCCCAGCTCCTTCAGGAAGCTCCTGACCTTATCCGTACCGAGCTTTTCCAGGGCGCTCAGTTCCTTCAGGGTGGAAGGATCCTGAATATAGCCGATGGCAGCCTTTTTGTCTCCGCCCATCATGGCGGCGGCCTTGTCATAGATCCCGATGCCTGTCGCGCCGTATACGGCCAGGGCAATGCCCGCGGCCAGCACAACCAGCATGATGATGCTTACGATCCTTTTTTTGCTCATTGTCTGTCACCCCGTCACACATACTTGGCTGCCAGAGCCATAATGGTTTCCTGTTCTCCCGGGATATTGCCGAAATCCTTGCCGCGTTCCACGATGCCGGCCAGCCGCCCGTTGCTCATGACCAGAATCCGGTCACAGATGCCCAGCAGCTCCGGCATTTCGCTTGAAACCATCATCACGCCTTTTCCCTGCTCCGCAAGATTCAGGATCAGCTGATAAATCTCGTATTTCGCGCCGACGTCGATACCGCGGGTCGGTTCGTCCAGCAGCAGAACATCCGGCTCCGTCAGCAGCCAGCGCCCGATAATGACCTTCTGCTGATTGCCGCCGGACAGGCTCTTGATCAGCGTCTTCTTGCTGGGCGTCTTTACCTTGATCGAGTCGATGACCCAGTCCGTATCCTTATCCATCTTCCGGCTGTTCAGCAGCGGTTTGCCGTAGGCGTCCACATTTGCGATAATGGAATTGAACAGAATCGATCCCTCCGCGAAGATTCCCGTCGCCCGCCGTTCTTCCGTGATCAGTGCGAATCCGTTGCCCCGGGCCTCGTCCGTGGTGGTATTCCGGATCGCCCTGCCGTTCATGGTAATCTGGCCTCCGGCCTTGGTAAAGTAGCCGAACAGCGTATTCAGCAGCTCCGTCCGGCGGGAACCCACCAGCCCCGCCACACCCAGCACTTCTCCCTTGTGCAGCTGGAAGCTGACCTCGTGGCAGGTCGGTTCATACATGCCGGAAAGATTCTGAACGTCCAGCAGCACCTCGCCGATGGCATTGTGCTTCGGCGGGAACTGATTCGTCATTTCCCGGCCCACCATCAGGCGGATAATCTCCTCCTTGGTCAGGACGTTCGCCGGCCTGGTGGCGATCCACTGGCCGTCGCGCATGATCGTGACGTCGTCGGAGATCCGCAGGATCTCGTCCATCTTGTGGCTGATGTAGATAATCCCGACGCCTTCCGCCGTCAGCCGGTTCATGATCCGGAACAGATGGTCCACCTCGTCCTCGGTCAGAGAACTGGTCGGCTCGTCCAGCACGACGATCCTCGCGTCATAGGAAACCGCCTTGGCAATCTCCACCATCTGCCGTTTGGACACGGACAGCGACCCGATAATCTGCTTCGGATCCACGTCGATCTCCAGTTTCTCGAAGATCGCTTTGGTATCCGCGTACATTTTCTTCGTATCGACCGTACCGATCCGCGTGGTGGGAAACCGGCCCAGCCATACGTTCTCCATCACGCTGCGGCGCAGCACCTGGTTCAGCTCCTGATGCACCATGGCCACCCCGTTGTCCAGCGCTTCCCGCGGGCTGGTAAACGTCACGGGGTTTCCGTTCAGCAGAATGGTTCCGCTGTCCCGGGTATAAATCCCGAAAAGGCATTTCATCAGTGTGGATTTTCCGGCGCCGTTCTCGCCCATCAGCGCGTGCACGGTTCCTTTCCGGAGCTGCAGCTTCGCATGGTCGAGCGCTTTGACGCCGGGGAATGTTTTATCGATGTCCAGCATTTCCAGCAGGAACGGCTCATTGCTCCGGACTTCCTGTTTTTCGGACATATGCAGAATCACCACTTTTCTGTATTTTTTGAAACAGGGTTTCCGCAAACAGTACTTCCCGAAACCGGGTGGAAACCACCGTTTTCGGAAGCTCTGCCTCACCGGTTTTGTCAAAAGTGGTTCCGGCGACCGAAGTCGCCGGAACCATTTGACCTCTCATCACGAGAAAACGTTTGAATTACTTCAGGCTGTCCAGGGTGATCTTCGCGTAGGGGATGAAGGTGGAAACGCCGTCATCATTGACTTTGTAATCCAGACCGTCGGTCCAGCTGCCGTTCAGCAGATAGTTCATCATGATGCGGATGTTCGCCTGACCCATGGCGTCGCCGTCCTGCTTGACGGTAGCGGTCATGCGGCCGGCATTGATGGCTTCGTAAGCGGCGTCCGTCGCGTCCACACCGATGACGGTGATGGCGGGATCGCCTTCGTTGCCGGTGTTGTAACCGGACTGGTTCAGCGCGGCGATGACGCCGATGGCCATATCGTCGTTGTTCGCGAACACCAGTTCGATTTCCGGATGCGCCTTCCAGGTGGCCAGCATCGCGTCGTTCGCCTTGGTGGTATCCCAGTCAGCCACGATCACGTCGGTAACCATTTCCAGCGGCACGCCCAGCTCAACAGCGGTCTCTTCGGAATACTGGGTACGGGCAATCGCTTCGGGGTTGTTGGCCACGCCCTTGAACTCCACGAACTGCACTTTGCCGTCGCCGTTCAGGTCGATCTTGGAGGGATCAGCCGCCCACAGATCAGCCAGGATTTCGCCCTGCATGTCGCCCGCTTCACGCGGCAGCGTGCCGACGAAGAAGGAACCGCTGTTCTTCACCACGGATTCATAGGTTTCGTCAGACGGCGGAATGTTGTAGAACAGGAAGGGGATGTTGGCCGCGGTCAGCTTGTCGACCAGGGTCTGGCCGCCGGCCGGCTCCGCCAGGTTGATGATCACGAAATCGGGGTTCTTGCCGATGGCCTGGTCGCACTGCTCGACCTGCTTGGCCATGTCGTCGCCGGCATCCTGCAGGTCAAGGTTGATCTTGACGCCCAGTTCGTCGCCGACGGTCTCCGCCCACTTCAGCATTGCCTGACGGACGGAAGAGCCGTATGTGTCGTCAAACTTCCAGACGAGCACGGTTACGTTGTACTCTGTCTTCGCTTCCGCAAAAACCGCGGAAACACTCAGCACCATTACCAGGGCCAGTACCAGGGCTACGAGTTTCTTCATAGATTTGGTTCCTCCTTTTTGATTTTATTCATACAGGGATCTCCCTGCTGAATTTGATAAAACGGTCAGTTCATACGATTCGCTGTTGTTATTCTATCGTGAACACAGTCGCCCTGTCAAGTTAAGAATTCCCCGCGGGAAGTTAAGATTTCCCTTGTATACACGGTCTTCCGTCACCACCAGCGCCATCGGCACGTCCCGGCTGTCGGCCGGCACCTCCTCCGCCCGCTGCGCCTCAAACGCCGCCATGACAATCACGGCGTTTGTGCACCGGGGCAGGAAACGGTCATAGTATCCTCCGCCCATGCCGAGCCGGTGTCCCCGTGCGTCAAAAGCCGTTCCGGGGCAGATCACCAGATCCAGCGCCTCCGGCGGCACCTCTTCCGACTGCTCCGGCACAGGCTCCGGTATGCCGAACGGCCCGGTCTGCCAGGCGCCGGGGATCAGGGCGGCCATGTTCCGCTCCGGCAGGCAGAGGGGATAAGCGAAACGCTTTCCGGCGGACACCGGCAGCCCGGGCAGCGTTTCCGGGGACAGCTCTCCCCGCACCGCGCGGTAGATCATCACGGTCTCCGCCCGCCGGAAAGCCTCCAGGCCCGCGATCCGCTCCATCGCCCGGGCGGACTTCTCCGCGCGCTCCTCCGGCGTCATGGCTTCCCGAGCCCGGATCATCGTCTTTCGCAGTGCTTCCCGTTCCGTGTCCGTCACAGCGTTCCCTCCTTTCAAAAACCGGGACCGCCTGAAAGCAGTCCCGGTCCATATGGATTGTTTACTCCTCCGGCGTCGTTTCCGTCCCGGATGTTTCCGCCGTTTCGGCTTCTCCGGTCGTTTCAGCCGCTCCCGTCACGGTTTCCGCTTCTGCCGTTCCGGCTTCTCCGGTCTCCGCTTCGGCCGGAACCGTTCCGGTTTCCTCCGCGTCCTCTTCCTCTTCCTCTTCCTTTTCCGCCCGGCAGACACCGACCACCTGGCTGCCTTCGCTCAGGCGCATCACACGGACGCCCTGGGTATTCCGGCCGCACAGGCGGATATCCGCCGCCCGGGCCCGGATGATCGTTCCGTCGTCGGTAATCAGCAGGATATCCTCGTCCTCGTGCACGAACATCAGCGCCGCCAGGTCTCCTGTCTTCTCCGTCAGGTTGATGGCGCGGATACCCTTGCCGTTCCGGCCCTGCTCCCGGTATTCCTCGGGATCGGTCCGCTTGCCGTATCCGTTGGTGGTGATCGCCAGCACCGTGGTATCCGGCTCCACCGCCGCGATATCGATGACCTCGTCCCCTTCGCTCAGCCGCATGGAGCGCACGCCCATGGAATTCCGGCCCATGTTGCGCACATGGCGCTCGCTGAAGCGGATGGACATGCCTTTCCGGCTGGACAGGAGCATTTCGTCCTCGCCCGTGCTCAGCCGCACGCCGATCAGCTCGTCCTCTTCCCGCAGCGCGATGGCGATCAG
>CAMKJS010000036.1 GCA_946413245.1 uncultured Clostridia bacterium
AGTGGTACCGCCAGGGCAAGGTGGGCGGCACCACCAACATGAACATCAACAACGCGATGCTGTTCTCCTTCACCGATCCGGCATCTCCCGCCGGCGGCATCTCCATCGAAGGATGGAAGACCTTGTGGAAGTACTGCGCAAACGGCGAGAACACCGGCGACAAGTACGGTCTTGAGCCCTTGATCCGCGGCGACGTTCAGGTTTCCACCTTCTACTCCTCTTCCCTGTACGGCGAAATCACCGCCACCGCTGACAACCCCGCCTACGAGCATCCGCTGCACGGCGTGCCGGTCGGAGAGAACTGGGGCCTGGTGGAAATCGACGACGGCACCTACTACATCGCCGAATACATCGGCATCGTAGACCGGGAAGGCCGCAGTGAAGAAGACACCGAGAACGTGAAAGCCTTCGCCGAGTGGTTCGGCTCCGCCGCGACCCAGATCGCCTGGTCCGAACAGTTCGCCTCCTATCCCTGCAACACCGAAGCCGTCAGCGCCCTGTATGACGAAGTTCCTCCGATCTACGCGATCAAGAACTGCTCCCTGACCAAGGTGGAAGGCACCGATATGACCTACGCCGAGTATGTGGGCGCCCATTCCTCCGAGTGGACGAACATCATGACGAACCTCGGCTTCTACTGGGCTGACAACGCCAATGCTCCGGCTGAACCCGACTGGGACAATCTGGACTGGGCGACCCTGACCCAGAAGGCTGAATAATTATCAGCGAACTCCGGGCGAGCCCGATTCGGGCTCGCCCCTCATTTTATTCACATATTCATATTGATTTACCGCGGGTAAATCAATAAATCCCCTTTCATACCACGCTGATTATAACGAATTTGGAAATCAAATTTGTTATGCAGAATATTTTCAGACCGGCATCCGCACGAGGGGGCCGGTCTGCGAACAAGTACTATGCAAAGGAGCGGACCGCTTATGATTAATCTTTCTGATATCGTCGTGAAATTCGGTGACTTTGAAGCCCTCCACCGCATCAACGTGCATGTGAAGGAAGGAGAGTTCTTCACATTCCTCGGGCCTTCCGGCTGCGGAAAAACCACAACCCTGCGCACCATCACGGGCTTTATCGAGCCGGCCAGCGGTACCGTATTCATGCAGGGGAAGGACATCACCCATGTGCCGATCGAAAAGCGGAATATCGGTATCGTGTTCCAGAGCTACGCGCTGTTTCCGACGATGACGGTCCGGGACAACATCGCCTTCGGCCTGAAGATCAAAAAGATGAAAAAAGACGAAATCGACCGGAAGGTGAACGATATCGCCTTCAAGGTGGATCTGACGGAAGAACAGCTGGCCAAAGCGGTATCCCAGCTCTCCGGCGGACAGCAGCAGCGCGTCGCCATCGCCCGCGCACTGGTGACGGAGCCGGCTATCATCTGCATGGATGAGCCGCTGTCCAACCTGGACGCGAAGCTGCGGGTCAATCTTCGGAACGAGCTGAAGAAAATGCAGCGGGAATTCGGCATCACGACGATCTATGTGACGCACGACCAGGAGGAAGCGCTGACGCTGTCCGACCGGATCGCCGTGTTCAATAAGGGATACATCGAGCAGATCGGCACGCCCAACGAGGTCTACAATCATTCCAAAACCGAGTTCGTCGCCAACTTTATCGGCGATATCAACAGGCTGAAAGGCGATGTTATGCAGCAGATGCGCCTTCCCGCGAACCAGGCCCATTATATCCGGCTGGAGCGGATTGCCGTGCAGACCGCGGAAAAAGAGTCCGGAAAAGTCGCGCCGGCGGACGATCAGGCAGCCGTGTTCGAAGGCGTCATCGAATCCCAGGAGTATTACGGACTGTTCATCAAGTATACGATTCAGGCGGCCGGCCAGACGCTGAAGGTGGTCGAGAAAAACGACGGGATCAATATCTACGAGCCCGGCGAATCCGTGCTGCTACGAATCAATCCGGCTGACATCATGCATTACGATGTGAGGTGAGATCATGCAGACTCCAACGATCGGGAAACAAAAATACGGCCTCGGAAAGCTCTGGGGGATCTTCGGCGGCGTTCTGTTTGCCTACCTCTTCCTGGGCTTCATGGTGATCCCCTGCTTCAATACCCTGACATCCGTATTCCGGGAGACCGACGCGGCGGGCAACCCGGATCCCTTCGCGGTCATCCGCTTCTTCTTCGCGGGGAATATGCCGCTGTTTCTCTGGAATTCCATCCGGCTGGCCCTCTGCCTGGTGGTCACCGTGAACGTGGTGGGCATTTCCATTGTTCTGCTAACCGAGTATTTTGACATCAAGGGCGCCAGGATTCTACGGCTCGGATACATGACCACGCTGATTTATTCCGGCGTGGCGCTGGTTACCGGATACCAGTTCCTGTACGACCCCAACGGCCTGATGACGAAGTGGATGACGGAGGTCATGCCCGGCATCAACCGGCAATGGTTTACCGGCTTCAACGCCGTGCTGTTCACAATGACTTTCGCCTGCACCTCCAACCACGCTCTGTTCCTGCGGAACGCGATCCGCGGAATCGACTACAACACGGTGGAGGCGGCCCGGAATCTGGGCGCGAAACCCTTCAAGGTGCTGCTGAAGGTGGTTATGCCGACGCTGCTGCCGACCCTGTTCTCCCTGACGGTCATGACCTTTATCACCGGCCTTTGCGCCATGTCCGCGCCGACGCTGCTGGGCTACAACAGCATCAACCCGGAAATCGTCCGGCTGGCCGGTTCCTCCGTGGCGGACGAAGCGTTCCCTCAGGCCCGGGCGGCCCTGCTCTCTGTGATCCTGGCCATGTGCACGATCACGCTGCTGCTGGTGCTGAACCATTATGAAAGCAAGGGTCATTACCTTTCCGTCAGCAAGACGAAGGCCAAGCTGGTGAAGCAGAAGATCCAGAATCCGGTGGCCAACGTGCTGGCGCATATCTATGCCTACGTGCTGTTCGTGATCTATATGACCCCGGTGGTCATGATCATCGTGTTCTCCTTTCAGAACTGGGGCAACGTCCGGAACAAGGTGCTGGATTTCTCCTCCTGGACCCTTTCTAATTATTTCGGAAACCAGGATTATATCTACCAGAACTGGAAAGGGAAGGAAATGGTCAGCAAGGGAGCCATTTCCGGTGTGTTCGGCAACGAAAAGACCCTGGGCGGCATCCGCCTGAGCTTTATCATGTCCGCCGTCGCGGCGGCGCTGGCCTGCGTGATCGTGGTGATCGCGGTGAACTACATCTTCAAGCACAAGAAGAAAAAGCGCGGCAAGCTGGTGGAGGCGTGCCTGCTGTTCCCGTGGCTGCTGCCGACCATCCTGATCTGCTATTCCTACAGAACGTTCTTCAACGGCAACGTTTTCTACGTATTCGGCCAGAACCTGTATATGAAGGAGAACGTCCGGATTCTGATCGTCATGGCGTATATGGTGGTCAAGTTACCCTTCGCGGTGCGGATGATCAAGGCCGCGTTCTATGCCATCGACGAGGAGCTGGAGGACGCCGCGCGCAATCTCGGCGCCAGCCAGATGACGACGTTCCTGAAGGTGAAGCTGCCCATCGTGCTGCCGAGCGTGCTGGCGGTGTTCGCGCTGAATTTCAACGCTCTGTTCTCCGAGTACGACATGGGCGCGACCTTCAAGAAGGCTGAGGGCACGACCTATGCCATGGTCATCCAGAGCATGTGCGAGGACGAAGGCAGAAACAACGTGAATATGAACGCCTCGGGGCGCCGCTGCGCTTCCACCGTGTTCATCATGATCATTTCCGGGCTGATCCTGTATCTGGTATACGGCGTCGGCGCCAGGGATCTGGGAGAGCGGCTGGCCCTGCGGGTGAAGCGGCGCAAGCGGCTGGAAAAGATCCGCGGAAAGCTGGGCCTTGTCCATGCGGCGGCGGAAGAAGCGGCTGTCCCGGACGACGGAGGAAACGCATGATCCGGAACATCGTTTTTGACATGGGCAACGTGCTGGTCCGCTTCGAGCCGGAGCTGTTCCTGACCCGTGAAGGGATCACGAAGCCGGAAGAGCGGGAGATCATCCTGCGGGAACTGTTCCGCTCCATTGAATGGGCCCAGATGGATATGGGCGTCCTGCGGGAGGAGACCGCGGAACCGCGGGTGCTCTCCCGGATCCCTGAACCCCTGCATGCAGCCGCGCAGAACCTGCTGTATCACTGGTCCCGTCCGGAGGACGTGCTGGAGGGCATGGAAGAACTGGTGAGCCGGCTGAAGGCAGCGGGGTACGGCATCTGGCTGCTGAGCAATGCCAGCCTCGCGCATCATATATACTGGCCGAAATACAGCGTGAGCCGGTATTTCGACGGGGTGATGGTTTCCGCGGATCTCCGGCTGATCAAGCCCATGAACGAAATCTACGAACGCTTCACGGAACAATTTCATCTGAAGCCCGAAGAATGCGTGTTTATCGACGACATGCCGATTAATGCGGCCGGAGCCGTGAAGCACGGATGGAAGGGAATCGTCTTTCACGGAGACCCGGAGGAACTGAAGGAAAAACTGCGGGAAATAGGCGTCGAATTCTGAAAAATCAAAAGAAAATGCTTGACGGGCAAAACGATTTGCGGTATATTATTCGTTGGCATCAAAAGCTCCGCTAGCCCCGGTAGCTCTTGACACTCCCGGACATGTGACCATCATGGCCGGCATACACCATCAATCTACTGAGGAGGAGACACTCTTGAAGACGTTTATTCCGAAGGCAGCGGACATCGACCGGAAATGGTACGTTGTGGACGCCGAAGGCCTCGTGCTGGGCCGTCTGGCCAGCCAGGTTGCCAACATCCTGCGCGGCAAGAATAAGCCGATCTATACACCGAACATGGACACCGGTGACTACGTGATTATCGTGAACGCCGATAAGGTTGTGCTGACCGGCAAAAAGCTGGATCAGAAAGTGTACTATCATCACAGCGGATACGCCGGCGGTCTGAAAGAGACCAAGTACCGCAAGCTGATGGCGGAAAAGCCCGAGTTTGCCGTGCGCCGCGCGGTGGTCGGCATGCTGCCGAAGGGGCCGCTTGGCCGCCAGATGGCGAAGAAGCTGAAGGTTTACGCCGGTCCCGATCATGAGCAGGCTGCTCAGAAGCCTGAGAAACTTGAACTTGCGTGACGCGGAAAGGAGATTCAAGCAAAATGGCTAATCATGAATTCAATGCGGTAGGTCGCCGTAAGAAAGCCGTTGCCCGCGTCCGTCTGGTTGCCGGCGATGGAAAGATCACGATCAACAAGCGTGACATCGATAACTATTTCGGTCTGGAAACCCTGAAGATGACTGTGCGTCAGCCTCTGAACATCACCAACACCGGGAATTACGACGTGCTGGTGAACGTTAACGGCGGCGGCCTCACCGGTCAGGCCGGCGCGATCCGTCACGGCATCAGCCGGGCCCTGTGCAAGGCTGATCCGGAGCTGCGGGCCACCCTGAAGAAGAACGGTCTGCTGACCCGTGACCCCAGAATGAAGGAACGGAAAAAGTACGGCCTCAAAGCCGCACGCCGCGCTCCTCAGTTCAGCAAGCGCTGATTACGAACCAAAGACATGCAAAGCCCGGAAACACGATGTTCCCGGGTTTTTCCTTTACATGAACCTACATTCATGGCTCTGTGCCGTTTTTCAGAAGTAGAACGTTACAGGGAGTCTCAAAACAGGGGAGACTCCCTGTAACGTTTGCAGGTGTTATGCCGATCGTCCTGCCTGAAGAGAATCACTTGAAGACAGTCTTTTTCGGCATGCCTTTCTTCAGCAGCAGTTCTTTATAGGCGTTCTTCTTTCCCTTCGGGCAGGTGACAGTGGGCTTGGAGGCGATTCCTTTAAAAGCACCGGCACCGACTGTCTTATTGGTCAGCAGTTTGGTCTTCAGGATGATCGTCTTCAGCTTCGAGCAGTTGTTGAAAGCGTTCTTACCGATATTTTTGACCTTGGCACCCAGCGTGATCTTCGCCAGTGCCTTGTCGCCTTTGAACGCGGAAGCTCCGATGGTAGTCAGTTTCGCAAAAGCCGGAACAGTTGTGAGCTTCACACAGGAGGCAAAAGCGTTGTCCCCGATGTTTGTGAGCCCCGCGCCGCCGGAAATCGCTGTCAGCGCAGAACAGCCGCTGAAAGCGGATTTCCCGATCTTCTTTACATTCTTTCCAATGCTGACTGAAGTGACTTTTTTCAGACCCTTGAACGCATTGTCGGAGATTTCAACCACCTTGAATTGGACGCCGTACATCCGAACCTTGTCCGTAATCTTAAGCTTCGTAACCGTTTTTTTCTGCGCTCCGGTAACGATTGCCACATATTCACCGGCAGAGATTCTGTCTGCTGCTTCTTTCCCATCAGAGATCTTTTTTGTCCATTTGTTATTGGAGCCTGTGCTGACAAGCTCATACTTAAGACCATCCACCTTGAATTCGAGATCGATATAGTCATCCTCATATGCCTGTGTTTCAAAGGCGGGATTCTCGAATGCGGCAGTATACTTGTAGTGTCCCGGTGCGCTCACGGTCGGCTTTTTATTGGTATAGACCGCCTCGACGGTTTCGGTTTCAACATGTTCCGCATCATTTGCGCAGAATCTGGAAGCCGTAACTGTTACCGGATCGTTCCATTCCCATTCATATGTCGGTGTACTCCAATCGTGGCCGGTTGCCGGAATGTCCGCGGTTGTCGTTTGGGACGCAAACAGGTCATTTTCAAATCCTGTTGAAGTATAGGTCATGACGCCGACACCCTCACAGGTAGCCGGTGTTGTAACCTCGCCGCTGGCTTCGGCTGTTTCCGTAATCTTATGATCTGTTTTGTTTTTGCAGACCGCAGTTCCGGTAACCGTGCTGTAATCCTCCGCCCAGGTGTAAGTGATATCCCAGACGTTTCCGGGTGTCAGGGAGCCGAAATCCGCCTCCTGATAGTGCCAGATGGCTTTCAGCAACGCATCATTGGAGTTTTCCGTAATGGTAATCCCTGCACGGTCGCTTTCGCTTCCGGCATAGAAAACATCTGTCAGCTGCTTGCATACGTTGAATGCGCCTTTGTCAAGCGTAACCATGCTGGAGGGAATCGTCACAAAGTTCAGTGAAGAGCAGGCGGAAAACGCATACTCACGGATTCCGGCAACCCCTTCCGGAATCACGATCGTCCGCAGGGATTTACAGGAGTCAAACGCGCTTTTCTCAATTGTCAGCGTCCCGGCGGGGATGGTTACGTCTGTCAGCGCGTCGCAATTATGGAAAGTATATTCAGGAACATTCCCGATTCCGGAAGACAATACGGCGGTTCTGAGTTTGGAACAGTTCTCGAAGACAGTATTTCCCATCATGATGACGCTGTCCGGAATAGTGACCGTGGTCAGGTTGGTATTTTTGAACGCTCCGTGATCCAGTGTCATCAGGCCGTCCGGAAGCGTGACAGACGTCAGATTGGTTGATTTAAATGCATCCGTTCCAATCTTTGTGACTGTCGCCGGAATTGTGAAGGTGGTAAACGGGCATTCCATGAACGCTTCATCCGGAATGGTTATGATATTGCAATTGTTAAAGGTGACGGAGGACAGCTTTTTGCATTCACGGAAGGTGCCGCCATCTTCCGACATATCCGTACAGTTGTTGATGACCACGGAGGTCAACGGGCATCCGAAGAACGCTTCTTTACCGAGATCACCGTAGGTTTCCACCGTACGAAGAGCGGATTCTTTGAAGGCACGTTCTCCGATGCTGCTGACGGTAGAGGGAATATTGATACTCGTCAGCAGGGAAGTCCCTCTGAAAGCAGCATCTTCAATTTTCAGAAGTCCGTTCGGAAGCTTGATGCTGATCAGAGAAGTACAGTTATCAAACGCTTCATATCCGATTCTGGTGATCGTGCTGGGAAGTTCCACGGTCGTCAGATTTTTGCAATAGGAAAACGCCTTTCCTGCAATCGAGGTAACGCCTTCCTGGATGACTGCTTTCCTGATGGAAGCCCGATAGTCGCCCAGCGCGCCGGTCAGACTGGCCGCATAATCCGAAGACCACGGAGGTCCGGGCATATATCCGGCATAGTCTTCCCATCCGCCGCTGCCGGAAATGGTAATCACACCAGTGGACGTATCCAGTGAAAACAGGATGTTTTCACTGCCGCCGTATGCCCAATGCGTGTCGCCGCTGATAATCTCCGCCCCGGCTACCGCACACAGACAAAGCACAACTAAACCTGTAAGTATAGCAATCCAACTTTTCTTCATGATGCTCTTTCCTTTCTATTCAGGAGTATTCCTGATCCTGTATTTCAATGATACAGGAGTCTTGTTACACTTATGTTTGTTATTTCTTAATTTCTTGTTTGTATTTCATAATAATTTTGTAACATATTGGATACCAAGATCTGATGGGACAGAGGAGAACAATTGAATATCCGTCTCTGTTCTGTAATTCGGAACAGGGTTTTCTTTTGCTGCGGTGCTTGTCATCAGGCAACGGGATTGATATAATAAGAGGGAAGGAACTCTGAATCAAACAATAACAGGAGGATATGGATCATGGCGGAGTGGAAGAATCTGGATCAGTTAAAGGCCTATCAGGAAATGGCGGAATCGAAAAAGACTGTCGATCTGAAGGAAGCCATGAAGGGAGAACAAGGCGCTGTCCGGGTGCGGGAGTATGCCGCTCCGATGGCGGCGGGGCTGTCCTTCTGCTACGCGGCCAGGCTTGTGGATGACGAGTTGCTGGAAAAGCTCGGGGAACTGGCAGCTGAGGCGCAGCTGACCGACAAGTTTGAAGAGCTGTACAACGGCGCGGTCATCAACACCGGAGAAAAGCGGCTCGTGCTGCATCAGTTGACCCGCGGGCAGCTGGGTAAGGCTGTCATCGCCGACGGGACGGACAAGCGGGCTTTCTACCGGGAGCAGCAGGAAAAGATCGCCGCGTTCGCCAAAAAGGTGCATGACGGCGAACTGTTGAACGAGAACGGGGAAAAGTATACCACCGCGGTTCAGATCGGCATCGGCGGAAGCGATCTCGGCCCCCGGGCCATGTATCTGGCACTGGAAAACTGGGCCCGGAAGCACGGGCATTTCAAAATGGAAGCCCGGTTCATCAGCAACGTGGATCCGGACGACGCGGCAGCCGTGCTGAACGCGACGGATCTGGCACACACGATTTTTATCCTGGTCAGCAAATCCGGTACTACGCTGGAAACCCTGACCAACGAATCCTTCGTGAAGGACGCGCTGAAGAACGCGGGGCTGGACGCGTCGAAGCACATGATAGCCGTGACCAGCGAAACCTCTCCGCTGGCGAAGAGCGCGGATTATCTGGCGGCGTTCTTCATGGACGATTATATCGGCGGCCGCTATTCCTCCACCTCCGCGGTGGGCGGAGCCGTGCTCTCCCTGGCCTTCGGGCCGGACATCTTTGCCCGGTTCCTGGAAGGCGCCGCGGCGGAAGACAAACTGGCCACGGAGAAGGACATCCGGAAGAACGCGGCCATGCTGGACGCGCTGATCGGCATGTATGAACGGAATATCCTGCATTATCCCTGCACCGCTGTGCTGCCGTATTCCCAGGCACTGTCCCGCTTCCCGGCGCACCTGCAGCAGCTGGATATGGAATCCAACGGCAAATCCGTGAACCGTTTCGGAGAACCCGTTTCCTATCCGACGGGGCCGGTGATTTTCGGTGAACCCGGAACCAACGGGCAGCATTCGTTCTATCAGCTGCTGCACCAGGGAACGGATATTATTCCGCTGCAGTTCATCGGCTTCCGGAACAGCCAGATCGAAACGGACGTGGTCATTCAGGGATCCACGAGCCAGCAGAAACTGTGCGCCAACGTGGCGGCCCAGATCATGGCCTTCGCCTGCGGAAAGGAAGACGAGAACCGAAACAAGAACTTCAGCGGGAACCGTCCTTCCAGCATCATCGTGGGAGACAGCCTGACGCCGGAAGCGCTGGGCGCGCTGCTTTCCCATTTTGAAAACAAGGTCATGTTCCAGGGCTTCCTCTGGAATCTGAACAGTTTTGACCAGGAAGGCGTCCAGCTCGGCAAGGTGCTGGCGAAAAAAGTGCTGGCGCACGAGACGGACGGCGCGCTGAAGGCATACAGCGATCTGCTGAATATCTGAGAGAGCGTGAAGATTGGAGAGTGGAGAGTGAAGATTCCTTCTGCTTTTACTGAGAAAAATCTCTGTTCTTCAATGGTTTGACGTATCAGATGAAAAAAGAAACCGGTTTTCTGTTCCGATGAGGAGCGGAAAACCGGTTTTATTATGCTTTTCAGGCGTGAATCATCCTGAACGCCGCGGCCCGGCCCAGGCGGTTCATAACCGCGAGACCGATTCCTTCCGGCGGAATTACCTCGCTGTAAACGCTCTCCATCTGCTCCTCATCCAGCTGGCGCAGGGTATCAAACAGCCGGTGCGCGATCTGCGAGGGCTCTGATTTAGAGCCGAGGGACAGCACGCGGCATACGGAAAGGGCTTCGGCATGCTCGGAGAAGCACAGGATACAGGACTTCTTCCCGGCGTCGGTATCCCGGGTATACAGGCTGCGAAGCAGGGGAAGCACGTTTTCCTCCGGGCCGTCCACCAGGGTTACGTCCGCTTTGGGAGCGTAATGTTTGTATCGCATGCCGGGAGACAGGGCGGTCTCGTCCTCCCGGAGCGGGCGGAGAATGCTGCCGGCCAGGCTGACAGGCTTCTTCAGAACATCCTCCAGCATTTCCTTCGTCACGCCGCCGGGCCGCAGGATACATGGCTCCCCGTGACACAGATCCAGCACGGTGGATTCCAGGCCCACTTCGCAGGAACCGCCGTCCAGGATCAGGGGAACGTTTCCCGAAAGATCCTCCAGGACGTGGGCCGCCGTGGTTGGGCTGGGCCGGCCGGAGCGGTTCGCGCTGGGTGCGGCCACCGGAAGACCGCAGGCGGCCAGGAAAGCCTGCGCTACCGGGTGCGAGGGCATCCGGACCGCTACCGTCGGCAGGCCGGCTGTAACGACGTCCGGGACAGCGGCCTTTTTCGGAAAGAGCAGGGTCAGCGGTCCGGGCCAGAACGCGTCCATCAGGGGAACGGCCGCGTCGGGAAGGTCACAAATGGAATCCAGCTGCTCACGCCGGAAAATATGCACAATCAGCGGATTGTCAGCCGGGCGCCCCTTCGCGGCGAATATGGAGCGCACCGCTTCCGGATTCAGCGCGTCGGCACCGAGGCCGTAGACGGTCTCGGTGGGAAAGGCGACCAGCCCGCCCTGCTGAATCAGTTCCGCGGCGAGGGAAAGAGAAGAAGCATCCGGGGGAAGAATCTGGGTACGCAACGGTTCACATCTCCTGATTACGATGATGACGGTTTCCGGGTTCGGACTGCGCGGTCAGCTGTTTTTGAAGGAATTCAGCTTTTCGGTCTTTTCCGCGAGTCGCAGCGCGTCCACAAAGGGATCGATATTCCCGTTCATGACGAATTCGGTGCGGTTCACGGTCAGGCCGATGCGGTGGTCGACCACATAATCGTGATTGAAATAATAGGTGCGGATTTTCTCGCTGCGGTCTCCGCCGCCGATCTGGCTCCTGCGGTCCGCCGCGACCGCCTCGCTGTGGGACAGGCGAATCTGATCCAGCAGGCGGGAGCGCAGGACCTTGACGGCTTTGGCCTTGTTCTCCAACTGGCTGCGCTCGTCCTGACACGTGACGACGGTACCCGTGGGCAAATGCGTGACCCGCACGGCGCTGTCCGTGGTATTGACGCCCTGACCGCCATGGCCCGAAGCGTGGAATACGTCGATCTTCAGATCGCCGGGGTTGATTTCCAGCTCCGGCTCCAGGGCTTCCGGCATGACGGCCACCGTCGCGGTGGACGTATGAATGCGGCCGGAGCTCTCCGTGACCGGGACGCGCTTCACGCAGTGAACGCCGCTTTCAAACTTGAACAGGGCATAGGCATCCTGACCGGATACCATGACCAGCGCCTCGCTGACACCGCCGAGATCCGTATCGCTGGCGGAAAGCACGGAGGCGGTCAGCTGGCGGCGGTCTGCGAATTTCAGATACATCCGCATCAGATCCGCGGAAAAAAGGGCTGCCTCTTCGCCGCCCACCCCGGCACGGATTTCCAGAATCACGTTCCGGCTGTCCATGGGGTCCGGAGGGATCAGAAGAAGCCGGATTTCCTGCAGCAGCCGGTCGCTGCGCTCTGTCAGCTCACCGATTTCCGCATCGGCTTCATTCCTGAATTCGGGATCTTCCAGAAGCTCCTGCGCTTCTGAAAGATGCTGCTGTACCTGCTGATATTCCGAATAGGCCTTCATGAGCGGCTCCATGGAGGACATTTCCTGCAGAAAGCGCTGATACCGGGGGAAGTCCTGAATCACTTCCGGCTGGGCGATCGCCTCGGACAATTCCCGGTAGCGGTCGGACAGCTGCTCCAGTTTTTCAAACATATCGGCTCACGCCTCCCTTACGGCACTGATCATTCGATTGATTCCGGCAAGATCCTTCCGGATTTCGATCCGGCTGAAGGGTCCGCTTTGCAGGAGAGCGGACACCGGATCGCTTTCGTCCCATCCCAGCTCCATCATCAGGATTCCGCCGGGCCTGAGAAATGCCGGAGCGTCGGTGACGATCCTTCTGTATATCGAGAGACCGTCCGGCCCTCCGTCCAGCGCCAGGGACGGCTCCATCCGGACCTCCGGCTGCAGGGACAGCAGCTCCGCCGCGGGAATATACGGGGGATTGGAAAGGATCAGATCATAGGCATCCGGGGGAAGATCCGAAAACAGATCGGATTTCAGGAGAACCACATCCGCCCCGAGAAGACCGGCGTTCTTCCGGGCTACCGCCAGCGCTGCTTCAGAGAGATCGCTGCAGATTACCGCGGCGTCCGGCCGGGAAAGGCTGACGGAAATCCCGATGCAGCCGCTGCCGGTGCAAAGATCGAGAATACGCGGCGCCTCCACGGCAGCGAGCTTCTCCAGGGCCCATTCACACAGCAGCGCGGTTTCGGGCCGCGGAATCAGGACGTTCGGATCCACATAAAAGAAACGGCCGAAAAAAGGCGCTTCAGCCAGAATGTACTGAAGCGGTTCCCGCTGAAGACGCCGCGAAACCAGAAGTTCAAAACGATCCAGAACGGAATCGGGCAGAACGGTTTCAAAATCCAGACGAAGGGAAAGGGGAGGAACGTGACAGAGGGAAGAGAGCATCAGCGCGCTGTCAGTGACCGGATCAGGAACGCCTGCCTCCCGCAGCCGGGCTGTTGTACCGCGGATCAGATCTCCCGGCGTCATACCGGCTGCGCCTCCGAACCGGATTCAGAACCGGATTCGGAATCGGATTCCATAGCTGCGGGCGTCTCAGGGACATAACCGGGCTCGGATTCACGGTAATCATGGAAGATGCCCCAGCCCTCCGGCGTTTTCTCGCAGTGCTCCGGGAAGCCGTTCAGAACGACGTTGACGGAAACGATGGCGCACTCCAGCATCGAGGCATCCGGCTCCCTGGTGGTCAGCCGCTGCATCTGCATACCCGGCCAGCGGAGAACGCAGGCGGCTTTCCCGGAGCTGTGGGCAAGGCCCATCAGCACCTCGTAGCTGACGCCGGCGACCACCGGCAGCATGGCCAGATGGAACAGAAAACGGAGGAAGAAATTACTGATGGGGAAGACCACGTTCAGCACGAGGAACAGCAGGATACTGATGCTGAACACGATCAGCAGGAAGGCCGTGCCGCAGCGCGGATGCAGCCTGGAAAACGTCTGCGCGTTTTCAGGCGTCAGCGGCAGTCCGGATTCGTGGCAATGAACGGATTTATGCTCCGCGCCGTGATACTGGAATGTGCGGCGCACGTCCGGCACAAAGGCGCAGAAAATCATATATCCGATCAGGAGCAGAATTTTCAGCAGACCGCCGATCAGGGTATAGCCGACCGGGGACATGCCCGCGTTCCGCAGAAGGGTTTCGACGCCGGCGGGAAGGGCGATAAACAGCGCGACCGACAGGACGACGGCCAGGACGATCGCCGTAAACATGACGATTTTGTCAATCCCCTTGCCCAGCTTCTCCGCCAGCCATTTCTCGAACTTCGTCGGCTCCTCGTCCAGCATCCCCAGCATCTTCGTGGAGTCTTCCAGGGTATTCATCCCGTAATACAGCATGGTAGCCATATTGATTATGCCGCGGATGAACGGCTTTCCCATCCAGGGATGCTTCTCCTTCAGCGGGGTGAACGGCGTGAGCTTGGTGACCATGGACCCGTCCGGACGCCGGACGGTGACTGCGGTCGCGGAAGGCGAACGCATCATAACGCCTTCCATCACCGCCTGACCGCCCACGTCGAACTTTCCGTTATTCGCTTTATTCTCCTTTTGACTGGCAGCACTCAACATGCAGGATCTCCCTTCATTACCCATTGCCGCAAAAACGGCCATTTTTCACTTTCGACAGGGCAGGCTGAAAACCCTGTCAGTCACATAACTTTCACAAACGGAACCTCAGTCCAGAAAGCCCATATATTCGTTCAGCACGTTGAACAGCATGTTGCCGGAGCACACCGGAAGGAGCGCGTCCGTCTTTCCGATGGGAACCAGCTCGAACAGATCGCTGCTCCCCGTCAGTACCAGCGCGGGAAGAATCTCATGGGTCTGCCCGAAGATCAGCTCCAGGTAGGGCACGTATTTGGCGGCCTGGAGTACTTCATCCGGATCGATTTTGTTCTTCATCTTGAATTCCAGCACGAAAACGCGGCCCGGAGCGACGATCATGACGTCGGCGTAGATCCGGATCATTCTGGCGCGGTTCAGCCGGAACTCAAAAGCAAGCTCCCACGGTTCGAAAGAAAGATCCGACAGCTGGGCCAGATCCCCGAACAGCATGCGTATGGTTTCCCCGCAGTCCCGGAAGGAGTGGATGAGCCCCCGGGTGTCGTTCAGGTTCCTGCCGATCCGCCGGCATCCGTCGCAAAGCTGACTCAGCCAGTCGTCTTCGGAAAGGGAAAGGAACTCGCTGACAAGCCCGTACCACCCGGAAAACTCATAGAGCCCCTCATGGGGAACCTGCTGCCGGATCAGGGCATGCCAGCGGTAATCCCGGTCCTGATAGCACATTTCGCGCATCAGTGCGGAAGAAACAAGCAGCCGGTTAATCGCGGTCCGGTCCTCGCCCAGGGCTGAGGCGATCTCCCGGGCTTTGATCCCGTCGTGCGCGGAGATCATGGCATAGATCCGGCGATCCGTTTCCGGAAACAGCTCAGCAGACTGCCGCAGGGAAACCGCCTCCTTCCGATCATCGTCCTTTGCGGGAACTTGCAGTAAAATACGGGAATCCCGGTACTGTGCCATTATACCATGAACAGGCCGGATTGGGGCGGATAAATGCGGAAAAAGACCCGAAAACGGGGAAAAGAAGAGAAAAAACAGAAAAAAGTTCTTGCATTTCGCGGAGGCATATGATAGAATACTTTTTGCGTTTAGGCGCCATTGCATACGCGAAAGAGGTGAAACAGCAATGAAGGAAAACATTCATCCCCAGTACGGCAAGTGCATTGTTCGCTGCGTATGCGGTGAAACATTTGAAACCGGCTCTACGAAGAAAGAGATGAAGGTGGATATCTGCTCCAAATGTCATCCCTTCTACACCGGCAAGCAGAAACTGGTGGATACCGGCGGACGGGTGGATCGCTTCAAGAAGCGTTTCAACATCGAGTGAGTTTCCGATAAGCGTACGAAAGTACGCTTTTTCTTTTTGATTCAGGCCTGCCACACGGCAGGCCTTTTCAGCGCAAAAAAACGGAATCCATGAAGGATTCCGTACTGCAGCGGGAAAGGGCGGTGAGATTAACCCCAGAGCTGGGAAAGGGCGGGGACGATCTGCTTTTTCCGGGAAAGAACGTGGGGCAGAAACACGTGCTGATTCCGGATTTCGTCCACCCCGAAGGCGTTGCGGATGATTTCCTCGTCCCCGGCAAACAGCAGATCGGTGCCTTCCCGGAGGACGTTGGTAATCATCATCAGCATAATATCGTACTTTTTGGCCTTGCGTTCCGCCTCCAGCGCGGCGATGATTTCCGCCTTCCGCTCCAGGAAGCGCTCCGCTTCCACCGTGGTGATCTGCGAAATCGCCAGGGAATGGGATCCGAGGTGGAATTCCTTCTGGTCGACGCCGATCAGCTCCTCCGCGGGCTTGTCGGGAGAGGCCGCGCTGGCGAACATATCCCGGCCGATTTCGTTCAGATCGATCCCGGCGTGCCGGGCCAGCCGCTCGGCAAGGATTTTGTCGTGCTGCGTGCAGGTCGGGCTCTTGAACATGACCGTATCGGAAATGATCGCGGCTGCCATCAGGCCAGCCAGGGAAGGAGACGGCATCAGGCCGTGTTCCTGATACATGGCTGCCACGATGGAAGTGGTGGAGCCCACCGGCTCGTTGCGGAAAAACACGGGATTCCCGGTCTGCACGTCCGCCAGCCGGTGATGGTCGATGATTCCGACGATCTCCGCCTGCTCCAGGCCCGAGACGGACTGGCTGACCTCATTATGGTCCACCAGAACCACCCGCTTTTTCCGGGGCCGGATCAGATGATAGCGGGAGAGCGTTCCGACGACCTTTTCCTCCTCGTTCAGAATCGGATAGGAGCGGAACCGGCTTTTGATCACCAGATCCCGGACGTCGTCGAGATAATCGGTAAGATGGAAATACAGCAGATTCTCCGTGCAGGCGATCCGTCCGACGGGAACGGACTGGAAAATCATCCGCGCGGCCCGGTAGACGTCGTAGGGGGTGAAGATGATGCAGGTATCGGAAGAGATATTCCGGTATTTCTCCGCCAGCGTGCTCCGGCAGAAGATCAGGCAGGAGGCTTTCGCTTCCAGCGCGCGGTCGGCCACGGAGGGCTGATCGGCGCAAAGTACGACGGAGCCGGCGTGGATGTCCGCGTCACAGCCGGGCAGCGCGATCATCACTTCTCCGGAAATCTCGTCAAAGACGTTTTCCTCCGCGTTGATGATATGTCCTTCCAGCGCGCTGAGAAAATTGAAGATGGGAATGGCTTCCACCACCGGATGATTCACGGACTTCATGTCGCTCTCGGCGATGCCGCCGGAAGTGACCAGGCCGTACAGCTTACCGTTTTCAGACGTGATCGGGAGGGCGGAGATACTGTCCGTCTGCTCCTGCAGCATTTTCCAGGCGTAGGAAACCGGGACGGAAGCGTCCAGACACGGGGGCTGATCGTAATCGATATCCGCGATCTGCGTTCTCACGGAGCGGATATAGAGCGGCGGTTTAAAACCGAAATGATTGAGCAGGAAAGAGGATTCCGTGTTCAGATGACCGATCCGGGCCGCGACATAATTGCTGTTTCCCAGGGCGTTGTTCAGGGCGGCAAAGGCCATGGAAGAAACAATCGAATCCGTATCAGGGTTTTTGTGTCCGATGACGTAGACAGAATCCATCATAGTCATTTCCTCCCGTGCGGCAAAGGATATCAGGCGGGACGATCAGCGGTTCATCAGCGCGAACCAGTCCTTCATTTTCAGCAGAAGCTCCTCGTTCGTCGCGGCTTTGTCCATCATGGACTCCAGCTGCGGAATGGCCACGGCCGAAGACGTGTTCCCCAGCATGGTGCGGATGAGGGTGAGACCCTCCTTCTGGCGCTGATCCAGCAGAATATCCGCGTTCTTCGTGAAGGAATGCTGCAGATTCAGCGCGGGCCTGACGCCGGCCCTGGCGACGGAAAGATCCAGCGTCAGCTCCATATTGGCGGTGCCCTTGAACTCTTCCACGACGGAATCGTCCACCTTGGAGCCGGTCAGGATATCCATGGCGGCGATCACGGTCAGGCTGCCGCCCTCCTTGCAGGCGCGGGCGGCCCCGAACAGCCTCTTCGCCCGGAACAGACTGGCCGGGTTCACCATGCCCGGAAGGCTGCGCCCCTGCTGGGCGGCGGACGTGGTATACACCTTTGCCAGCCTGGTCAGGCTGTCCACCAGGAGAACGACGTCCTTCTTCTGCTCCACCAGGCGCATGGCGCGCTCCAGCACGATTTCGGACAGGCGCAGGTGTGCTTCCGGCGGCTGATCGAAGGTGGAGGCCAGCACGTTGCAGGAAACGGATTCACGGACCATGGTCACGTCCTCCGGATTGACGTCGATCAGCAGCATCAGAATATCGACGTCCGGATCGTTATCGTGAATCACGGTGGCCATATGCTGCATGATTTCGGATTTCCCGGTGTTGGGCGGGCACAGAATCAGCGCGCGCTGGCCGAAACCGATGGGCGCGATCAGATCGATGAGACGCATGTCGGGAAGGGATTTCCTGTCTTTGGATTCCAGGGAAATCCTGCGGGAAGGATAGGTCGGCGTCAGCTCGTCAAACACCGGCCGGGAAAGGGCTTCTTCCTCCGTCACGCCGTTGACGCTGTTGATATACAGCAGCGCGGCGTATTTGTCTCCCTCCCGCTGCGGACGCACTTTTCCGGAAATCATATCTCCGGTGCGCAGGCCGAAACGACGGATCTGCGCCATGGAAACGTATACGTCCTTCGAGGAAGGCAGATAGTTGGAGGAACGCAGGAAACCGTATCCGTCCGGATGAAGCTCCAGGATTCCCTCGCGGATTTCAAAATCCCCGGAGGCAAGGAGCTCCTCCAGCGTGGGGGAAGTTTCCGATTCCTGACCGAACAGGGAGGCCCCGGGATCAGGGGTATTATGACCCGCCGTATAATTGGCGGTAAACGTCTGCATGGGCCTGGATTCGAACGAAGATTCCCCGGAGAACCCGAAACGGCGCTCGGGCAGGGGAGAGGCGACGGGATGCGCGCTCACGTCCGCCGTCTTAATGACCGGCTCCGCCGTGGGAGCAGGATGGGAAGCGGCAGCCGGACCGAAGCGGGGGGTACTCGTCCCGGGCCGGGTGGGCTGGACCCGCTGTTCCGGCGTCAGCTGACGGCCGGAAGGAGTCGTGCTCTGCCACGCGGGATGCGCGCCGAAGCTGCCCGGCGCCTGATAGGCAGGGCGGGGGCTGTAACGGGGCGGCGCGGTATTGTGCCAGGCAGCCTGGTACTTGGGCTCGGCGGAAGGCTCTTCCGCCTTTTCCGCGGGGGCTTCCGCCGGGGAATCCTCCGCCGCAGCTTCCTCCGATCCGCCGTCCGGAACGGCTTCCGCTTCCGGAAGCGTTTCCTCAGGGACGCTGGGCTCCGCGATTTCCTCCGTTTCCTGAACGGCGGCATATATTTTTTCGATCATCCCGGCTTTATCGATCCCGGCGCCGAGAACCACGTGAAATTCCTTTGCCGCCTTCCTGAGCTGAAGAACGGTCATCGCTTTCAATTCATCGATCGTCATAAACTGACATCCTCCTTTTGATTTACGGCAAATACGACATCTCTGACCACCGCCTGCTCCACTTCATGGGTCAGGGCTGAAAACACTTCGTTCCGGCAGGGAACGAACCCCGCCCGGCTGACCAGCTGCAGCACGGATTCCGAACGCAGCGTCAGGGTGTTAAAGCTGAGAGCAAGGACTCCTCCCGGATGCAGAGATTTCCGCCAGAAGGGGAGCGACCTGCCCAGCAGAGACTGAAAGGATTCCGGACGCCGCTCTCCCTGCGGCGCGTGCTGAATACCGTACGGAAGATCGGCGACAATACAATGCGCGCGCCGCTTCCGAACCAGCGCGGGAGACAGGGACGTATCCCCGACCGCGAGAAGCATCGACCGCGTCTGTCCGGCCTGGTAGTGCTCCTTCGTATCCGCGAACTTAAAGCCGGTGACGGGAACGGAGGCGTGCCCGGCGGTCTCCGACCGGTTCTGAAGGGTATGCTTCAGCCCGTGCAGCTTAAGGAACCTGGAAAAAAAGTCAGCCGCTTCCCGGATCGCTTTCCTGTCCGTATCCAGACCCACCGTGTTCATCCCCAGCTGAGCGGCGGAAAAAAGGGTGGTGCCTTTTCCGCACAGGGGATCCAGCACCGTCAGGGGATCGGGGGACAGCGCAAAGGAGGAAAGGGAGACGGCGGTATTCATCATGAACCTTGTAAAGGCGGAACTTGTTTTTCCTTTATATTTCAGCACCTCAGGCAATTCCTCCGGGAGATAGTCCACGGAGGGGGGAGACACGGGAAACAGCCCGCCATTCTTTTTTTCAGCAAAAAAGCAAAGGGAGCTGTGCCTGCGTAAAAAGGCCAGATCGGCTTCCGAAAGCGGATCTGTTTCAAAGGTTAGAAAAGAAGAACCGCCGAGGGTTTCATGCGATACGGTACAATCCCGTGAGAGCGCGCCCAACATCGTCTGAAGCTCCGCGATTCCCAACCTGATAACAGCTTCACGATAGCGCATGTTGGCGTGTTTAATTACTTCGAACGAATAGACCATGACATCCTCTTTCCGCATGAAACTAAGTTGATTATAGCAGAAGAAATGAATGTTTTCAAGGCCGGAAGCGTGAAAAACATGAAAAAAAACCTTCCTTCCGGAAGGGAAGGAAGGCAGGCAAACTTACCATTTGCGCTTACGGGCAGCTTCAGCTTTCTTCTTGCGTTTGACGCTGGGCTTTTCGTAATGCTCGCGTTTACGAACTTCCTGGAGAACGCCACTGCGGGCGCATTGCCGCTTAAACCGTTTGAGCGCACTTTCCAGGGACTCATTTTCGCGGATACGTACCTCGGACACTTTTATCCCTCCCCTCGCTCATTCAACGCCTTGCCTTAAACCGGCCAAGACGGACGGACGGCAAAACCGTACAGTGATTATACAGCCTTTCCGGGTCTGCGTCAATCTTTTTCTCAAAATATTTAGCGGAAACTGGCAGATTCCCGGGGATTCCGGCGCTTCCGGAGAGCCGCTCACGCCATCTGATCCGCCATCTGCCGGCCGCCGAGGATATGGAAATGCAGATGGGGAACGGACTGGCAGGCATCCGGGCCGCAGTTGGACACAAGCCGGTATCCGTTTTCGAGTTTTTCCTGTTCGGCAATCAGCCGGACAGCCCGGAGGCAGGCTGCCAGCTCGCCGTCCGACGCGCTCTGAATGTCAGAGAGAGACACGAAATGCTTTTTGGGAACCACGAGAACATGCACCGGCGCCTGGGGGTTAATGTCGCGGAAAGCGTAAACATTTTCATCCTCATAGACTTTGCCGGAAGGGATCTCGCCGCGAATGATTTTGCAGAACAGACAGTTTTCCATTTTTTCATCCTTCTTTCTCTGAAAATGTTATTATACGATTCTTCCCCGCATTTTCCGGGAAAGAACAGATTCCAGCATGACGCGGACAGGCTCTCCGCAGACGCAGGTGTCTTCTGGAGCCAGCCGGACCCGGATGTATTCCGGGGTATATCCTTCCCAGCAGCCGTCCACCAGCTCCTCGGGAAGCAGCTCCGTTTCCAGCCCGGTCCAGGTATCCAGATACCGGCGGCTGACGTCGTCACCCAGGCGGATCAGTTCTCTGGCCCGCTGCTCCTTAGCAGCTGACGAAAGCTGTCCGACCATCCGAGCGGCTTCCGTATCCGGCCTGGCGGAATAGGGGAAAACATGGATCCGGGAGAAGCCGACGCGCCCGATCATCGCCCGGGTCTCCGCGTACTCTTCCTCCGTTTCGCCGGGAAAACCTGTGAGGATATCGGTGGTAAAGGCCGCGTGAGGAAAAAATTCCCGCAGCAGATCCACGGCATGAAGATACTGCGTCGTATTATACTGCCGCTTCATCCTTCTGAGCACGGAATCGCTGCCTGACTGCAGCGCCAGATGAAACTGGGGACAGACCTTGTCCATCCCGGCAAGCCGCCGGCAAAAGGCAGGGGAGATCACCGTGGGTTCCAGGGAGCCAAGACGAATCCGGAGAATACCGGGGATTTCCTGCAGGGACTGAACGGCATCCGTCAGATCCGCACCGATGTCACGGCCGTAGGAGGAGAGGTGAATCCCGGTAAGAACAAATTCCCTGAATCCCGCGTCCCGGAGGCGGAGCGCCTCCGCCCGGATTTCATCCGCCGGCCTGGAGCGGATCGGCCCGCGGACTTGGGGAATAATGCAGTAAGTGCAACGATTGTTGCAGCCTTCCTGAATTTTCAGCGTAGCACGCGTATGGTCCGTGAAGCCGGAGATGGAAAGCGGTTCAAAGGGCATGCCCGCTTTCAGCGGTTCCACCGCGCAGATTTTTTCTCCGGTGCGGAGAAAGGATTCAGCCAGGGATACGATTTCGCCGCGGCGCTGCGTTCCGACCACCAGGTCCGCGCCGGCGTCAAACAGCCGCCCGGCCTGATGCTGCGCCATGCAGCCGCAGAGGATCAGCATGGCGGCCGGATGATCCCGCTTCAGGCGTCTGGCCAGCTGCAGGGATTTTTTATCTCCCGTCCCGGTTACCGTGCAGGTGTTCAGGAGATAGATATCCGCCGGCGACGAAAAGGGAACTTCCGTGTACCCGGCGGCCCTGAAAAGCTCCATCATGGCCTGGGTATCGTACTGGTTGACTTTGCAGCCGAGCGTATGGCAGGCGATCGTAGGCATCGGAACGGTTACTCCATTTCTCCGTACAGGCTCAGAAAAGCGCTCACGGACGCAATTCCGGCGGTTTCAGTCCGCAGGATTCTCGGACCGAGCGTAATCGGCTCGCAGCGCAGTTCCCGCAGAAAGCGGATTTCTTCCGGCGCGATGCCGCCCTCCGGGCCGATGACGATTCCCAGAGAACGAATCCCGGGATGCGTCTCCGACCAGGCTTTCGGCCCGGGAGAGGAACATTCCTCCCAGGGAACCACGACCGCGTCCAGAGCATCCAGATAAGGCCTCAGGCCGGACAGCGGCACCGGATCTGCAATATCCGGAAGAACGCACCTTCCGGCCTGTTTACCGGCCTCCCGCGCGATTTTCCGCCAGCGTTCCGTTTTATTCCGCATGTTTTTTTCGTCCGGCTTCGACACGGAGCGGATCATCGGAACGGGAACGATCCCGGACACCCCGAGTTCGACCCCTTTCTGCACGATCCACTCCATTTTATCGAACTTGGGAAGGCCCTGGAAGAGCGTGACCGATAAAGACGGTTCAGCCGAGGGGAGGGGACGGACCGTCTTCAGCCGGGCGCATGCGGGGGAAAGCTCGGTAAACACGGCGAGATACCGGTTTCCGGAGGCGAAAACCTCCGCCTCGTCGCCGGGCTTCATCCGCAGAACATGCAGCGCGTGATGCGCGTCCTCCGGACTCAGGAGGAACGTATCGGATGTCTCCGCTGTTTCATCGGCATAGAAACGATGCATCAGCAAGCCCTCCCGGTCAGGAAGGCGACCCATTCCCCGCGGTGCTCCGTGCGGAGAATCCGGCAGCCGGCGTTTTCAAGCGCTTCCCGGACCTCCGCCTCCCGCTGCTGCACGACGCCGGAGCAGATCAGGAAGCCCTCCGGTTTGACGTGCCGGATCAGGGAACCCGCAAAGCGGATAATGATATCCGAAATAATGTTCGCCACACAGATATCGCTGCAGCCGGAAACGTCGTTCAGCAGATCGCCCTGCTGCACCTTCACAATCCCTTCCACGTGGTTCAGCGCCACGTTTTCACCGGCGACGCGTACGGCGTCCGGATCGATATCGATCGCCAGGACGCTTCCGGCGCCTTTCAGGGCTGCGGCGATGGCCAGAATCCCGCTGCCGGTTCCGACGTCCAGCACGGACTCTCCGCCCCGGATCACGTCCTCCAGCAGGCCGACGCACATGCCCGTGGTTTCATGCGTACCGCTGCCGAAAGCCATGCCGGGATCCAGCTCGATCACCCTGTCTTCCGGCCGAGGGGTGCAGGTTTCCCAGGTGGGCTTCACGATCAGGTTTTTGCCGATGTAAAACGGCTTGTAGTACTTCTTCCATACTTCCGACCAGTTTTCGTCATGAACCGATTTCTGCTCCAGCAACAGGGAACCGAATTCCGGAAAGCGCGCCCGAAGCTCCTCCAGACGTTTCAGGAGGGAAGAGAGGATTTCCGGGAAGGAATCGTCCGGCTCGAACCAGGCGTGGACCAGCACGTCCTTCGGCATTTCCTCCAGCAGTTTCGGATCGATGATTTCCCAGATTCCGTACGGCTTCGACGGATCCGGGATATCTGCCCTATTCTCCACCATGGTGCCGGAGGCACCCTGCTCCATAAACAATTCCGATACGGTATCCTCACCGGCTGAGGTCGTATGGATAATCAGTTCCGCCCATTCCATCGGGTAGACTCCTTTCATCTCTTCGTCATTTGGTGATCCCTGTTCCGGCCTGAATCCGGCCCCGGACGCGGAAGCCTATTTCCGGAAGCTCTCGATGCCACGGAGAAGCTCATACTCCCGTACGTCGCGGCAGGCGGTATACATATAGCGCGTGATGACGTTGCCCATGCGGTAATACAGGCAGACGAAGGGACAATCCTCCGTGAACCTGTCCTGAATCTCCATCAGCTTTCTCCGGTATCCCTCCTGGGTAACCTCTTCCCGCAGAGCGTTGCAGAGATCCGTCATTTTGTCGTTCTTATACCGGTTGTAGTTGCCGGTATTGCCGCGCATCAGCATGAATCCAGGATCCGGGCATACGTCCATGGCAAAGGAAACAAGCGCGAGATCGAAGGAACCGGCTGAAAGCTTCTCCTGGAGATTCTCCATGGACATCGGCTCCACTGTGGTGCTGATTCCGATTTCCGCCAGGGAATCCGCGATCATGCTGGCCGCCTCGGCCCGGACGTCGTTATCCGGCTCTTCGTAGTAATAGAACCGAAGATGCAGATTGGTACGGCCCTTATCCGTCATCCGGTCCAGAATTCCGTTTTCGTTGGCGTCCTCCCAGCCTGCTTCCTGCAGGAGCCGGCGGGCGGCGTCCAGATCCCTGGTATAGACTGAATCCAGGCTTTCGTTGTACATCCAGGTTCCGGGATAGAAGGGGAAGTTGGTGGCGGTCGCCAGCCCCATATAGGCTGTCGAGATGATCTTCTTTTTATCAATCGCGTAGCGGATGGCTTTCCGGACCTCCTCCGTCAGCTCCGAGGAGGCGTTGTTCATATACAGGCATTCCAGCTGATTTGTCCGGTAGGACATGGAAAGGGAGGAAGTGCCGGATTTGTACTGCGCGCCGGCGATGGAGCGGGTAAAAATCGCGTCCACCCGTGCAAATTCGTAGCTGTCCGTCACTTCTTTCGCCGTATTGTGGATCGCGACCATAATCTCGCGAACCTGGGGCTGCGTTTTCCACCAGTTGGTATTGGCCTGGAGCCAGATGAAGTCGCCGGCGGAAAACTCCCGGATCACGTAGGGACCGCTGCCCAGAGGCAGATCGGCGCTGACCTGGGAGGCCGGAACCACCGGAAACGTCAGTTCATACAGCAGTCCGAAATATTTCCTTTTGGCCCGGATCACAACCGTGTGTTCATCCGTGGAAGAAATGGAGTTCACGAAATACTTCAGATTTCCGTAAAAGCCGTGATCCGAAACAGAATCGTCGTTGGCCCTGTCCAGAATATGCTGGGCGGAAGCCACCACATCCTGCGCGGTCAGGGGCGTTCCGTCCGAAAACGTGACATCCTGCCGAAGATGGAACGTCCATACTTTTCCGCCGGAAGAAATCTCCCAGCTTTCCGCGAGGCAGCCCTGGGGCAGATAATCATCGTCGATGGAAATCAGGCTTTCGTAGACGACGCCGTATACGGAAAGCATATCCCTTTCAAGCGGCTCAAAGGGCCGGACCGTCAGCGTTTTCGAGCTCTGGATTCCGACCACCAGGCTGTCTTCCACGCTGGTAGCCGAAGCGGTGTTACAGGCTGTCCAAAGCAGCGGAATCGTCAGGATCAGCGACAGAAGACGAAAAATACTTTTCCTGATAGATACCATAATCATGTGTCACCCTTTCCGCGTATTGTCTGGTCGGGCCCTGGGGAAGCCGGTCGAGCTGAAGCGTTTTTCCGTCTTCCGAAATAGCCGGATCGGAAAGCCACGAGGTGATCTCTCCCTGGCCGGCGTGGTACGCGCAGGCCACGCATATCGGGTCCCCCCGAAACAGCTTGCTCAGATAATTCAGGTACCAGCAGCCGAACTGGATGTTTGAGCCCGGATCGAGCATGCGCTCGAAGGAATATTGCTCCGTCTTCAGCTTATGGGCAATCCATTCCGCCGTATCCGGCATCAGCTGCATGAGGCCGCGGGCTCCGGCGTCGGACTCGACTTCGGGACGGAACGAACTCTCGTTGAAGATGATCGCCGCGACAAAGGCCGGCTGAAGATTATAGGTATCCGCGTGTTTCGCGATCAGATCCTCATACAGGAGGGGATAGGCAGCGTCCACGGCGCGCCGTTCCGCTTCGTGCTCTTCCGCGCGTCTCACCAGATAAGCGCCCATCAGACACTGCGCCGTGAAGGAAACCAGCAGAAGGGAGGATACGGAAATCAGCGTGATCAGGAGCCAGGCCGGAAGCATCCAGGATACCTTCCGGGAGGACCGCTTTTTCCGGGCGGCGTCAGGCCGCTCCAGGGAGACGGGGCCTTCCGGCAGCAGGGAAGCATTTCCCCTGTCCGGATGTTCGGAAACCGGACCCGGATCCGGCTGCGGCTGATTGGACGGGACGGCGGAAAGGTATCGGTCGCTTCTGCGACGCTGGGGAGAAGTCTTTGATTTTTCCGCATCCAGCAGGCCGGGAAGCGCGGCGAGGGTCTCCGCGAGGGGAGCTGAATTGTCAATCACGACATCCGACAGGGCCGCCTTTTCATCCGAAGACATCACGGAACGGATCCGGCTCAGCGCTTCCTCTTCCGAGTAGCCGTCCCGCCGCATCAGGCGGGAAAGCTGATCCTCCGGGGAAAGCCAGACGCACCAGACTGTATCGCAGTATTTCTGATATCCCTTTTCAAACAAAAGCGGCATTTCCAGAAAGCAGAGGACCGCGTTCCGCGACCGTACCTCCGAAAGGCGCTGATTCACAAGCTCCTCCAGCGGCGCGGCCATCAGATCGTCCAGCTTTTTTCTGGCTTCGGCATCCCGGAAGATCAGGGCGCCCAGGGCGGAGCGGTTCAGGGAGCCGTCCTCCCGCAGATACTCCTGACCGAAAACAGAAGCGATCTGAGAAAGGACCGGCGAACCCGGAACGGTCAGCTCCCGGGAAAGCTGATCCCCGTCGATCACGGGATATCCAAGGGCTTTCAGTTCCCGGCTGACCGAGGATTTTCCGCAGGCGATACTGCCTGTGAGACCGATTACACGCATTCGGGTACCGCCTTTCCCCTGAGACTGTTATACTCATTATCACATTGATTTGCCGCAGGCAAATCAATTCCCTTCTATACCGTTTGGACGATCAGCGAATCCGGAAACCGAATTCGTTATGCAGTATAAAACGGACAGAAGCAAGCGGCCCGACAGCATGTATTCTGCCGGGCCGGGAAGCGTTACATATTCATGGAAAGCAGCTTCTTTTTCAGCTCAGCCTCCATCGAGTACAGCGTCTTTTCAGCTTCGATGCGCTTTGCATGACCCTGAGACTGGATCTCCATGACTTCGTTGATGGTGTCGATCAGATCCTGATTGGTCTGGACCAGGGTTTCAATATCGATAATGCCGCGCTCAGCTTCCTTCGCCGTCTGAATGGTGCCGATCTTCAGGGTTTCAGCGTTCTTGCGAAGCAGCTCGTTGGTCATATCGGTGACGGCGGTCTGGGCCTTCAGGGCCTCCTGGGAATGATGCAGCCCCAGGGCGAGAACCATCTGGCTCTTCCAGAGGGGAAGCGTGTTGGACAGGGTGGACTGAATCCGTTCCACCAGCAGCGTGTCGTTATTCTGCAGCAGCCTGATCTGGGGGGCCATCTGGATGCATACCTGCCTCGTCAGTTTCAGATCGTACAGCTTCTTCTCAAAGCGGTCGCACTGCGCGGCCAGATCGTTGGCCTTCTGCGCGTCCATCGCGTCTCCGCTCAATTCGGCCTTTTTGCGCAGTTCCACCAGCTCCGTCTCACGAACCTGCTTCAGCTTCTTGTCCCCGGCGATAATATACAGGGTCAGCTGATGGAAATAGTCGTTGTTCTGATCGTACAGCCGGTCAAACATGGCGACGTCCTTCAGCAGCTGGGTCTGATAGCCCTCCAGGGAAGAGGCGATATTGTCCACGTTCACGGAGACCTTGTTGTATCTGGCCTTCATGCGCTCCACTTTGTCCTCGGCCTTGGCAAAGAGCTTGGCCAGGCCTTTGGGCTCGTCCGTGTCATGCTGGAAGCCCTTGAGCTCGGAAACCAGGTTCACCAGCATCTGACCGACCTGCCCGGTTTCTTGGGTTTTTACCGCATCCAGCGCGGTCTGGGAAAAATCGGAAATCTTCTTCTGGGCGTCCGCGCCGAAAAGAAGAACGTGATCCGGATTCGTGATATCGACCTTGGCGATAAAATCGTCGATCGCCTTGCGCTCGGCATCGGTCAGCTGGCTGTCATCCAAAGCAGGAGCCGATTCAGGCGCCTGGGAGGGCGCCTGCTGAATGCTTTCAGCGGGAGCGCCGGAAGGGGAGACTTCCGGGGCAGAGGGCGCCATGGAGAGCTGCGGCATGGGATTCAATTCGGACATTGTTCGGTTCCTCCTTCTATATTCTGTAAATGGTTTACCAGTCTGAAATCGAAGACGATTTCTGCGCCGGCGCTTCCGTCGACTCTGTTTCCACCGGGAATTCCATGACCGGGGCGGAAGAAGAACGCATCTGCGCTTCCGCGGCTGTACGGGCATCCACGGTAAGCCCCTTGTTTCCGGTGATTTCGTTCTCCGTATACCCGTCCCGCTTCAGCATCTGCTCCAGCACGTCGATATCCGTGGATATATCCAGCATGTTTTCCCGGTGCAGGTTGTCGATCTGCTTCTGGCACGCGGTCAGGATCATGTTCATTCCGCGGATCGTGGTTTCCCGGGCCTGGGAGAGCTCCTGATACGATACGCCGCGCTGCTGCATCGTGCGGTAGTTCGCGAGCATCTTCAGCGTGGTGGGAAGATAGTAATTCATGAATTTCCGCACCTGCGGAGCCTTCCCGGGCGCTTCGGAAACCGTACGGAAAATCTGCTCGCATTTTTCGGACAGGGTATTCATCTGATTCGACAGCGTCTCATCCGGAATGGCGGCGTTCTCCTGGCGGATCGTGTTCAGCATCTCCATGCCCTTGGTGATGACGGCGTCCGCCGCCTCGTTCCCGGTCAGCGGGATCCGGGAGGCTTCCTCCTGCTTTTTCCGTTCCTCTTCCTGACGCTTCCTTTCAGCCTCCTGCGCGGCGCGGACCGCTTCCTCCTGCCGCGCCCTCTCGACGTCCTGCTTATTGTGCGTCGTGGTATCCAGGCCGCTCCCCATAATGCTCGTGATCTTTCCGATGCCGAGGCCGATCACCACGCCGGCGATGATCCCGAAGGGAGAAAAGCCAAAGATGGATGAGAGCGCAAGCACTGTCACAGCAAAGCCTATTCCGCCCGTCTTATGATTGCTGTTCGGATTCTTTTTCTTTGCCATGATCCTTCGCCCCTCGCATTCCTTCAAAATCGGTTTATTATATCACAGAAGCAACCGGTTGAAAATATGTAAATACAACTGATAATCCATTCCCTTGGAAGAATAAGCTCCTTTATTGCGGTACGAAAGGAAAATTACGGTTCTTCCTGCTGCCACAGATCCGCCGGATTCTGCAGCGCGTGGAGAAAGCGCTCCGGCGCGTCCGGGAAACGGAGCTTCAGCTGCTTCATCAGCTGCTTCATCTCCTCCCTGGCGGTGTTGCCGTCCGCCGGGCAGGGAGAAGGCACCACCGGCAGATCCAGCACCTTTTTCATGTGCAGCACATGCTTCTCCGGCAGATAGATCAGCGGGCGGATTACGGTAATCCCTGTTTTGGTCATATAGCTTTTCGGCTGAAAGGTGTGGAACCTGCCTTCATAAAAGAGGCTCATCAGCAGCGTCTCGATCGCGTCCTCCCGGTGATGCCCGAGGGCCAGCTTGTTCAGCCCGTTTTCCCGGCACAGGTTCAGCAGAGCCGCCCTGCGCATTTTGGAGCAGAGGGAACAGGGATTCTTTTCCTTCCGAAGGTCGAAGATGATCTGCCCGATCTGCGTCGGCTGCACGAGATAGGGAACCTCCAGCGAAGCACAGAGCTTTTCAATGCCTGACAGGTCAAATGGCTCCAGGCCCAGCGTGACGGTGACAGCCGTCAGCGAGAAATTCTTATGCGTAAACTGCCTGTACAGCGAGAGCGCGTGCAGAAGCAGCAGGGAATCCTTGCCGCCCGAAATCCCGACAGCGATCCTGTCGCCGTCTTCAATCATCGCGAAATCCGTATCCGCCTTCCGGATACATCCAAGGGTTTTTTTCATGCCCGGCCTCCGTCGTTCCGCTCCGGGAATCCATTGCGGAACAAATTCATTCCTTCCACATGTCAGCGGCGATTATTCGTCGGATACGCGCAGACTGTCGTGCTGGGTGTGGCACAGAAACGCATTGCGCCATCTGGTTCTGACCGTGTCCGCGGCGGATCGGGCGTCCTTCCCGGTCCGGAAAACCCCGAAGACCGCGCTTCCGCTGCCGGTCATCAGGGCCGTACAGGCGCCGAGCTGCTTCAGGGACTGGATCGCCTCGCCGATTTCAGGCTGCAGTTCGACGGAAACAGACTGAAGTATGTTTGAGATACTGCCGCAGAGCAGCGCGAGATCCCCGGTTTCCAGGGCTGTCAGCGCCGCGTCGGTATCAGGATGGACAAGGGTTTCCGAAGCATGCCATTTCTGAAAAACTTCCTTCGTGCTGAGCCCGCGGCAGGGCTGCACGATCACGAGCCAGTAGCTGCTTTTGCATTCGTGATCTTCCAGCTTTTCCCCGATCCCGCCCGTACGGGTCAGGCCGCCCCGAAGGCAGAACGGCACATCCGCGCCGACGGAGAGGCCGACGGTTTCCAGCTCCGAGGAGGACAAGCCAAGGCTCCACAGCCGGTTCAGCCCCATGAGAACAGCGGCGGCGTCCGCGCTTCCTCCGCCAAGACCGGCCCCGACGGGAATCCGTTTGTGCAGATGAACGGAAGCCCCCTCCGTACAGCCGGACGCGGACTGCAGCGCAAGGGCCGCCTTCATCACAAGGTTGTTCTGATCCGGCCGGATCCGGGGATAGCCGGATGTGGAAAGCCGCAGATCCCGGGCCGGAAGGAGCGTGATTTCGTCAGCCAGAGAGACGGGCTGCATCAGCATGTCCATCAGATGATACCCGTCCTCCCGGACACCGGTGATATCCAGGGACCAGTTGATTTTGGCAAAGGCTTCGATCTGCATAAGCTCCTCCGATCTGTTTTCCGACGGATAAAACTCTCCGGACATGATATTATATCAATCCCCATGAAAGTTCAAGGCAATTAAGTATATCACTACCTGCCCGACCGGGAATTCCCCTTCGGACACGTTCTCACTCTATCATTTTGAGCAGCGGTTCTAAACTCTGTCTTCGGCATTCGCCTCGCCAATCGTTAAGAACCGGCTAAATGATAAGGTCCTCAGTGGAACACCCGGCCGAGCTGTGCATACTTTCGGAGATATTCCGCTTGCATTTTCGGCGAATCGAAGATACACTGAAAGAGGAAAAGGAAGCGGAAGGAGGGGATGCGGCCGTGTCGGAAGAAAAAGGGATCCCGGTTCTGATCAATCTGCTGGCAATTGCCCGATATGAGCATATGCCGGACTATCCCATCCAGATGATGGTGAAGGGAACCGTTTTTCCTGCCGCCGAGGGGAAAGCGGTTCTGAAATACACAGAATCCCAGGCTGACGAAGCCACCGGCGAGGTGGAGACTTCGGATATTACCCTGATGCTTGAGTCGGACCACGTGACCATGGTGCGCACGGGAGATTATTCCAACACGATGTCCTTCTCCCGGGGAAAGCGGCATGAAGGGGTTTACGTGACTCCCTACGGCGAAATGAACATGGGCGTGCTGACCCGGGAGCTGAAGACGAAGGCGGAACCGCACCGGGGGTTCGTTCATCTGAAGTATCAGCTTGACATGGAGGGCAGCAGCGTATCCGTGAACGAGCTGCACCTGGAATACTTTTCCGACGAAACCGTGCGGAAAAGCGCCGGGCAGCAGTCCTGAACGCCGGAGCCTGGCCCTGAAAAAAGGTATTGACAGAAGCATTTCGAAACTGTATAATACTCCCTGCTGATGCGAAATCAGCGTTTCTGGGTGTGGCGCAGTTTGGTAGCGTGCTTGAATGGGGTTCAAGAGGCCGGAAG
>CAMKJS010000037.1 GCA_946413245.1 uncultured Clostridia bacterium
GTATTATCTCAAATTGAGAGCTCAGCTGAAAGGTACGGATTTATTTATCGCTTACCCCGTTTCAGCTCGAAAGCGGTCCGCCCCGCACTGTCAACGAGTACAGGTCTGTATACCACATCCGTCTCATCGGGCATAGTCAACTGGAAATCCTTACCCTTTTCAAGTTTCTCGGGAACATCGATGGAAGGCTTCGGAGTCTCTCCTTCACCTTTAAGGTCGAAAAATTCCCAATTTCCAGCAGTATATTCACTCTTGCCTGTATCAGGATTTGTATTATAGCCTCTTACGAAAACATAAAATGTCGGATTGGAAGCGTCGCTTGGAATTTTGGGATACAGGGAATAAGTGTATGACATCAGATCTGACGTCACATCCAGGGGTTATCGAGTCCTGGTAATGATCGTGGTATGAATATACCTGATCGCTATTTTTTCATAACTGGCGCAATGAAACTGCAGCGTTACTGTATCGTTATCATACACTTCGATGCCTGCCGTATCAAAATACGGCGGATCCGCCGCCAGCGCGCAAGTGCTCAGAACCTGTGCGTGGTAAGGTGATTTTGCCATCACTCGGTATAAATCTGCTTACCAACAAATGTAAAAAACTCGTTACCGTACCATGTAAAATTCTGCTTACCGTATCGTGTCAAATTCTGGTTACCAAGCCATGTAAAAAAGTGCTTGACATTTACACAGAACAAGCAGAAAAACAAATAACCCCAGCCACTTTCTCATACCCATCTAAAATACTCCCCGTAGAATGGACACATGAATTTAACACGGACCCGGTTTGTGGACATTCAAAATAGCCTAAATCCCATAATGTGGATGTTGGAAAAAACTCAAATCCCGGAATGTGGACAAGACTATTAATCCCAGAACCGTGAATCTGGACATTGAAATCAGCACGCTATCAAGGAAAAGACGACAGAATCCTTGTTGCACAAGGAATGGAGGTGATATACTAACACAACGAAAGGACTGTTGACTGTGGGAAGAAAGTATTCGAGCTTTACTCAGGAAGATATCCGGATTCTGAAAGAGAATCCGAATACATCGACTGTAACAAAGAGTCGACTTACGATTACGCTTGAGGCCAAGAAAATCGTTCTTGAGCTACACCAGGCAGGATGGACATCCAGGCGGATCGTGGAAGAACTGGGCTATGATCCCAAGATGCTCGGAGAGCAGCGCATGAAGAATATGGTGCGCAATGTCCGGCGGGAAGCAGAGTCGAAGAATCAGGTTCCGGAGCTTTGGATTCTCACCTACATTAATTTCTGTAAGCTGGTTATCGCTGCATTTCACATAGGTCAGCATCTTGTTCAGTTTCAGTATCGTCAGCTGATTGGACGCGCAGTTGATGTCATCTAGCTCATCGAGCGCGCTTACATCCAGTTCATTCAGCTGATTCCCGGAGCAGATCAGTGACCTCAGCTTCTTGTTTTCACTCAGATCCAGTGTAATCAGCCGGTTGTCTTTACAATCCAGTTCCTTCAGCATACTGAAATACTGAATTCCTTTCAGATCCGAGATATTCTTTCCGGAAGCGTCGATCTTTTCCACAGCTTCGATTTCATCGTCGCTTAGCGTACCGTCGCTGTCTGTGTCAAAAGCAGCAACAATACTCCTGAAGTTTTCATCCGGAAAACTAGTCTCATTGATCTCCACTTCCGCCAAGGCTGCTGCGCAAATCATTACCAGCGTTAGACTCAGAAGGATTCCAATCCATTTCTTCATATTCGGGCATCTCCTTTGATATATTTTTCTGGCAGAAAAAACCTGACAGCTTCCATGTCATGGTACTTTCGACACGCACACGCCGGATTCCTATACCGAATAGCGCCGTTTTATTTCGTTTTCCTGCTCCTGATGGCGCTCCAGGCGGAATAGTATTTCTTCCCGTTCACCGTCTTGTAAGTCCGGATCCGGACATAGTAGGTCTTCTTCGCCTGCAGCTTCTTCAGCACCGTCTTTGTCGTCGCCGCCTTTTTGACAGTCACGGTTTTCTTGTCCTTGAAGTTCTTCTTCAGGCTGTATTCAATTTGGTACCCGGTGATTCCGCTGCCCTTGGCCCATTTGACCGTCAGTTCCTTCTTTCCGGCTGTCAGGGAAGACAGTTTCACGCCCTTGGGAACAATCCGGAACGTGACGGTCCGTTTTCCCGAATAGGCGCCTTTCCCGGTAATGATCACCGTAGCCGTACCGATCTTCCGGTTGTTTTTATAGGAGACGGTGTAATCCTTCCCCTTCGTCAGCCGGATGTCATGGAAACTGACGATTACCGCCGGTTTGATCGCCTTGCCGGTAATCGTCTGGTTTTTGATCTTTGTGACCGTTGCCGCGCTGATATCGATGGTCAGCGGCGCATCCGTGACGACCTGGACATCCTCGTCGACAATCAGATATCTGTCGGGCACTCCGTCGTTGTCCTCATCCGCTTCCCACACCCGATAGTCGTTTTCCTGAATCGGCTCAGTATACCTTACCAGGCTGTTCAGCGCCGGAACGGAAGAGACAACCAGCGACTGGATCTGATTGTTCTGGCACATGAGATGCGTCAGGGCTTTATTCTTGCCGATATTCAGACTTGTCAGGCAGTTCGTGTCACAGTACAGCTTTACCAGGGCCGGATTGTGGCTCACATCCAGGCTTTTCAGCTGGTTCTCGAAGCAGTAAAGCTCCTTCAGCGTGACGCACCCGCTCACATCCAGGCTTTCCAGCTGATAATCATTGTAGCAGTGCAGCGATTCCAGCGCGGCGCATCCGCTGACGTCCAGGGCCGTCAGTCCATAGACATCGATACAGTGGAACTCCTTCAGCGCGGTGAAATATTCGATGCCCTGAAAACTGGGGATATCCACATGGCTGATATAAAGCTCGGTCACATTCGCGATTTCAGTGTCGCTCAGGTAACCGTTTCCGTCCGCGTCATAATCCCGCACATAATTCCGGAACATCTCATCCGGAAAGTTCGTTTCGCTGATCTCCACATCCGCCAGCGCAACGGCGCACAGCAGCACCAGAATCAGGCTTCCGATTACTCCGAACCATTTTTTCATCTGTGGTATTCCCCCTTCGTATCCATATGCAGCCGCAGGTCCGCCGGCAGGGTCTTCTCCAGGCACAGGCGGACGTTGGGCATATCGCTGTAATCCACGAACCGGACGGCCGCGTCATGCTCCACGCCTGTCCGGATCCGCCTGTCGATCAGGCGGGAACGCAGCATTCCCTCATCTGCCCGGACGGAAATCGTGTAATCCGCGTAGTTTCGCAGATCCCGCCAGCCGTCTTCATCCAGCAGCAAATAGTTTCCTTCCAGAAGGATGATCTCACTGTCCAGCAGAACGGCGTTCTCCACCGGGTTGTGCAGCAGCCTGTCGTATGCCGGCCAGCCGCAGACTTCCCCCGCCGCGGCCTTCCGGATGCTTTCTGTCAGGCGCGGGAGATCGAAGGTAACCGGCGCTCCCTTGATCCGGACCATCGGAATCTGTTCCCCGTTCCGTTCCACAAAATGGCTCAGAAGATATTCCTGCCGCCTGTGGAAGCCGTCCATGCCGATCGTCTGAATCCGGCATCCGCGCTCCTCCGCCAGCCTCGACAGGAAAGCCAGCAGTGTGCTCTTTCCGGCCCCGGGGGGTGCCGCCAGCATCGCAAGGATTCTCTTCCCTTTTTCCTTCTGCATCCGTTCCAGCTTCTCCAGCAGCGGAAGGAAGATCGTCTGCACCGCCTGCTCGCTGTACACCGCGTCGACGTCGATTCCGTTGATTACCACATGATGTTCAATCATCTTCAGCCCGCCTGTCTGCCGGTTACTTATAATACCCGGCTGCCATAGCCACTGCCGTTGCCGGAATCAGCACGATCAGTACGGTAAGAAAGATTTTTCTCCGCACCCAGGGTTGCCTCCATTACAGTCTTTTACTTTACTTTTTTACTCTTGGCTGCCGACCATACCGAGTAATACTTCTTCCCATTCACGGTCTTGTAGGTCCGGATCCGGACGTAGTAGGTCTTTTTCGCCTGCAGCTTCTTCAGCACCGTCTTCGTCGTCGCGGCCTTCTTGATGGTTACCGTCTTCGCGTTCTTGAAAATCTTCTTCAGGCTGTATTCAATTTCATATCCGGTAATCCCGCTGCCCTTGGCCCATATGACAGTCAGTTCCTTCTTCCCCGGCATCAGGACGGAAATCTTCACACCCTTGGGGATGATATCGAACTTGACCGTCTTCTTGCCGGTATAGTCGTCCTTGCCGGTGATGGTGACGGTGGCGGAGCCGATTTTCTTATTGTTCTTGTAGGCAACGGTGTAGTCGGTGCCCTTAACCAGCTTCTTGCCATTATACTTGACGATAACACTAGGCTTAATGGCTTTTCCGGTATATACCTGAGCTTTGATGGCCGTGACTTTCGCCTTACTGATATCGACGGTTGCACCCTTTACTGTATACAGGATCGCGTTGCTGACATTTCCTTCCGGATCCTCAATCCAGCAGTAGCGCTGATTCATCTCGGCGGAATGCTCATAATATTCCACCGGTCCCTCATAGATATAGGAGGAACCGCTGCCGCTCAACATGATTCCGGAGCCGCCCATCCCGCTTGCGCCTTTGATGAATTCGCAGTATACCCGGCCTGCCCGCGGGCTGTGAATCACCAGGTTCTCGGACGCTCGTACCGTCTCACTGTCCACGGTGATCGTGAACGCCGGTTCCGGCTGGGTAAGAAGAATATGGTAGGTTTCACTGTGGGAGATGACTTCTCCATTCGCGTCAAAGGCAAGAATGCACAGATCCATGCTGGTTTTATCCGGCGGCATTGCGCCTTCATGCACGGAAGCGCCCATTCTCCATCCCGGCTCCTCGGTATATCCATTCATCGAAAGCCCGTACATCTCCGCCCCTTCAACATCCGGCCAGTCATAGCAGAGCGTCTTCATCGAGTACAGCGTCATGCCGTCCTCTACATCCGCGCCGTCCGCAGTGATACCTGAAATACCGACAGTGCTTTCTGTCCCGATAACTGCTTCGTTCTTTTGCAAACCAGCATGATTATTCACCAAGCCGTTGGCCTCATATGCCTTGCTTTCTGCATTGCACAGGAATAGCAGCAAAAGAACAAACAACATAAAAATAACCAAACCGTTTTTTCATAACTTCCTCCACTGTTTTTCGTTCAGCATGGGTTTCCCTGAAAAATTATAAGTCACACAGAAAGCAAAGTCAATGAATCCTCGCCATTAAAAATGACATGCCTCCTCTATAAAGGACAGGAAAGCAGCCGCTGTCTTCACGGAGGAAGCATGTCATTTTTAGGTTTCGGTCACGCGCACGGGATGGTTTATTTCGTCATCTTGCTCTTAACAGTGTCTTTTTTTGTTACGCGCACACCGGGATCACTTGTATTTTGCTCCCTTCGGCATCCCCCTCTTAGGAAGCAGCTTCTTATATTCCTTCAGTTTGGATTTCGGACAGGTGACCGTCGGTTTGCTGTATATGCCCTTAAAGGCATTCGCACCGACATTCCCGCTGGTCAGTTTGGTGGTTTTGATAATGATCGTCTTCAGCTTCCTGCAGCCGTTGAACGCGTTCTTCCCGATGCTCTTTACCTTTGCGCCGAGAGTGATTTTTGCCAGCTTGACGCAGTCTTTGAACGCGCCGGCTCCCAGCGTCTGCAGGTTGCTCATCGCCGGGAACGTCTTCAGGGCTTTACAGCCGCTGAACGCGGAATCCCCGATGGTGACGACCGCGCTGCCGCCCTTCACGGTCGTCAGTTGCGTGCAGGACGCGAACGCGTTCTTGCCGATGGTCTTCACGTTCTTTCCGATGGTGATCGTCCTGACTTTGGTATTCTTATACAGCGCCTTCGCGTCAATCTCGGTGACCTTGTACGTTTTCTTTTCGTAGGAAACTGTCGCGGGAATGGTCACGCTGGCTTTGCCGGACGCCTTTTCAAGGCCGGTAAACGCAACCGTATTCCGGCCGGTGATCCTGTACCGGAGTCCTCCTCGCGTGAATGTGTCGCCAACGGTCGGTTCGGGCGACGGGGTGGCTGTCGGTTCGGAAATGGGTTCCGGCGTGGGTTCTGGGGACGGAGTGGGTTCTGGGGACGGCGTGGGGGTCGGCTCTTCCACAGGCTCAATGACCGAGTCTCCCAGATCCACCCGGACGGTTTTGTCAAACGACACGCGATTCCCGTCTGTGGACGATTTGTAAAGCCAATAGGTTTCCTCGTCCGTGGGAGTCCTGTTTTTCAAAACCTCAACCAGGTTGGGGCATGCCGACAGATCAAGCGTTGTGAAATGGTTCGTGTGGCAGAGCAGTCTGTAAAGGATGGGATTCCTGCTGACATCCAGTTTCTTCAGCTGATTGTCGTTGCAGGTCAGGAGAACCAGCTTCGGATTCCTGCTGACATCCAGATTGGTGAATTTGTTCCCGCCGCACCAAAGATAACGCAGCTCCGGCTGTTTGCTGGTATTCAGCTCCGTCAGCTGATTGCCGGAACAACCCAGTTCCGTCAGTTCCGTATTCCTGCTGACATCCAGCTTTGTCAGCAGATTGTTATCGCAGCTCAGTTCCGTCAGGTATGGGTTCTGGCTGACATCCAGTTCCGTCAGCTGATTGTTGTCGCAGTCCAGATCCGCCAGCAGACTGAATCCGCTCACGTCCAGGTTCGTCAGCCGGTTTTCATAGCAGGTCAGCTCGATCAGCAAGCGGCATCCGTCTATTTTCAGGCTCGTCAGCTGGTTCTTATAGCAGTCCAGCTCGGCGAGTTTCCAGCTGTTGCTCACATCCAGGCTGGTCAGCTGCTGGTTTCTGCTGCAGTCCACGCGAACGAGCAGCTTGTTCCGGCTCAGATCCAAGGTGCTCAGATTGTTTCTGGAACAATCCAGTTCCACAAGCATGGGAAAAAACCCGATCCCTGTCAGATCTCCGATTTCTCTCTTGGAGCAGTCCATGGTCTGTACCCGGCCCAGTTCCCATCCGCCCAGCGTACCGTCCTTGTCCTTATCAAAAGCGTGGACATAGCTCCGGAAATCCCCATCCGGGAAGTTTTTTTCCGTTATCTTCACACTGAAAGCCTCAATGGACAGGCCGTTCCCGATCTCGACGCGGGTCGTTTTATCGAAAGACGCGATCTGTTTCCCCTGGGAGTCTTCATACAGCCAGTAGGAACCCTTGTCCGCGGGATCGGTGTCCCGCAGGTCGTTGGCCAGGCCCCAGTAATCCTCGCCGCAATGGGAAACATCCACCTCGCGGACCTTGTTTCCGGCAAGCAGCAGCACGTACAGCTTCGGATTTTGGGTCACGTCCATTTCCGTCAGTTTGTTGGAATCGCAGTGAAGATACCGCAGCTGCGGATTCGCGGTTACATCCAGCTTTGTCAGCTGATTGGCGGAGCAGTGCAGAATCACCAGATTCTCGTTCCCGCTCACGTCCAGGCTCGAAAGCTTATTGGAGGAGCAGTACAGGCACTCCAGCTCCGTGAAATACGCAATTCCGGTAAGATCGGAGATGGAACAGTTTTCACAGGAAATCTCGGTGATGGCCTCCAGCTCGGCTTCGCTGAGAATTCCGTCGCCATCCGCGTCAAACCCGGAATCCAGAATCACCTTCCGGAAATTCGCGTCCGGAAAGCTGGCTTCACTGATTTCCACATCGGCCAACGCGAATGCGCACAGCAGGATCAGCAACAGGCTCAGCAGAACTCCAATTCCTCTTTTCATGTCACAGATTCTCCTTTGCTCTTGCTTTCAGGCTGCTCCGGGACTGTTTTTACTCCTGGAGCCGGATGGTTAAATGATACATCGTAGGATTGTGCTCCTGTCATTTCGCTTTTCTCCGTGCTCACAATCGGTTGCCTTGGAAAAGTAATACCTGTTCTTTCTCTTCCACTACAATCCATCCATACCCTCTGCAGAGATTAACGGCCCAACTTCCCTCCCTGCACAACAGGATAACGCTCTTCTCAAAAGCATCCTCGACAAAATCTGTAACAGATCCTCGCTTATCGGCGTCCCCTTTTCAAGGTCGTTTATACCTATCGCGCCGGAACTTACGATCTCTCCTTTTTCTGCGTACAGCCAGGTCCCGGTAAATCCGGCTTTCTCGTGTGCATCGCGAACGAGTTTTTCGATCATAGTTTTTTTATCCATAATTGCCTCCATAAGCATCGATTTGTTTGTTTCTCCGTCCATCCCGACAAACTGGAATTTATCAAATGCCTATCTCTCTGTATATCTTTTCGATAAAAGGAGATTTGTGTTGGATATATTTCTCAATATCATTTGGATAGAGCATTGCGCCTTCTACTTTGATTCGACTATATTCACGCACTGCTTCCGGATTGGCGCGCAGATAGTTTCTGAAAGCAACGTGTCTTTTTAATTCTGCGGAATCCTGTGGGCAGACATACAGGTGGTGTTTCTGTAGATACTCCTTGCCGCTATACTTGAATGCCTCCCGTGCAGTAATGCCAAGATCGCCCTCATGGTGATAGCCGATTTCCCCCAGTGCACGCACCACCGCATCAAACAAAGAATAATCCTTGATGACGACATCAATATCAATGATCGGTTTTGCGGACAGCCCCCGTACAGAAGTGCTGCCAACGTGCTCAATGCTTAAGGCCAGTGAACCAAGGGCTTCTTGAATCTCGTCTTTTATTTGTATGAAAGCATGTTCCCAGTGCTCATCATAAGGCAGAACGACAACGCTTTTCGTAACCATTTTCATTCGCCCCTTCAAATCCCGATTTCCACGTCTGCCATAATACAGATTATGCCGATTTCTGAAAACCGACACCCCTAAACCCTAAGCGACACCCCTGAGAGGGGAATCGTTAAATTGTATCAAATATCGCGTCTTGCTTTCATAGACAGTGACGTTGCCCGCATGCGTCAGATCCGCATCGGAAAGCAGCAGGTCGGTCATCAGATAGATGATGTCCCGGCTGGTGAAATGCGCTCCGGCTTCTTCCCCGAAGCTCTCAGAGAAACGGCGCACCAGATCCTCGAAGATATAGCCGCAGTCCACCGCGCTGATCTTGTCCGGGCCGAGATAGCCTTTCGGACTATTGAACTCCTTGATGGTCAGATACAGCGTATTGCTCTCCACCATGCGCCGGATGACGGTATCGAAATCGAACTTGGAGAGCACATCCTGCACGTTGCCGGAAAAGCCGGCCAGATAGTCCCGGAAATTGGCCTCAATATTCTCGGGATCAGCCATCAGCTTATCAAACGTGAACTTGCTGATGTTGTAGAACTGATAGCCGGAAGCCTTTGTAAGAAATCCATCGATGATGGCAAGGTGCTTCACCTTGTCATACGTATCCTGAACCGCCTGCCATGTCGGGAGCAGGCAGTCATGAAAACGCTTGACCACCGTCATCGGCAGAATCACCAGGCCGTATTCATGCGGTTTGAACGGACCGCGCAGCATATCCGCCACGTTCCAGATCATCGTGGCCTTTTCCGCGATATTCGTTCCGACAACATTGATTTTATCGTTCAGCATCTGCGCAGGACTCCTTCTGTAGTTTGCCCGGATATACCATTGCTCAAATGAGCTTCTGTCTAATCCTGTATTATAAAGGATATTTCCCGCATTTTCCAGTTTTTTATCCGCATAGCGCGAAAGAAAAGCGGGGCCTCTTCAGCCCCGCCTGCGTAAACCCTTTCCCTGTCATCATTTTGTCTTCTTGTTCTTGACGGCGCTCCAGGCGGAGTAATACTTCTTCCCGTTCACGGTTTTGTAGGCGCGGATCCGGACATAGTAGGTCTTCTTCGCCTGCAGTTTCTTCAGCACCGTCTTGGTCGTTGCCGCTTTCTTGATGATTATAGATTCCTTGTCTTTAAAGTCCTTCTTCAGGCTGTATTCAATCTCATATCCGGTGATCCCGCTTCCCTTGCTCCACTTGACCGTAAGCTCTTTCTTCCCGGCTGTCAGGGAAGAAAGCTTCACAGCCTTGGGAACAATATCGAATTTGACAGTTTTCTTGCCGGTGTAGTTACCCTTGCCGGTGATGGTGACGGTGGCTTTGCCGATCTTCTTGTTGTTCTTATATGTGACGGTGTAGTCTGTGTCTTTGATCAGCTTCTTTCCGTCGTATTTCACGACAACAGTCGGCCTGATCGCCTTGCCGGTATAGACCTGGTCTTTGATAGCTGCGATCTTGGCCTTGCTGATATCCGTCTTTTCAGTCTCACCGGTTATCAGTTTGATATCCTTGTCCACAATCAGAACCAATGATTTTTCCAAATCTTCCCAGCAAAGACCGCCGTATGCTTCAGTGGGTTCATTCTTTTTCACCAGATCACAAAGAGCCGGAATCCTGGAAATATCCAGTTCTTTCAGCTTGTTCGAAGCACAGTTGAACCATCCGATCGCCGGATTGTTGCTCACGTCCAGATACGACAGTTGATTTCCCTGACACCAGACTCCTTCCAACCCCTTGTTCTTACTCACATCCAGAGATTTCAGCTGATTATTGCCGCAGGCAAGCCTTGTCAGAGCCTTATTCTGACTTACATCCAGCGCTGTCAATTGATTGTTGTTGCCGTAGAAGCCGTCCAGCGCTGTATTTTTGCTGAGATCCAGGCTTGTCAGTTGATTATCGGAACAGGTGAGATTCTCCAATGCTGTATTCTTGCTCACATCCAGACTCGTCAGCTGATTAAAGCTGCAATCCAGATAAATCAGCTCTGTATTTTTGCTGAGGTCCAGGCTCGTCAGCTGGTTAGTGCCACAGTACAAATACTTCAACGCCGTGAAATATTCGATCCCCTGCAAACTGGCAATATCCTTGTCGGTAACGTCCAGATTTGTCGCCAGAGCAAGTTCTTCATCGCTCAGCACCCCGTCAAAATTAATATCGACCGCAAAAGGATTCTCAAAATCGAGCAGGTAATTGCGGAAGTTCTCGTCCGGAAAATTAGTTTCATTAATTGCCACATCAGCCAGTGCAAATGCACCAAGCATTAACAGAATCAAACCAAGCAGAATACCTGTTGTTCTTTTCATTCCAAATCGCTCCTTTATTCATTTTGAGCTCCACAGAAAAGTATAATCGTATATATGTTGGTAGTCAACGAAAACATTCCTATTGCTGCCATGTTACACCCATGGTTTATCAGGCAAGTAAAGCCGCCGGCTCAACTCAGTCACCGGGAACTTCAGGCTTATTCAATTCCTTCAGCGCATTCTTCCCTATCCTCTCAGCAACAGCCAGATAGCACCAGCCTGTTGCGATCAGGAAGACCAGCAGAACCAGAATCCACCAAACACATCCCATATAGGGAAATTCATCTATAAAGCCAAAAGCTCCGGCTGGGCTTCCCCAGTTCAGAAAGAAATAAGGATAAATCTGTCCTCTTGCAAATTCCCATCCCTTTACATATCCGATCCCTGCGTAGATTACATACAGCAACGGCGGGATAACCACATAAACCACGTTTCTTCTCTCTGTCTCCGCGCCTGACGCAACCATGAAGAAATCTGCAACAGCCGCCAGAGGAACAACCAGATGCGTAAGCGTATTCGGAACACTCCACGCTGCCCTTCCAAGAATAGGGGCAAGCAACACAGCAAATACGACACCTGTGAGTGTAATAGACACCGTACCTGCCAGTTTCACTGTATACCATACCTTACTTATTGCCTTATCCCGCATCAGAAGACAACCGTCAGTTATGCTGATCAGCGCTATAGCTATATTGGACTGAATCGTAAAATACATGAACACCCTGCTGCCCCCCATAAAAGAGCCTCTTCCCGCAGCCGCGCTCATAACTGTACCTGTAATTGCGGATATCATTACAATAAGTTTCAGCACAAAGCTGATTGTTTTTCTGCTCCGCGAAATCGAATAATACATGTTGCACTCTCCTCTTTTCAGGCAGACCACGGATAATTCGTCATCCATGGATTTCTCTTTCTCCTGCCTGTTTGAAACAAACTCTTTTTATCAGATAAATCCTGGCCCGTCAAGACATCACGATAAACATAAGGCAAACCTGTTTCTTTGCGGATTCAGCCTTCCCAGCTATTCGTAATTGCGGTTTTTTTCACTTTTCCATCCAGACAGGAATATTCCCTGCATTCTCCCGCCGTCTTTATTTTCACTTGTTTATTCCCGCCTGTTTTAGTAAAATAAAATAAAATAAAATAAAAAAAGGAGTCGTAACCATGGGCTTTACACATATTACCGCGGTCATGCCGAAAATAGAAGCGGAAGGCCTGAATCCCCTGGTCGAGCTGGAGAAAGAAGAAAAACGGCTGAACATCTGGGTAACCGCGCAGGAAATCATCCGCGTTACCCTGTCCTGGTCCGTTTCCATCGGCGAGAACGCGCTGGTGCTGGGCGACACCTGGGAACGGGGCTACGGCGATCTGGAATGGAAAACACCGGAAGCGTCCCGTGTTCTTCCCTGGTATGTGATGATTCACGAAAACGGTAAAACGGACGGGTACGGTGTCCGGACGGGTTGTGCCGCCTTCTGCCATTGGCGCGTGACGAGTTCCTGCCTGACGCTTGTTCTGGATCTGCGCAACGGCGGCAGCAGTACCCTGCTGAACGGAAGAAAGCTGCTGGCCGCCTCGGTGGTCTGCCGCGAAGGCCGGGAAAACGAATCCGCGTATGATTCCACCCGCGCGCTGTGCACCATGATGTGCCCGGAACTGCGCCTCCCAGCGGAGCCGGTTTACGGCATCAATAACTGGTACTATGCCTATGGCGTCAGTTCAGACCGGGAAATCCTGCGGGACGCTGAAACCCTGGCCAAGCTGTCGGCCGGGATATCCGTCCGTCCTTTCGTGGTCATCGACGACGGCTGGCAGACAGCCCACACAGGCTCCTATAACGGCGGGCCATGGAACCGGAGCAACAGTGCATTTCCGGATATGAAAGCCCTGGCGGAAGGTATCCGGGAGAAGGATCTGCGGCCCGGCGTCTGGTTCCGTCCGCTGGTTACCTGCGAATCGTTCCCGGCGGAATGCTCTCTGCCCCGGGATCCGACGATTTACGATCCTGACACCGTCGGCTGGCGAATCCTGGATCCCAGCCATCCGTTTGTGCTGGACAAGGTCCGGGAAATGATCCGGGGGTTGAAGGCCTGGGGCTATGAGCTGATCAAGCACGATTTCTCCACGGTCGATATCTTCGGCCGCTGGGGTGTTGATATGGGCGATGAAATGACACGCAGCGGCTGGCGGTTCCATGACGAAACGAAAACCACCGCCGAGATTATTCTGAATCTCTATCGGGCACTGCGGGAAGGTGCCGGAAACGATACGCTGGTCCTCGGCTGCAACACGGTTTCCCATCTGTCCGCCGGAATATTTGACCTGATGCGCACCGGCGACGATACCAGCGGGCGGGAATGGGCGCGGACAGTCAAAATGGGCGTGAATACCCTGGCTTTCCGCCTGCCGCAGCATAATACGTTCTATTCCGCCGACGCAGACTGCGTGGGGATCACGCCCCTGATTCCCTGGGAGAAGAATAAGCAGTGGCTGGAGCTGCTGGCTGAAAGCGGCACGCCGCTCTTCCTGTCCATTGACCCGGAATCGGCAACGCCGGAAATCACCGAAGATATCCGGAACGCGATTCAGACGTTCCTTGCTCGGGCCGCATCCGGCGAGCCGGCAGCCCTCCCGTTGGACTGGATGGAAACCCGCACTCCGGCACGGTGGCTGATATCCGGAACCGAAAAACACTTTTCATGGGAATAAAAAAATAAACCGAGCGGGAGCCGCTACACCCCGCCCGGGTAAATTTGTTTTACTTCGTCTTCTTGTTCTTGACGCCGACCATACCGAGTATATATTGGAACAAGCCATCATTCGCCTTGTACATGTCAGGTTTACTTCCCATCGGTCAGAGCATAATCACTTTTTGAATGTACAGGTCTTCGGAGCACCTTTTTCCACAAATAGTAAGCACGTTGCAAAGAATCAAACTGAGAAAACGCCAACGCGACGGACGCTGAAGCAGCGGAAACTGAAACAGAAGCGAAAAGAAAAATCGTCCGGATTGAGTCCTCTCCCATGCATCCTCAGCCTCCCACCCGCTACTTCAAAAAAAGTTCGGCGACAAGTACAACATCCCCGGCTTTCATCCTCACCTGTTCCGCCACACATCCGTCTCGATCGCCATCACCCACGGCGGGGACGTTGTCAGCGTATCCCAGCGGCTGGGGCACAGCGACGCAGCCGTCACCCTGCGAATGTACGCACACGCAAACGAAGAATCCATCCGACGTGTCGGTCAGGCTGCCCGGGACGCTCTGAAATCCTCTATCAGTTGATCCCGAAAAAAATTTGCCCGATAAGCTCACCGCCTATCGGGCTTTCTTTTTTCGAAATCAGTTTTTCTTACAGCCAATTCTCTCTTCAGCCCCAACTTTTTTGATGATATTAAGTGGAGAAAACCTCCGAGTCACTTGGGATTTTCTTGGGATTTTTGAGTCTCGGCTCAGTCAGTCTCCAAAAAAATCATCTGATTTTTAGGCATAGAAAAACCCGGAACCCATTGATACAACGTGTTCCGGGCTTCTGGAGCTGATAGCCGGATTCGAACCGGCGACCTCATCCTTACCAAGGATGCGCTCTACCTGCTGAGCTATATCAGCGTGCTGTCTTTCGACAACAGCGGTATCTTATCACAACCGGTTGGAAAATGCAAGGGGAAAACGCGCATTTTCCGAAAAATTGTCACCTCCGGAGGGATTATCCCCGCATCTCCTCGATGTGGTAGATGTAGTCCAGGGATTTCAGGGCTTCGATGATCTCCGTGTGGGTCTTGTACTTCTTCAGCATCGCGTTGCTGATGGAGATGGAAATGGAGTAGACGGAGAGGCCGCTGCCCACGTAAGCCGGGTTCTGCTCGATCTCGTCGATGGTCAGGCCCAGCTTCCGGATCACGGTGACAAAGTCCTGGAGGCTGTAGCTGTTGGTCAGCTCCAGATGGATTTCAAAATGGTTGGAGCGGTTCTTGAAGAAGATCTCCAGCCGGGGGAACCAGAGCAGCGCGCAAAGTACCATGATGAAGGAAACCAGCGCCACCGCGTAGTAGCCCATACCGATGGCCATGCCGATCAGTCCGTCCGCCCACAGGCCCACCGCCGTTGTCAGTCCCTTGATCTGGTTCCGGGAGCTGTAGAATACAGAATGGACGCTGAGGATCGCCGTGCCGATGATTGTACCGGCACAGAGCACGAAAATGCCGCTGCCGGAGGCCGCCTGCATGGCGCAATCCAGGATGGCTGAAATGGTCCCCACCAGGGAGATCAGCATAAAGGTTCTCAGTCCCGCCGAATGCCGCTTGGCGGAACGCTCCCAGCCGATCACCGCGCTCAGCAGCAGAGACAGCAGCATCCGCAGCAGCACAGAGCTCACGTTCAGCTCCGCGGCCCAGCTGCCCAGCAGCGAGGCGAGCGGATCCACCAGCACCGTCATTCCGTTCATTTCAATGGCCTCCTTGCTCCGGGGTTCAGAACAGCCGGTTTCCCGGCCTCTTGCTCCGCATTCTGAACTGATCCCGGTAATACTCCTCCGCCGCCTCCGTAAAGGCGCGCTCGTTCTCACTCTCCTGCTGATGGGCCGGCAGTTCGCTCTGGATCTTCTGGATCCGCTCGATCAGTAGCTCCACCTCCGACTTTTTCGGAGCTTCCGGCGTTTCCGGCGTCTCCTCTACCGGCACCAGTTCCTCCAGTTTGTTGGAGTAGGAACCGGAAAGATAGAGGGACAGCTTCGCCGCCCCGGGGCCGATCAGCTCATACAATACGCTGGAGGACAGGATAATCGTTTCCAGCGCGTGACCCATTTCCCCGCCGATTTCCCGGGCACCCAGAGCCGCGAGGCCGATGGCGACGCCCGCCTGCGGGATCAGGGCAAGGCCCAGATAGTTGCTGACTTTATCCGGCTTCCCCACCGAGCGGCACCCCACCCAGGCGCCCAGGTATTTTCCCAGGATCCGGACCAGGAAGTACAGTACGCCAATTACAAGAAGAGGAACCGCGCCGATGGCTTCGGAATTGTCCAGCAGGGCGCCCAGGTCAAAGGATATGCCGGAGCGAACAAAGAAGAGCAGCAGGATCGGCGGGCTGAAATAGTTCAGCTGCCGAAAAAGCCGCTCGTCCCCGGTCATGTTGATATATACGGTGCCCATAGCCATACAGCCCAGCAGCGGCGAGATGTCCAGCGCCGCGCAGAAGCCGCAGTAGCCGAAGAGCACGGCGATGGCTACAATCAGGCGGTTGTCGTTGTTCCGGCGGGCAATGAAATACTTCAGCAGGACACCCGCCAGGCAGCCGACAGCCAGCACCGCCAAATTCTTGCCCAGCGGAATCAGAATGCCCGAAATCTGAAAGCCCTGATCCGACAGGGAGGCGGACGCAAGCGCAATGGCCATGCTGTACAGGATCAGGCCCACCACGTCGTCCAGCGCCACCACCTGCAGAAGGGTGTCCACAAAGTCGCCCCTGGCGCCGGTCTGCCGGATAGTCATGATCGTGGAAGCCGGGGCGGTGGCGGTGGCCAGGGCGCCCAGCACTACGGAAAAAGCAAAATCCAGCCGCAGAACCAGGAAACACAGCAGGAACACCATGATTGCCGCGCCGAGGGACTCCAGCACGGTAATGGTAATCACCTTGCTGCCGTTCTTCTTCAGCGTTTCCAGCTTAAAGAATTCACCGGTGCTGAAAGCGATGAACGCCAGCGCGATATCCGGCAGGAAGGCCGTGCCGCTGACCAGGGTCTGCGGAATCAGGTTCAGGCAGAAGGGGCCCATCAGAATACCGCTGACGATATACGCCGTCACGTTCGGCAGGCGCAGCCTTTTCGTCACGCGGGTCATCAGAAAACCGCCGGTGAGCATCAGGGCGACAGAGATAATGATCCCCGCGACAGAAGCCTCTTCCCCGGTCTGATTCAGCCACGGCATATTCATTCATCTCCCTCGGTCCGTTACAGGGAAAACCGGGCTCCGCATTCCTCCGTGAAGGCTACCGGATCCAGGAAACGGAAATTCCGGCGTTCCAGCTTTTCCCTGGGATAGGTCACGTCCATCACTACTTCCCCGTTCTGGTAAGCGGTGACGCCGGCTTCTTCCGCCGGCAGGCAGGCCAGCAGGTCCCGGGCGATCCGAACGCCCATGGCCGCCAGATAGCTCTTCCCCTTTTCCGTCAGCAGCTTTTCCCGGCAGGTGAAGCTGCTTTCCAGCCGGTCCGCGGTGGGGGCCCGCATGGTAATTCCGTCTGCGTAGGGCGTCAGTTCGCCCAGGGGGTTTGTATGGCGAAGGACCCTGGCGTAGGCCTGGATGTCTCCCTCCAGAACCGCCTTCGCGTTTTCATGGTAAAACTTCCACAGGGCGGGCGACGTCAGCCCGTCCCGGGGCATATCATACGCAAGGGCTTCCGTCCAGTCCACGGTTTCGTCCGCCGTCATCCAGATTTTATCGATTTCAGGCTGCGGCTTCGGTACCGCGGCTTTCGCCGGCGCAGGCTTCTTGCCGGCCGCACCTTCAGCAGCTGCCGGCGCGGAGCCCCAGAAATCGCCCCCGATGGCCCGCAGTTTTTTCAGGATCTCGTTCTGCTCCGCGATCCGGTTGTTATTCTCTTCTGACATTCCCGGTTGCCTCCCCTGCGGTTTATTTTTTCTCCTTCACCCGACAGCGCACCGCGGGCGGATTCGCTGCGGTCTCGAACGCCTCTATCACCAGCTCTGCGTTCTCCGTGATCTCGTTGTCGAACAGCCAGCGGCTCAGGGGGTTGATCAGGAGGCTCTCCACCTGGTTCCCGATGCCGCGCCCGCCGTTGCTCAGATCCGCCGTAGCGGCTTCCTCCAGGCTGTTGTAGGCGTAATCCTCAATGGAAATCCGGATGTTTTTCTGCTCACGCAGCCGGCTGATCATCTTGTTGACCTGGCCCTTGAGAATCAGGTCCGCCGCCTCCTTGCGGATGTAGTCGAACACCACGATGTTCTCCCCGATCCGGTTCAGGATTTCCGGCCGGCCCAGTTCCAGCTTGAAATAATCCTCAATGGCGCCCCGCACCCGGGTCCGTACCTCGCTGTAGGGCATATCCATCGTCACGTTCGCCTGGCGGTTGCCGAAAGCGTCCTTCACATAGATACCCAGGTTGCTGGTGAAGATGATGATGGTCTCGGAGAAATACACCGTATTCCCCTGCCCGTCCGTCATCCGGCCGTCCTCCAGGATCTGCAGGAACTTATCCAGAATGGAGGTGTGGGCTTTCTCGATTTCGTCAAACAGCAGGATGCAGAAGGGATTCTTCTTCACCGCGTTGGTCAGTTGGCCGCCGGCCTCGTATCCCACGTATCCGGGAGGCGCGCCCATCAGCTTCTGATCCGAATGGCTCTGGCCGTATTCGCTCATGTCGAAGCGTACGCAGGCACTTTCGTCGCCGAACAGTTTTTCCGCCAGGGCCTTGGCCGTTTCGGTCTTGCCCGTGCCCGTGGGGCCCGCGAAGAACAGCACGCCCTTCGGCTTCCCTGTGGAGGAGGAGTTCAGTCCGTTCATGCCGGTCACAGCCCGCTTCACCACGTCCAGCGTGCGCTCCAGGGCCGTGTCCTGTCCCTTGATCCGCTTTTCGAAATCCTGCTTCGCGGTTTTCAGGCTCTTGACGCTCAGGGTGCTCCAGGGGTTCTCCTTGATCCCGTATTTGTACAGGTCCACGATGGTGCACAGATCCCGGATCGGGGTGCTTTCCCCCTTGCAGAGCATGCGCATTTCATCCATCTCGGTAAAGGTCATGCCCTCCGTCAGGCCGACAAACTTCTCTTTGATCCGTTCCAGCTCGTCCGGATGCTCCGTGTAGTAGGGCATGTCCTTGCGGTACACCGTGCCGGAAAAGAAGGAGGCGAAGTTGTCCCCGGACATCATGCGCTTGCGCTCTTCCCGGTCCGGTGCCTCCAGGGACAGGATCTTGCACACCGGATTGTTCAGATAGAACCAGGCGGGCAGGTCGTTCAGCTTGTTCACCAGCATCACCAGCTGGTTCTGCTTCTTGCCCTGCAGCGTCCGCACCCAGGAGGCGCTCAGCACGCTCTGCATCAGAATGTTGAAGCTGTTCACATCCTGCTGGTCCATACGTTCCGGGGTCGTGATATAGTGGCTGGCCATCTCCATCACCACCACCGCAGCCTCCTGCTGCTGGCACATGGCCCGGCGGATCACGTTCGGGGCGGTATTGGCATCGTTTCCCTTGAATTCCGCCTGAATCGCGCCGTTTTTGATCTCGGTTCCCGTCAGCTTCGCGAAGCGTTCCAGGGTTCCGGGAGCATACGGGCTGACAAAGCCCACCAGATTGCTGTAAAACACGATCTGGTCATATCCTTCGTCCGTAAACCAGGTGTGCAGATACCGGCTCAGGGGCACGATGGTGTCCTCCCGCAGGGAGCCGTCCACCGGATAGCGGTACTGGTCCAGAACGTTTCCTTCCAGAATCAGCAGAGGTTTGATGTCGCTGAACAGCTCCAGCTCACGGTGCCATTTGGGAATCAGGTGTTCCATGTTCTTCCTCCTCGGTTTCATGCGCGCGGGCGGTTAATCCGGAGCCAGCTCCTCAAACCGTCTGCACCAGATGTATTTGCTGATGGCGCTGGGCTGAGCGCCCTGGCAGTAGGTATTCAGCAGATCCCGGATATAGGACGGAAGCGCGCGGTTGTATTTGACTTCCAGGATGATTTCGTTGTTGTCGAAGGGCGGGATCGTCGGTACATAGGGATCGAAGAGATTCTTGCTCCACAGGCCGGTGCGCAGCTGCTTGTCAAAGGTGATGCGCACTTCCTCCGCCGGATGCAGGTAGGCTTCCCGCACATAGTCCACCAGCACCACCGGTCGCAGCAGGTGGACGGTCATCTCCCGGTACACGTCGTTCAGCAGGCCGCTGCGGGTGGTTTCCAGCCCGGTGGGGTCGCCGGCCATCAGCTGCTCGCACAGGAGCTTCGGAATGCTGATGCTGCGCTTGCTGATCAGGCTTCCCACCTTGGTCTTGCATTCCAGCTTGATGATTTTGTCGCTGAAATTATAGATGCGGATTCTGTACTTGTCCCGGTTCTGCACGCCGTTCATCTTGTCGAACAGCGCGTTATTGAAAACCGTGTCGAAATACAGCGACCGGATATGGTATTCGTTGTATTCGTCCCCGTTGGGATCCCGCTGCAGCACGTGGTCCAGGATGTTGGACAGCACGAAGTACTGCATATCGTTGATGAAGTACTTCAGCTCATGCCGCAGCGGCAGTGAATTCATCGCCATGTGGTTCTCCCCCTGACGCAGCATTCCCTGTTCCGGATGCAGTCCGGACGTCAGGTGCCGGCTTCGGTCTGGCAGGCCACCAGCGTCGCGTCATGCACACCTTCGATATTCAGCACCGCGCTGACCAGATCCTGACGGCTGTCCAGCCGGACTTCCACCGTCATCTCCGCCCCGGAGCGGGTCACGGTCTTGCTGCGCAGCTTCCGCTGCTTCACCATGCGCCGCAGCAGCTGGGTGATCTCCGGCTCCGCGTAGTCGTCATAGTGGACTACCAGCAGGTAGGCGTTGGGATTCCTGAACTTGAAGAAGGTCATCACCATCAGGATCACGCTGATGCCCAGCACCACGGCGATCGCGTGGATGAACAGCTCCGCGCCCAGAAGAATGCCCATGGTCAGGGCCCAGAACATATAGGCGGTATCCATCGGATCCTTCACCGCCGTCCGGAAACGCACGATGCTCAGCGCGCCGACCATGCCCATGCTCAGGGCGATATCGCTCTTGATGCACATGACCACCGGGGTAGTGATCAGCGTCAGCATCATCAGGGTCATGGCAAAGGTGGGGCTGTACAGCACGCCGCGGTAGCACCGCTTGTACACAAAGGCGATGATCAAACCCACGATGCAGCCCATCACAAGGCCGATGACGATCTTCCACGGGGTCAGGTTCTCAAACTGGGAAAGAAAATAGTCACTCAGGCTCGCGCCTTTGCCCAGAATACCCGATGCGGCGGATGTTGCGGTTTGCATGTTGTTTCCTCCTCGTTTTGCGCTCTGTATTTCCGTATGTGGTTATGCTCATGTGCTGCCGTCTTCCGGCGGGGTCTCCGGTTTTTCTCCGAAATAGTGAACCATTTCCTGATTCGTCAGGTTGAAAGCGCTCTGCGCGAAATTCCACAGCTTCTCCGGCCGCAGGCGGCAGGTATTCCGAAGCCGTGAAATCCGCTTCTCCCAGTAGCGGTAAGCGCCTTCCACGGTAACCGGAACCTCCTCGATGACCATCTTGTCGTTTTCCTCGCCCCAGCGGGCCCAGTGCCACTGCATTTCCGGCGTGATCAGCTCCACCAGCGGTTCCAGCACCTCCAGCATTTTGTCCGTGGTGAAGAACTGAAATATCTCCCCGAACTTCGTCAGGAACTTATCCTTGTACTCCGGCACGCTCAGCAGTTTCAGGAAAATGGTGTTGTCGATCTTCATCTGGCCCATACCCGTGGATTTGGTATAGCTCTTCGGGCTGTCGAAGCCGGACATGAACAGACCGTAATCCGCGTCGTACCAGATCCAGCGCCATTTGTTGCCGTCGCCCTTAATCCGGTAATACCGCGTATTACCGATATCGCTGTTGCCCACAAACATCTCAAGGGCCATATACTCGAAGAGGTTGTCGACATCCACGTTATCCAGGATATACTGGAGATCCTCCGGGTTTTTGGCAGGATCTCCGGCCTTGATCTTCTTGACCATAGCCTTGTAGGCCTTGTTGGAGCCGTACTTGGTCGACCCGCTGGCCTGCAGGATATCCATGTTCGACGCTTCCTGCAAGGTAAGGCCCTCGTGCTGGGCTACGAAGAAGCGGTCCACCCGCTCCCGCAGGTTCATGTGCCCCCAGTACTGGCCGTTCAGATACACGGCCACCGGCTTCCAGGCCTGATGCACCACGGTGGCGCCGTAAGCGTCCAGCAGGCGGCTCTCGAAGCCGTCCTGCAGCCGGGTCCACATGCTGTCGTTTCCGCTGTTGCGCAGCACAAAGCTCTTGTACTCCGTATATTCCCGGTCCTCAAAGAGCTTCGCCGCAAAGGTCTTGTTTCCGTAAAGGCTCTTGGCCCGGAATTTGAAGCTCTTCTGCGGCATATCCAGGGAGTAGTCTCCCATCAGGGACATGGCGGCGCCCTGACTGATCAGCTGCGTTCCGTCTGTATCGTAAATCTCGATATGGCACTCGTCCTTGCGGCCGCTGTTCTTGACCGCGCGGTATACGGTATTCTTGAAGGGGAGTTTGCCCGGCGCCTCTTTGACCCCGTTTTTGCCAAACACCAGCATGCCGGTCTCTTCGTTCCACAGGTTGTCCGGATCCGTGACAACCGAGACCACCGGCAGGGTATGATACGCGTTCACCAGGAAGGTGCCCGTCAGAATATCGCTGTCATGCAGGCCGGATGCGGAGAAGGCCTTGGCCCGCAGCACCGTGGTGAAATTCAGCTCCAGCCGTTCCCCGTTGTAGGGCGTGGACTGGGTGGTGGGATCGGAGCCGTCGGTGGTATAGTAGACCTGCGACCCTTCCGGCTGACTGATCTCCACAATCACCGTGGAGAAATACATTCCCGGATCCACGGAGAATTTCGGGGTTTCCGCGTACCCGGTAAAACCGGTTCCGTTCGCCTGGAAGGGGGTTGGCGTCTCGTAATAAAAAAGGCCCGCCATCCCGACGGTCCGGCCGTATGAAATATCCGTCTTCAGTTCGGGAAGAATCATCTTGTCCAGCACACGGCCCGTCGGATCCGTCAGGGTGATGATTTCATGCTTCAGCCGGCCGATCCGGAAGGAGGTGTGCAGCTCCGACACGCTGTTTTTGGAAAGATCCCCGTCGCAGAGAATGACCTTGTATTCTCCCGGGGAGATCGTGGTTCCCTGGGGAAACTGCCATTTCCTGCCCCGCCCCAGGTTGTCGCTCAGGCCCCAGCCGGAAATATCCACGGCGGAATTGCCGGAGTTGTAAACCTCCACCCAGTCCGTGAATCCCGCAGCGGGAAAGGTGGCGGTCGCCTCGTTGCTGGCCAGCACCTCGCTGAGCATCACACCCGTGGTGTTCAGCCCCCGCAAATAGAGATCCATCTGGTTCATCCCGCTCTGATTGTTGGGCAGAGTGGGCGTCGGCACTTCGAACACCTGCAGGTCTCCCTGCTCATTCCGGCCGTAGCTGCAGTCCTGCGGAAGGTTGTCGATCATGATCCTGTCCACAATCCGACCCTGGCTGTCCGACAGCGTAATGGTCTCATGCTCGGCGCTGAGCCTGAAATTGGTATGCGGTACGCCGGTGCGGACCGTGTCCAGCCGGTCCTTCCCCGTGCAGTACACCAGGTAATATCCCTTCGCGGGGATCACCGCCCCCTGGGGGAAGCGCCACTTCAGCGGCTTTGACTCGTTGTCGCTCAGCGCGTAGTTGTCTAGGGAAATCTGCCGGTCGGTGGTGTTATAGAGCTCGATCCAGTCCGGCAGCTCGTCGTCATCGTCGCGGGGTCCGGTCAGCGGATCCGCCATCACCTCGTTGATGACCACGGCGCCGTCCGCCACGGTCACGCTCTCCCGGTACAGCAGATGGCCTTCCTCTGTGTTCTCAAAGCCCGGACTGAACCAGGAGACGCTCTGAAACCCGTTCTCCGTCAGCGCCCAGCTGGTGTCGGAACCGAGGATCGGATACTTGCAGCTGTCGATCAGGAAAGCGTTGGGGTCGTACAGGTACACCGTCTCGCCCACGCTGCTCAGCTTGAATTTGGCGTGGAATGGCATGGAGGGATTCACCTGGTTGGAATTGGAGCAGAAGACGATCCGCCGCTCCCCCGGCCCCAGGGTTACGTTCGGGAACAGGAAGCGGATCCGGTCGTCCCGGTCGCTCAGGCCCACATTCTTCAGGTTGATGTCGTGATCCGTGCTGTTCCAGATCTCCAGCCAGTCCGGATGGTTGCCGTTCTCGTCCGTCACGGCGGTGGCGTTGGAGGGCATGACCTCGCTGATCAGCAAGCCCTCATAGGCGCTGAGTTTTTTCTCCTCGCCCTCCACCAGTCCGCTCTCGGTTCCGGCGGAATAAGTCGCCCTGTGAAGCGGCTCCTTCGGTGCCGCGATCACCAGCAGCGCGACGGCCGCGGCGAAAATCAGGACCAGCAGGACGTTGAGGCGTGCCTTCCTGCGGCGCGCCTTTGCCTGACGGGAAGCCGACCTGCGGCCTCCGTTTCCGGAATGGTTCTCCATGGGCTTCCCTCCTCTCTTCCGTCCCCGGTCCGAAGCATACAACAGTTGATTATACCATAATCTTTCCGAAACATCAAGCAAACAGTGCGCGGATGTCCTGCTCGCTCAGGGCGCTCAGGGCAGATTCGCCGGGGGTGATCAGCCGGTCGAACAGCGCCTTTTTCCGGTTTCCCAGCTCCACCACCTGTTCCTCGATGGTATCGTGGGTCACGAGGCGGATCACCAGCACTTTCTTCGTCTGCCCGATCCGGTGCGCCCGGTCCGTCGCCTGGTCCTCCGTGGCGGGATTCCACCAGGGATCGTAATGAATCACCGTATCTGCGCCGATCAGGTTCAGCCCGGAGCCGCCGGCCCGCAGGCTGATCAGGAATACGTCTCCCTCTCCTCCGTTAAAGCGCTCGGTCAGGGACAGCCGGTCGTCCGCCGGTGTATCCCCGTCCAGGTACAGGGTGGAAACACCGTTTTCCTCCAGGCGTGTCCGAAGCATTTTCAGCATACCGGTGAACTGGCTGAACAGCAGTACGCGCCGTCCCTCGCTGATCAGGCCGGGCAGAATGTCCATCACCAGCTCTTCCTTTCCGCTCCCGCCCCGGTAATCCTCCAGCACCAGGCCGGGGTGGCAACAGATCTGCCGCAGCTCCGTAATCGCGCTGAGTACCTCCATGCGGCCCCGGTTCAGCCCGCCGCCGTCCAGCATCTGGTTCACCCGGGGACGCAGCCGGTCCAGCGCCGCGCGGTACACCCGGTCCTGCTCCGGCGTCATTCGGGCCGTCATGATCGTTTCCGTCTTGTCCGGCAGCTCCTCCAGCACCTCCTGCTTGAGCCGGCGCAGCAGGAACGGCCGGATCCGCCGCAGGAGATCCTCCGCATTCTCTCCGTCCTGATACCGCCGCAGGAAGGTGTTGTATCCCGGCAGATAACCGGGCAGCACAAAGTCGAAAATGCTCCACAGCTCGCCCACGCCGTTTTCCATTGGCGTTCCGGTCAGGGCGAACCGGGTGTCCGCCTGCAGCTGTTTGACTGCCGCGGCCGCCATACTGCCGGCGTTCTTGATGTTCTGCGCCTCGTCCAGAATCACGAAGCGGAAGGTGTAATCCTTCAGCAGCTCGATGTCCCGCCGGATCAGCGGATAGCTGGTGATCAGCACCCGCACGTCATGATTCTCCAGAATATGACGGATCAGCCGGCTGCGCTGCTCGCCGTTTCCGCTGAGCACCGCCGCGCCCATCTCCGGCGCGAAGCGGTGCACCTCGCTCAGCCAGTTGTAGGTCAGAGAGGTCGGCGCCACCACCAGGCTCACCCGGTTTTCCTCCCGTGCCGCGGTGAGCAGCGCGATGATCTGCACGGTCTTGCCCAGGCCCATGTCGTCCGCCAGAATGCCGCCCATGTGCATCCTGTCCAGCGCGGCCATCCACTCCAGCCCCCGCCGCTGATATGCCTTCAGTTCCGTTCCGGGAGCCAGCTCCGGTTCCGCTTCCGCCAGGCCGCCGCTGAGCATCTCCGACACCGCGTGTACGCTCTCGTCCTGCTCGATGGGGATCCTGCTGTTTTCCAGCAGACTGCTCAGATATCCGGCCCGGTACGCCCGCAGCTGCAGGCTGTCCCGGTTCAGTTCGCACCCGTCCTTCCGGGCCGCCTCGTACAAGGCCGCGGCGGTCTCCTGCCATTCGGACAGATCATTCAGGTCCAGGAACTCGCCGGTCTTCAGCCGGTAATACCGCCGCCGCTTGCTCAGGGCTTCGATCAGCTCCAGAATTTCGTCTGTGGGTTCCCCACCCACGTTCATGATCAGCTCCAGCTGATCCCCGTGCATGCGCATGCTACCGCGGATCGAAGGCCGCCTGGGCAGCATCCGTTTGAATTCCCGGCTCAGATAAACCTCGCTGATCTCCTGCAGCCGGTGAAGGCCGTCGGTGACAAAATCGAACACCGCGTCGGAACCGCTCAGGCGAATCTGTTCCCGCCCGACGCGGAACCCCGCGTTCGACAGAATATCCAGCACCTGGTGCTCCGCTTCCGCGTCACGAAGCAGCAGCTTTTCCCCCCGTTCCAGGGTGATCCGTTCGTTCACCGGCGCAAAGGGGTTAAGCTCGATATCCCCGTAGCGGAAATGCACCTGCGCGGCGATGCTCTTTCCGTCCCGGTCCATGTACACTTCTGTTCGCAGTTCCCGCTGCACCAGGCGGCGGCGCAGTTCCCCGCTCACCTCCACGGCGCTCCGGGTTTTCAGCCAGGGCAGCACTTCTCCGATGACCCGCTCCGTCTCCCGCAGGGGATATTCGAACAGGCAGCGTCCGTCGTACTGGTTTTTCCAGAGCGTCAGTGCCAGTGCCCGTTGATTCTTTTTGACCCGAATCACGGCGTTGCCGGTCACGCCCCAGCAGCCATCCTCGCTCAGCGGCATGAAATCCTCCGGAATCCGGCCGACGATCGTCAGGCCCCGGGGGCCCGCGGACAGTTCAAAGCGCAGTGGAAGCACGGTTTCCTGAATCCCGGCGCAGGGGAAGATCGTTCCGGCGGCATCCATCAGGCGAAAGCTTCTGCCCTGCAACAGCTCCATCAGCTCCGGCACATAGGGCTCGGGGATGCGCAGCAGCCGGGTGCCTTTCCCTTCTGACACGCTTCCGTCCTCCCGGGCCAGCAGCACTTTCCGGATCAGCTTCAGCAGGTTTTCATCCTCTGGAGAGAAACGCATCCAGGAGGGTTCGAACACAAACCCGCGTCCGAATGGCAGTGCGGTGCCGGTGCGGATCGCCTGCAGAAATTCCCGCGTGTCCCGGATCACATACAGCTTTTTATTCCCTGTGCGCAGCCCCAGCCCCAGCGGCTGACCCTGCCGGGACGGGAGAACGAGGGTTACCTCCAGGCCCAGGTTCGGCTCTGCCGGCAGGCTCTCCTGCATGACCGCCGTCAGCTCCTGCGCCGTTTCCGGCGCACTGTTGCGCAGCATGCTTTCCGGAATCCGGGTCCGTTCAGCCGCAAGCCAGGCCGCCGTCACATGGCGGCAGCAGTCCTGCTTCTGAAACGTCTCACAGTCACAGCTCATAGTCAGATCCCGGCGCAGCAGCACGCTGCGGGGCGGAACACTGGCCACGGTATAGCGGACAAACTTGCTGTCCCGCTCGCTGATCTTCACCCGTCCCGATTCTTCCAGTTCCCGGCCCGCGCTGTACTCTTCCTCGCCGGCCAGCAGCTTCATCCGGATTGGATTTGCCTTCATGCCGATCTCCCCTGTTCCCGGTCTGATTCTCAAAACTCTTAACTATATATCATTCGCTGCTCTTTGTCCTTTATCCTGCCGATGAACCGAAAGAATGGGGCTTTTTGTCCCATGCTATCCCCTCAGCCGGCAAGCCGCCAGCGATGGAGGGGATAACGTCCTGCCCCCACAAAAACAGCGGCGCCGTTCGGCGCCGCTGTGCGTGTACATATCAGGATTCATCAATAGAAAGAAGAGAAATAGGCAGGACTATCTGTTCCGGTCACGTCAGTTACATCAAAGTATCCATAGGGATAATAATTACAAGTAATGATGCCTTTCTTTCCAGAATTCATGTAGAAAACATACCGATATCCCTTCTCAACCTTAAAGGTATAGGATTTCGCACTAAACTCCTTGTCAATGATGGTTTCGGAACTACCTTCCGTATAACCGTCCTCATTCACCTTGACCCGATAGATATACAGCCTATTGTAATCAGAACCAGAGCAGTAAGCGAATTTCAGAGTTACCTTATCCTTGTTGCGGGATGCAGAGGTAATCTTGTTGGTCCCGATCTGAACGAACTTCACAGTCGCCTTATAGTTCTTGCCGGTCACGGTCAGCTTCGCTGTCCTTGTTTTCTGGGTCTTATTCCTTTTGAAGCCCAGCACAAAGCCCTGCTTATAGGTGCGTAGGGTCATCCATGATGCACTGCTCTTCCCTTTGACAGCGCCTTTGCAAAGGTATTCGAAGTCGTTGTAGCTTCTGCCTTCCTCATCGTAGAAGCTGGAAGCGTTGTTAGCCAGATACAGGGTAACATTCGCCCCATTCTTCAGCTCATAATAACTCTGCCAGCCTGTCTGCAGGACTCGGTTGGATTCAGCCTTTCCGGCCATGGCAGTCGCGCCGACCATGCTCACCATCAGAATGACGGCGAGAAGCAGTGATAAAGCTCTCATTTTCTTCATAATTCTTCTTCCCTCCTCTTACCTGATGTGTCAGTTAATGTAGTCTGCATTCTGCGTGCCGGTAACCTTCTTCACAATCATATAAGCATAACCTGTCGAATTCCAGTTGAAATTGCTCCAAGTCCCGAAATACGCGACAGGACCGACATTCACATCATAGCGATATCCCTTTTGCGCCGTGAAGGTGATTTTCTTTCCCTTCAGGATGGTGTGAACAGGATAGGTATCATCCGACCAGTCAATATTCCCGTCCTCATCGATCTTCATTTTTTCCACCCGTACATAGTGGAAATCCGAGTCGCCCAGATTAAATGTCACGGTGATCTTCTTCTTGCTCCGCTTCATGGAAGCAATCTTATCCTGACCCACCTGCACAATCTGAATCTTGGCGCTGTAGCTGGATCCTGTCACCGTGATCGTTCCGGTGCGCTTTTTCTGCGTTGGATTGCTTTCAACCGAAGTAATCGCAAAGCCTTGGCTGGTTTCCTTCAGGGTAATCCAGCTGTCGCTGCACTTTCCTTTCACTACGCCGGCACAGTTAAAGAGAATATCCCGCACATTGTCCCCGAATTCATCGTAGAACTCGCTGCCGGAATAATGGAACAAGGTAACCGTTTGCCCATTCTCCAGCAGAACAGGATTGTTCCACTCCATGGCGCGGCTGCTGGTGTTGCTCTCAACCCGCAGCATCGTCTTTGCCGAGGCCGCGGAAGTCATCCCAAGCAGCATCACAACAGCACACAGTAACGCGATAAACCGTGCTTTCTTCAAAGAAAAGCACCTCCTCTGAAATTATGTTAGTCGAATTGTAGCATTTTCCTCCCAATTTGTCAATCGGGTTTTTGTGTGTCATGAATTCATAATTTTGTGTGTCATGAATTCATAATCAGCAGCCCGTCCGACAGATAGTACGACGCGGAACGGTTTCCGTGGACGTACTGGAAGGTTTCCGTATCGTAATGAATCCAATAAGAGATATCCGGATCGGGAGTTCGACAGTTAAAAGGCCACCAAAAGTCCGCAAAGCCTTATGTGGCTT
>CAMKJS010000038.1 GCA_946413245.1 uncultured Clostridia bacterium
CCTGGAGCGAGTTCTGCGACTGGTATATCGAGCTGAGCAAGTCCCGCCTGCTGGGGGACGACGGCGACAGCAAGGAAACCGCGAAGGCGGTGCTGCTGTACGTGCTGGAAAACCTGCTGAAACTGTTGCATCCCTTCATGCCTTTCCTGACGGAGCAGGTGTACAAGTACCTGCCCGGAAGCGAAGGCTTCCTGATGCTGCAGAAGTGGCCTGAAATCCGGGAGGACTGCTGCTTCCCCGAGGACGAGAAGAAGATGCAGGGCGTGATGGAAGTGATCCGGACGATCCGGAATCTGCGCAGCGAAATGAACGTCGCGCCTTCCCGCCGCACCCGCCTGATGTTGCTGGCCGCGGATGGATGGCAGGAAACGCTGAAAGGGGCGGAAGGCTTCTTCAAACGACTTGCCGGCGCGGAAAAGATCGAAATGCTGGCGGATCGGGCCCAGGTGACGGAGAAGACCGTGTCCGCCGTGGCAACCTCGGGCGAGCTGTTCATCCCGCTGGGAGATCTGGTGGACTTCGAAAAGGAAATTGCCCGGCTGACGAAAGAACTGGAAAACCTGAACAAGGAAACAGAGCGGGCAAGGAACAAGCTGAACAATTCCGGATTCGTGGCGAAAGCACCGGAACAGCTGGTGCAGCAGGAGCGTGAAAAGCTGGAAGCCAACCAGGCCAAGGCTGCCGCGCTGGCCAGCCGGATCGCGGAGCTCCGGGAGAATCTATGAGCATGCTGCCGGAAGAGCAGAAGCGCCGGGAGGAAACGGACGCCGGAGAATTCCGGCATGAACCGGTATTGCTGCGGGAAGTGCTCGCCTGGATGAACGTACGCCCGGACGGGGTCTATTGCGACGGTACGCTGGGAGGCGGCGGCCACAGTGAAGCCATCCTGCGCGAAAGCGGCGGAACGGCACTGCTCTACGGGATCGACCGCGACGAACGCGCGATCCGGGCAGCTTCGGAGCGCCTGAAGGGTTTTCCCGGATTCCGAGCGATTCACGGAAACTTCCATCAGGGAAAGGAACTGCTGGCGGACGCGGGGGCGGGATCTCTGGACGGAGTGCTGCTGGATCTGGGCGTATCCAGCCCGCAGCTGGATACCGCGGAGCGCGGCTTCAGCTACCACGAGGACGCGCCGCTGGATATGCGGATGGATCAGAGCCGGGGCGAAACCGCCGCAGATCTGCTGAATACCGCGAAAGAGGAAGAGATCGCCCGGATCATCCGGGAATACGGCGAAGAAAAATGGGCGGCGCGGATAGCCCGCATCATCTGCGAGCATCGGGCCCGGCAGCCGCTCCGGACGACCTTCGATCTGGTACGGGCTGTGGACGCCGCGATTCCGAAGGCTGTCCGGCGGCGGGAAGACAGGCATCCGGCAAGGCGCACCTTTCAGGCTGTCCGGATCGCGGTGAACGACGAGCTGGCGCCGCTGGAGCAGGCCCTGAAGGACTTTATGGACTGCCTGAAGCCCGGAGGACGCCTCTGTGTAATCACCTTCCACTCTCTGGAAGACCGAATTGTGAAAAATACGTTTCGGACGATGCAGCATCCCTGCGTCTGCCCGCCGAAGGCACCGGTCTGTACCTGCGGACGGAAACCGCAGGCAAAGGTTCTGGGCGGCGGTGCGATCGTGCCGGGAGCGGCGGAAACCGAACGGAATCCCCGGGCCCGCAGCGCGAAGCTGCGGGTGGCGGAAAAGCTGCAGCCGGAGGAATGAGCATGGCGGTACTGTATGTCGTGGCGACGCCGATCGGAAACCTGCAGGATCTTTCTCCCCGGGCCGTCGAAACCCTGCGCCGGGCGGACCTGATCGCGGCCGAGGATACCCGGGTGACCATGAAACTGTGTCAGGTGTTCGATCTGCACGCGAAGCTCACCAGCTGCCACCGGCATAACGAGGAAGAAAAAAGCGGGAGCATCGCCCGGAAAATCCTGGAGGAGGATCTGGTCTGCGCGCTGACCACGGACGCCGGGACTCCCGGTATCTCCGATCCGGGGCATGAGCTGGTGCGTGCCTGTGTGGAGCTGGGGATCCCCGTGATTCCGATCCCCGGATGCTGCGCCGCGGTCTCCGCCATTTCCGTGTGCGGGTTTGACGCGCGGGAGTTCACCTTTTACGGGTTTCCTCCGCGGGAGAAGAAAGCGCTGCGGGAAAAGCTCCGAGCCATCCGGAACGGCGCGCCGGTGGCAGTGCTGCACGAATCTCCCCATCGGGTGACCGAGCTGATGGAAACGGTAGGGCAGGAGATTCCGGAAGCGCGGCTGGCGGTGTGCTGCGATCTGACCAAGGTTTATGAAAAGACGCTGTACGGTTCACCGGCAGAAGTGCTGGCGGCCCTGAAGGCCAACCCCAAGGCGGAACGGGGAGAATACTGTATCGTGATGGATCTGAGCGGCATCAACCGGACGAAGGAAACGGAAACCGCCGCGGCGGACGCTTCTCCGGAGAGCCTCCTGGTGGAGGAAATGAAGACTGGGAAAACCCTGCGGGAAGCGCAGGAAGCGCTGATTGAGCGGGGGATCAAAAAGAACGCGGTCAAGCAGGCCGCGATCAATCTGAAGAAAATGTTTGAGTAAAAACAGCAAGTCCCGGCGGGAGCCGGGACTTGTATGATTTTTGGGTTTTATTCGAGCTCGAAGGCGCCGGTGTAGAGGCGGTAATACTGGCCCTTCTGGGCGATCAGCTGCTCATGACTGCCGCGCTCGATGATGCGGCCGTGATCCAGCACCATAATGACGTCGCTGTTCTGCACCGTGGAGAGACGGTGCGCGATGACGAACACGGTGCGGCCTTCCATCAGCTTATCCATGCCGCGCTGCACCAGGGCTTCCGTACGGGTGTCGATGGAGGAGGTGGCTTCGTCCATGATCATGACCGGAGGATCGGCCACCGCCGCCCGGGCGATGGAGATCAGCTGGCGCTGGCCCTGACTGAGACCGCTGCCGTCTCCCTCCAGTACCGTCTGGTATCCGTCCGGCAGGCGGGTGATGAAGTCGTCCGCGTTGGCGAGCTTCGCCGCGGCGATGCATTCCTCGTCCGTGGCGTTCAGCTTGCCGTACCGGATATTATCCATGACGGTGCCGGTGAAGAGGTTCACATCCTGCAGGATCATCCCCAGGGAATGGCGCAGGTCCGGCTTGCGGATCTTATTGATATTGATGCCGTCGTAGCGGATTTTGCCGTCCTCGATATCGTAGAAGCGGTTGATCAGATTGGTAATAGTGGTCTTGCCCGCGCCGGTGGCACCGACGAAGGCTACCTTCTGGCCGGGACGCGCGTACAGGGAAATATCGTGCAGCACCGGCTTTCCCGGTTCATAGGCGAAATCTACATCCAGCATGACGACATCGCCCGCCAGAGGCGTGTAGGTGATGCTGCCGTCCGCGGTGTGCGGATGTTTCCAGGCCCAGAGCCCGGTATGCTCGCTGCACTCAACCAGCTGACCGTTCTCTTCCTTCGCGTTGACAAGGGTCACGTAGCCGCCGTCCTCTTCCTCCTTCTCATCCATGAGCTTGAAGATGCGCTCCGCGCCGGCCATGGCCATGGCGATAAAGTTGATCTGCTGCGCCATCTGATTGATAGGCTGCATGAAGTTCCGTGACAGGGTCAGGAACGCGGCGATATTGCCCAGGGTCAGGACGCCGAAGCCGCCGGCCAGGGTCAGATTGGAGACGTTTCCGATGGCCAGGGCACCGCCCACGATGGCCAGGATGACATATTGCAGATGGCCCATGTTGTTATTCACAGGGCCGAGAATATTGGAGAGCCGGTTGGCCTCGGTGGCGTTCTGACACAGCTCGTCGTTCAGCCGGTCGAAGTCCTGCCGGGCCTGGGGCTCATGATTGAAGACCTTGACGACCTTCTGGCCGTTGATCATCTCCTCGATATAGCCGTTCAGGCTGGCCAGGGAGGTCTGCTGATTCATGAAGAACTTCGCACTCCGGCCGCCGATTTTGGCCACGACGCCCACCATGAGCACGGAGCTGACCACTACCAGCAGCGTCAGCCAGACGCTGCAGTTCAGCATGGAGACGAAGACCACGACCAGGGTGATCAGGGAGGAAACAGTCTGCGGCAGCACCTGGCTGACCAGCTGCCGGAGTGTATCCGTATCGTTGGTGTAGTGACTCATGACCTCGCCGTAGGGATGGGCATCGAAATACCGGATCGGCAGGGTCTGCATATGCTCGAACATTTCATCCCGCACCTTGCGGAGTACGCTCTGGCTGATCACAGCCATGATCCGCGCCTGGGTGAAGGTGGCGGCGATCGCCAGGAAATACAGGGCGGCCATCCGGAAAATGGCAGCCAGCAGGCCGCTGAAATCCGGGGAAGCCGTGGCCAGCAGCGGTGTGATAAAGTCATCGATGATCCGGCCCAGGAAGGTGGCCGCGGAAGCTGTGGCGATCGCGTTCAGCAGGACGCAGCACACCACAAGCAGCAGCCGGAAGCGATAGGGTTTCAGATAGGACAGAAGCCGCAGGAGGGCCTGCTTGTTAATCGGCTGACGGGGACCCATGGCCATGCCCCGGGGCCCGCGGGGACCGCCGCCCATCGGGGGACCGGCGGGACGCTGCTGCTGTTTCCGTTCACTCATGATCCTCGCCTCCCTTCAGCTGGGAATCATGCACTTCGCGATAGATCGCGCAGCGCTCCAGCAGCTCCTCGTGGGTTCCCTGATCCACGATACGGCCGTTGTCGAGCACCACGATCAGGTCTGCGTCCTTCACGGAGGCAACCCGCTGCGCGATAATCAGTTTGGTGGTATCCGGAATATAGCTGCGGAAGCCCGCGCGGATCCGGGCGTCCGTCTGCGTGTCCACCGCGCTGGTGCTGTCGTCCAGAATCAGGATTTTCGGCTTTTTCAGCAGGGCCCGGGCGATACAGAGCCGCTGCTTCTGGCCGCCGGACACGTTGGTGCCGCCCTGCTCGATCCAGGTATCATACTTATCCGGGAATTCCTGAATAAAGGGATCCGCCTGGGCCAGCTTGCAGGCCTCGATGATTTCCTCGTCCGTGGCATTCTCGCTGCCCCAGCGGAGATTGTCCTTGATCGTGCCGCTGAAGAGCTCGTTCTTCTGCAACACCATGGAGACCGCGTCCCGCAGGGCGGTAAGGTCATATTTCCGCACATCCAGGCCGCCGACCCGGACCACGCCGCCGGTGACGTCGTAGAGGCGGGGAATCAGCTGCACCAGGGAGGATTTGCCGCTGCCGGTGCCGCCCAGAATTCCCACCACTGCACCTGAGGGAATGTGCAGGTCGATGTCGCTCAGCGTATCCCGCTCGCTCCGGCTGGCGTAGCTGAAGAAGACGTGATCGAAATCGATGGATCCGTCCGCCACCTTCGTCTGCGGGTTTTCCACGTCCATAATATCCGAGGTTTCGTCCAGCACCTCCACGATCCGCTGGGCGGAGGCCCGGGACATCGTGATCATCAGGAAAACGAAGGAAACCATCATCAGGCTGCTCAGAATCTGAATCACGTAGGTGATCAGGCTCATCAGCTGTCCGGTGGTCATGCCCACATCCGGGTTGTTGCCGGAAGCGACGATGGCCTTCGCGCCAAGCCAGGAAATAATCAGCGTGCATGTGAAAATGCAGGTCATCATCAGCGGGCTCATAAAGGCCAGGTTTTTCTCAGCGTGGGTAAAATCGTCGTAGATGGACTTTGAAATGGTATTAAACTTCTTCGTTTCATAGTCTTCCCGGACGAAGCTTTTGACCACCCGGATGCCGCGCAGGTTTTCCTGCACCACGTTGTTCAGCTTGTCATAGGTCTTGAACACCCGCCTGAAGATGGGGTGCGTCCTGGTCATGATCGTATAGATCCCAAGCCCCAGCACCGGAAGCGTGAACACGAACACCAGGCTGATGCGGGCGTTGATGGTCATGGCCATGATGATCGAGAAGATCAGGGTGAGGGGAGCGCGGACAGCCATGCGCAGAATCATCTGGAAGCTGTTCTGGACGTTGGTCACGTCCGTCGTCAGCCGGGTGATCAGCGACGAGGTGCTGAAGTGATCGATGTTTGAGAAAGAGAAATCCTGCACCCGGTAATAGATATCATGGCGCAGGTTTCGGGCGAACCCGGCGGAAGAAACCGCGGCCATGCGCCCGCTCATCACGCCGGAGAAGAGGGACAGGGTCGCGGACAGCACCAGAATCGCACCGTACAGAATGATCTGCGACATATCGCCGCGCTCGATTCCCCGGTCCACCAGCCAGCTCATCACCAGCGGGATCAGCGTTTCCATGGCGACTTCGCCGACCATGAAAAGCGGTGTGGCGACAGCCTGCTTTTTGTACTGCCGGATGCTGGCAGCCAGCTTTCTGATCATGTATACACTTCCTCCTTACCCATTCCGCCCGCAAGGGGAGAAACACACACATACAATGTATTGCCCGAAGCCGTTTCTGTCAATAGATTTCACTGAAAATTCAGGGTCTCTTAAGAAAATAGAGTGGAGATTGGAGAGTGAAGAGTGAAGCGTATAGAGTCGCAGAAGGAAAAAGAGCGGCTCGTGCGAGGCCGCTCCGTAAGGGAAGAGATCAGACGTTCCAGATTTCCTTTGCGTACTGCCGGATGGTCCGGTCGGAAGAGAATTTTCCGGCGCAGGCTACGTTCATCAGGCACTTGCGGGCGAAGGCCGTACCGCCGGCTCCGGCGTCCCGGATGGCCTGAAGCCTGGTCTCCAGATAGCTCTCAAAGTCCAGCATCACAAAGTAATGATCCGGCGCGTGCCAGCTGGCGCCTTTCAGAATCGCGTCGTGCAGCTCCTTCAGCCGCCCGTCGTCATCCGGGAAGGTACCGTCTGTCAGTGTATCCAGGGCCCGGCGGAGCACCGCGTTCTTCCGGTAAATCTTATTCGGGTCATAGCTGCCTTTGATCTTTTCCAGATCCTCCACCGTGGCGCCGAAGATATAGTTGTTTTCCCGACCGGCTTCCTCGACGATTTCCACGTTGGCCCCGTCGAAGGTGCCCAGAGTGACCGCGCCGTTAAGCATCAGCTTCATATTGCCGGTGCCGGAGGCCTCCGTGCCGGCGGGGGAAATCTGCTCGGAAAGATCGGCGGCCGGGATGATGACTTCCGCCCAGGAGCAGTTGTAGTTCTGCACGAACACCACCCTCAGGCGGCCCTTCGTTTCGGGATCGTGGTTGACTTTGTCAGCGATCATGTTGATCCAATGGATGACGGCCTTGGCCCGGTCGTAGCCGGGAGCCGCCTTGGCGCCGAAAATAAAGGCCACCGGCGGGAGATCCTTCAGCCTTCCGCGCTTCAGCTGATCGTAGATCGCCAGAATGCTCAGCGCGTTCAGGAACTGGCGCTTATATTCGTGCAGGCGCTTGATCTGCACGTCGAACACCATGTCCGGATCCAGTTCCACGCCTTCGCGCTTTTGAATCTCCGCGCAGAGCTGCGCCTTCTTTGTCTTCTTTACCTGCAGGAACTGTCCGCACAGCTCCTCGTCGATTTCGGGAATCAACAGCTTCAGGCGGTCCAGATCCGTCTCAAAGCCGGAACCGATGCGGCCGGCGATCAGCGCACTCAGCTCCGGGTTGCACAGGCCCAGCCAGCGGCGTTGGGTGATGCCGTTGGTCTTGTTCTGGAACCTTTCCGGATAGAGCTCATACCACTTCGGGAACAGATGCTTCTTCAGGATTCCGGAGTGCAGCTCCGCCACGCCGTTGGTGGCGTGGGTGGCGTACACAGCCAGCTCCGCCATGTGCACGCGGCCGTTCTGAATGATGCAGAAGTCGTCGGATATTACCTTTCCGGCCTTTTTCATTTCCTTCCGGAAGCGGGCGTCGATCTTCTTCATCACCGCCACGATTTCGGGACAGACGGAGTTCAGCAGGGACAGATCCCACTTTTCCAGGGCCTCCTGCATCACGGTGTGGTTGGTGTACGCGAAGGTATCCCGGGCGATCAGGAACGCGTCCTCAAAGGCGACGCCGTCCGCCTCCAGCAGGCGAATCAGCTCCGGAATCGCCATGGTCGGATGGGTGTCGTTCAGCTGGGCGGCTACCTCGGCGGAGAAGAAGGAATAGTCGCTTCCGTGGCGCGTGCGGTAGCCCCGCAATATATCCTGCATCGTGGCGGACACCAGCACATACTGCTGCTTCACCCGCAGCTGGCGGCCTTCCTTCCGGGTATCGTTGGGATACAGGAACTTAGTGATGTCCTCCGCCCGGTTCTTCGCCGCGACAGCTTTCGTGTAGTCCTGCTGATTGAAAAGGGCAAAGTCGACCTCGCATGGGCTTTCGGTCTGCCACAAACGCAGGGTACCGACATTTTTCGCGCCGTATCCGATGACGGGCATATCATACGGCACAGCGATGACGTCCCCGGTTTTCATATGCACGGTGACAGCCTGATCCGGGCGGCGGATGGACCAGGGGTCCCCGTATTTCGCCCAGTCGTCCGGCTCCTCATGCTGACGGCCGTCCACAAAGCTTTGCTTAAACAGCCCGTAACGGAAGCGCAGACCGTATCCGGTGAGCGGAACGTCACAGGTGACCGCGCTGTCCAGGAAGCAGGCGGCCAGGCGGCCCAGGCCGCCGTTGCCGAAGGCGTCGTCCTCGATATCCTCCAGCACCGCGATGTCGACGCCCTTTTCCCGCAGCAGCTGACGCACTTCGTCCAGCATTCCCATGCAGTACAGGTTGTTGTACACGAGACGGCCAACCAGGTATTCCATGGACAGATAATAAGCCTGGCGCTTCCCGAAGCGCTCTTTCTCCTTCTCTGTCCACAGCGGCGCGACCGCGTCCATCGCGGCGCCGGAGAGGGCGTTGTGCAGTTCAGCCGCGTTGGCCTCCGTGAGTTCCTTATGGGTTTCGGTGCGAAGGCGCTGTTCCGCATCCTTCAGCAATTGTCTGGCATTCATCATCATCTGTTATCCCTCTTGGTTTCTTTATTCAGCTTGAAAACCCGCATGGACAGATCCGCGGTCAGCGCCCCGTCCTTCATGCGCCAGAGCCAGTTTCCCCCGGGAGAACCGGGATAATTCATCCGGGCGCTGCCGTCCAGGCCCAGCAGGTCCTGCATGGGGACCACGGCGATCTCGCAGGGGCAGGCGAAGAGCGCTTTCACCAGCGCTTCCGGCGCTTCCTCCGCTTTGGTGAAGCCGCAGACTTTCCCGGCAAAGGCCAGAACCTTCGGATCGGCTTTCTGCGCCCATCCCAGCGCGGTATCGTTGTCGTGGGTGCCGGTATAGGCGACAGAGTTTTCCTTGTAATTTCCGATGAAATGCGAATTGGACTCATCGGAATCGAAGCCGAAGGTCAGAATCTTCATGCCCGGATATCCGCACCAGTCCAGCAGCCTGCGCACCCGTTTATTCACGCAGCCCAGATCCTCGGCGATAATCCGGATGTTCGGGACCTCAGCCTGCAGCTTTTTGAAAAGTGCCTTGCCGGGGCCGATGACCCATTTGCCGTTCCTGGCGTTCGGCGCTCCGTAGGCGACGGAGTAATAATTGGCGAAGCCGATGAAATGATCGATCCGGACCATGTCATACAGGGCGGCCATGCCCTTCATCCGGTCCACCCACCAGTCAAAGCCCCGGAAGCGCAGATATGTCCAGCGATACAGCGGATTGCCCCACAGCTGCCCGTCCTCCGAGAAATAATCCGGCGGAACGCCGGCGACCCGTTTCGGAATCCGGTTTTTGTCCAGCTGGAAGATTTCGGGGTGCGTCCAGGTATCGGCGGAATCCTCCGCCACATAGATGGGCATGTCTCCGAAGAGGGAGATGCCGTGATCGTTGCAGTAAGCCTTCAGAGCGAACCACTGTTTCCGGAAAAGATACTGGCAGAAGACATGGAAGCTGATTTCCTCCTTCAGCTCCTCCCGGTACCGGGCGAGAGCTTCCGGTCTCCGGAATTTGATATCCGGGTCCGGCCATCTGGTCCACATCGTCTGGTTGAACTTCGCTTTGACCGCGGTGAAAAGCGCGAAATCGTCCACCCATGGATTATCCTTCCGGAAGGAGTCGATCTGCGGCCGGAGCTTCTCCCCGGACTGGGCAAAGCAGCGGCGCAGAAGCTCCGTCTTGTTTTTCCGGACGTTGTCGTAATCCACCCGATCCTCTTCGGGAGGCTGGTACAGTTCCTCGTCCCGGAACTCCAGAAGGCCTTCCTCCCGAAGCTTCGGGAGCGAAATCAGCAGCGGATTTCCGGCGAAGACGGAGGAGGACTGGTAGGGACTTTCTCCGTATCCGGTGGGGCCGATCGGCAGTACCTGCCAGATGCTCAGGCCGGAAGCACGGAGGAAATCTGCGAAGGCAAAGGCTTCGTTCCCAAGAGTTCCGATCCCGCCGGGAGAGGGCAGGGAAGAAATATGCATCAGGATACCGGATGTGCGCATGCGTCTGCACTCCTTTCACGATCTCTTTCGGGAAAACGAAACAATTCAGCCGGCGGGCGGGCCGACGGATTCGCGCCGGTGCAGAACCGCGTCCACCAGAATATGACGCGGCTCCGCGCCTTCGTTGATCATCTCCAGCAGGGTCTGTACGCTGAGACGGGCTATTTCATTCACCGGCTGCTCCACGGTGGTCAACCGCGGAACCGTGAAGCGGCACAGATCGATTCCGTCAAAGCCGAAAACGCTGATATCCTCCGGAACGGATTTGCCAAGATCCCGGATTGCCCGGATCGCGCCTACGGCCACCGTATCGCTCATGGCGAAAATTGCGGTGGTTTCCGGATGCTCCTTCAGGAAAGCCAGGGCAGTGTCATATCCGGCCTGCAGGGAAAACCTGGTCTCCCGGTAATATTTCGGATCAAAGCAGAGTCCACGTTCGGCGAAGGCATCGCAGAAGCCCTGAAAGCGCATAGCCAGGGAATCTCCCGCCACGGGGTTGGATCCGAACACGGCCACCCTGCGGTGCCCCTCTTCCAGCAATTCCACCGCCACCAGGCGCCCCATGGCCCTGTCGTCCACCGCGACGGAGGAAGCGTTCGGAAGCGCCGCGCTCGCGGCGTTCACCGTGGTGAAAACAATCGGCAGATCCATTTCCTGAATGACCTGCACCCGCCCGTCAATCTTGCTTCCGACAAAAATCAGGCCGATGACCCGGCACTGCTGGGTCAGGTGCAGCGCGGTCAGGAATTCGTCGTCCATCTCGTCGATATATTCCGTAACAAAGCTCTGGCTGACCTGGCCAGCCTGCTCCAGAATGGATTCCGCCAGCGCGTTCAGAAACGGATTGGAACGGCCGCGGACGATGATGCCGATGACATCGTTCCCCTGCTTCAGCCCGCGGGCTTTCGTGTTGCCGATGAAATGGCATTCCTCGATGACTTTTTCGACTTTCTCACGGGTTGCCCGGTTGACGTCCGGGCGATGATTCATGACCCTGCTGACTGTGGTGACGGAAACCCCGGCCAGACGGGCAATATCTTTGATCGTATAAACGTTCACGCATTGACACCGCCTTTACTGAAAACAATACCGGAAACGTTTTCAGCGGAAGAATAGCACACTTTTTATCATCCGTCAAGAACGATTTGAAGCCTTTGTGAACCGGCTTTCCGTGAACCAAAAAACGGAACGGGCGAGACCGTTCCGCGGATATTCAGTTTCCGGAAAAATCAGTAATCGATGTCTTCGCCGGTCAGCTGTTTCCAGAGCGCCCGGATCGTTTCCTGATTCGCGACACCGTATTTCGGATCGTTCTTTTTGCATTCGTCCATGTTCCGCAGGAAATGAACGCACAGGTGGCCGTTGAAGCCGTTGTCCCCGATGGAGCCGGACTGGTGCGGCATATCATGGGTGGAACCGATGGTCCACGTGCCGTTGGGGAGGCGGACGTACACGCCCTTCTGATTCCAGGTATTGACGCCGCCAAAGGCTTTGACCATATTCTGGGTATCCTTTTTGGTCAGCGGCTCCGCGTCCAGATGGCGGCCGCGGGAGTATACGGACAGGGTCCAGGAGATCCCGGTGGAGGGATCGTAAATCAGAACATGCTGTTTGGATCTCAGGCTGGGCTTGACGTCGTTGAACCAGTGCAGCAGCTTGATCTGGCTTTTGGCGGGGGGACTGATCTTTCCGCCTTCGTCCTCTGGAGACGATTCGGTGGGGACGGGCGTCGGCTTCGGTGTCGGCGTCGGGGTGGGTGTTTTTTCGGGCTGCGGTGTCGCGCCTGACTTCGCCAGACTCTCGATCTTCCTGAGCGTTTTCTTTCCGGCTACGCCGTCGGCTTTCAGCTTATATTTCTTCTGAAAGCTGATGACCGCGTTTTTGGTCTGCTTTCCGTAAATACCGTCGGCACGGCCGGAAAGAAACTTCAGGCGGATCAGCTCCTTCTGCAGGATGACGACGCGGTCGCCCCTTGATCCAAGCTTCAGCGTGGAGTAATCACCGCCGAACAGGCCGGAGGAAGAGGTCGGACTTGGGGTGGGTGTCGCCGTCGGAGCGCCGGTGGGCTGCTTTGTGGGTTTCGGAGTGGGGGTCGCCGTGGGGGAGGAGCCGTACAGCAGAGCGAGCGTTTTCTCCCCGGCGACGCCGTCCACTTTCAGATGGTGCGCCTTCTGGAACTTTCGCACGGCCAGCTCGGTATGAAGGCCGAAAATGCCGTCCGCGTATCCGCCGAGATATCCCTGATCAATCAGCGCCTGCTGCATTCTCCGGACTTCTTCTCCCTTCATCCCGTAGCGCAGGGAGGTATCCTTCCAGGCACAGGCGGGGGAGACGATCAGCCCCGTCAGCAGGCAGAGAATCATGAAAAAGGAAAGAATTCTGCGTTCAGTCACGTTCAACCCTCCTCCCGGAAATCCCTCAGGATGGGAATGAAAAAATCTGAACACAGTATAACATAAATGAGAATAAATGTAAATAAATCGTTACGGAATGATTAAGACCAGAAAACGCCGACAGAAGCCGAAAAGCGGAGAATAACGACCAAAAACAAAGAATCCGCTTCCCCGGAGGGAAACGGAAAAAAAGCAGAAAACAACTTACACGGCGGTGACCCGCGCCGTGAACGGCAGGCCCCAAATATAATAGGTAACGGTCAGCTCCCGGATGTTCTGCGCGGTTTTCAGCGTCAGGATCGTGGCTGTCAGATCCATAGTCCGGCCGGCGGGAAGGTCATAGGCCTGGGTTTCCCCCATCTGCAGAACGTCTCCGGAGAGAGGGGTCACCTGGATTTCGACGATTTCGACGGGAAGGAAGGAACGGTTTTCCAGGTGCACGGTATAGGTGTAGAAAACCGCGTCTTCCGGGGAGGCGGGAGGCTCTTTGGCAAAGGGCGTGCCGATCAGCGTACCGGCGGAAAGCGCGGACGTCAGCTGATTGTAGATTTCCAGCTGCGTGACGGGATCCGTCGCGATACACTCCGCGTAGGAGACGGTGACGTTGGAATTCAGATAGAGATAACCGATTCCGCCAAGGGCTGCCAGGCAGAGAACCAGAATAAAGATTGCCGCCGCTTTCATGGATCGGGACTCCTTTCAGGCGCGGAGGAGAATACCGCAGCCGCGCTGTATGCGCCTATTCTATCATGCCGGGCGCCGGAAAGCAATTTTTACGCAGCTTGCGGGAAAGCATTCCGGGTTCCCGGCCCGGCCGGAAGAAGAATTCTTTTTTCTTGAAAAGGCTTTCCCGGATGTGATACACTATAGCGGGATTCAGCCGGTGGAAAAAGCCATATACGGGAGGAGCTTGCATATGCAGTACGGAACTTTTGACGACAAAAGGCGGGAGTATGTTTTTCATGACGTACGGGTACCGCAGTCCATGACCAACTATCTGGGAACACAGCGAATGGGAGCGGTGATCAATCATACCGCGGGCGGCTACTGCTGGCTGGACAGCGTGCAGCATCACCGGATTACGCGGTTCCGGCCCAACGGCGTTCCCATGGACTGGCCCGGCCACTATGTTTATCTGCGGGACGACGAAAACGGAGTATACTGGTCCGTCAGCTGGCAGCCGACGGGCCTGGACAATACTGAAGCGGAGTATGAGGCCAGGCACGGCCTGAGTTATTCCGTATTCAGCTGCAAAAAGGACGGGATCGAAGCCAGCCAGACCCTGCTGATTCCCCGGGAGGAGGACGGGCGGGATCCGGTGGAAATCTTCGACGTCCGGATCCGGAACGCGTCGGACCGGGAGCGGAAGATCAGCGTGTTCGGATATGTGGAGTTCTCCTTCCATGAGATTGACATGGACAACCAGAACTTCCAGATGAGCCTGTACGCCGCCGGTTCCATGCAGGAGGAGGACGCCTGCGTGTGCGAACTGCATTATGAGCCGGGCGCGTTCCAGTTCTTTGCCGGGAATTTTGTGCCGGACAGCCGGGACGGCGTCCGGGAGGCGTTCATCGGGCCTTACCGGACCGAGCGGAACCCCATCGGGGTGGAGAGGGGCGTTCTCAGCGAATCCACGGAGCTGGGAGGAAACCCCGTCGGCGCGCTGCAGAAAAAACTGGTTCTGCGGCCCGGAGAGGAAAAACGGGTGCTGTTCTACCTGGGCACGGGGCGCGGAGAAGCGATCCGGCAGGCCCGGGAGAAATATGACGAAGCCGGAACGGACCGGGCCATGGCAGAGCTGCGGGCCTTCTGGGACAGAAAGCTGGAAAGCCTGCAGATCAGCACCCCGCACGAGAATATGAACCGCTCGCTGAACATCTGGAACCTGTACCAGAGCGAAATCAACGTGTTGTTCTCCCGGTTCGCCTCCTTCATCGAAGTGGGCGGCCGGACCGGGCTTGGATACCGGGATACCGCGCAGGACGCGATGTGCATTCCCTCCGCGGACGCGCCGGCCTGCCTCTGGCGGATCCGCCAGCTGCTGCACGGCCAGATGTCCGCGGGATACGGGCTGCATCTTTTCGACCCGGACGTGCTGGGCAAAAAGGACGACGGCGCGGTCAAAACGCCCACGGTGATCCCGCAGGCGGACGCGAAGAGCATGCTGCACGGGATTAAGGACGCCTGCGCGGACGACGTGCTGTGGCTGATTCCCGCCATCGCCGAATACGTGCGGGAAACAGGGGACACCGCTTTCCTCCGGGAAGAGATTCCCTACGCGGACGAGGGATCTGCCACGGTGTGGGAGCATATGAAGACCGCGCTGAACTTCTCCTATTCGCATGTGGGAAGCCACGGCATCACGCAGGGCCTGCGGGCGGACTGGAACGACTGCCTGAATCTGGGCGGCGGTGAAAGCGCCATGGTCGCCTTCCTGCTGGTGTGGGCCACCAATCATTTCCTGGACGCCGCGAAGGCCGTCGGCGCGCGGGAGGATCTGGAAAAATACGCCGCGCTGAAGAAGGAAATGGAAGAAACCTGCCGGAAGGTACTGTGGGACGGGAAATGGTTCCTGCGCGGCTTTACGGCGAACGGATCCGCGATCGGCAGCCATACGGCGGAGGAAGGCAAGGTCCACCTGGAAAGCAACACCTGGGCGGTGGTTTCCGGAACGGCGACCGCGGAGCAGGCTCTTTCCTGCATGGACGCGGTGGACGAATGGCTGTACACGCCCTACGGGCTGATCCTGAACGCGCCTTCCTTCACGAAGATAGACGACAGCATCGGCTTTGTGACCCGGGTGTATCCCGGCATCAAGGAGAACGGCGCCATTTTCAGCCATCCGAATCCCTGGGCATGGGTGGCGGAATGCGTGAACGGCCGGGGCAGCCGGGCCATGAAGTTCTATGACGCGCTTTTGCCGGAAAACCAGAACGATAAAATGGAAATCCGGCAGGCGGAACCGTATACCTACTGCCAGTTTATCATGGGCCGGGATCATACGGCCTTCGGCCGTGCGCGGCATCCCTTTATGACGGGATCCTCCGGTTGGAGCTATTACGCGGCGACCCGGTATATGCTGGGAATCCGTCCGGAGTTTGACAGTCTGACGGTGGATCCGTGCATCCCGGCGGAATGGGACGGCTTTGAAGCGGTCCGCCGGTGGCGCGGCGCGGTGTATCAGATCCGGGTGGAGAATCCGGATCATGTCGAAAAGGGTGTTGTCCGGCTTGAAGTGGACGGAGCGCCTGCTACGGTCATTCCCGTCTTCGGAGAAGGCGTGCATCAGGTGCTGGCGGTCATGGGGAAAAAGGAGGCGCAGGCGAAATGATTCGGTTCGGTACAGGCGGATGGCGGGCAGTCATCGGGGACGGATTTACCCGGGCCAATATTGAGCGGATCTCCGCCGCGGTGGCCCGGAGAATGCTCCGGGAAGGCAAAGCGGAGCAGGGAATCTGCGTGGGCTACGACCGGCGCTTTCTGAGCCGGGAGGCGTGCATCTGGTTTTCCCAGGTGATGGCCGGGGAAGGCGTGAAAGTCTGGTTCGTGAACCTGAGCTGTCCGACGCCGCAGGTGATGTTCACCGTCAAGAAAATGGAACTGGCGTACGGCGCCATGGTCACGGCGAGCCATAACCCGGCTACCTACAACGGAATCAAGCTGTTTACCCAGGGCGGGCGGGACGCGACGGAGGACTATACCACGGCGATCCAGGAGGAAGCCAACGCCCTGGATCCGGAAGGCATCCGGGAGATTGAGTTTGAGCAGGCCCTGAAGGAAGGGAAGATCGAATACATCGATCCCCGGGACGTTTATCTGGACTCCATTCTGGCGCAGGTGAACACGGACGCGATCCGCCGGAAGCATCCCCGCGTGGTGCTGGATCCCATGTTCGGCGTAAGTCTCACGGGCCTGCAGACGATCCTGTATACCTGCCGGTGCGACGTGGACGTGATCAACGACCGGCATGACGCCTTTTTCGGCCGCCACCTGCCGGCGCCGACGCCGGCCACGCTGGTGGACCTGCAGCAGGCCGTGCTGGAGCACAACGCGGCGGTCGGCATCGCCACGGACGGCGACGCGGACCGGCTGGGCATCGTGGACGAGAAGGGGAAGTATATCTCCGCCAACGAGGTGCTGGTGCTGCTGTATTATTATCTGATGGAATACCGCGGATGGCGCGGAGCGGCAGTGCGGAACATCGCTACCACCCATCTGCTGGACCGGGTGGCGGAAGCCTACGGGCAGAAGTGCGTGGAGGTGCCGGTGGGCTTCAAGCATATTTCCTCCGGCATGGACGCCCACGACGCCCTGATCGGCGGCGAGTCCTCCGGCGGTTTGACGGTGCGGGGGCATATCAGCGGTAAGGACGGGCTGTACGCCGCGAGCCTGCTGGTGGAAATGCTGTGCGTGACCGGCAAGGCCATGAGCGCGCTGATCCGGGAGATTTATGACCGCTTCGGCGAAATGCATATGGCGGAATACGACTGGCCTCTGACCCGGGAAAGCGAAAAGCGGATCCGGACCATGATTATGGAAGAACATCAGCTGCCGCTGCTCCCGCTGAAAACGGATCACGTCAGCTATATGGACGGCTGCAAGGTTTATATGGACGGCGGGTGGGTCATCGTCCGTTTCTCCGGAACCGAGCCGCGGGTGCGGATTTTCGCGGAGGCGGAAACAGAAGCCGCCGCCAGAAACCTGGTACGGATCATGGCGGAATTTGTGGGCTTGCCCCCGGAAGAATAAGGCAGTGCAAACGGAAAAACGGCCCCGGCTGCGTAAGGCAGCCGGGGCCGAAGCATTCCTGCGGGGAAGGAAAACTATTCGGAATCGCCCAGAATGCGGTTCATTTCCTCGATCATTTCGGAATCCTTCAGGCTGAATTTGAATTCCACCCGGCGGGAGGCGTCCGCGTCCTCCACGCCGTTTTCGTCATAAATCAGATCCGCGTAGCTGCGGCCCTTGGCGGTCAGAATCTGCTGCAGGCGAAGCTTCTGCTCGCTGGTGAGCGAGGGCATGTTCAGGCAGTAGAGGGCGACCTCCAGGGCGCGCTCCTGGCTTAGCTTCAGATTCCGGTTGTAGGAGCCGGAGGAATCCGTATGCCCCTCGATAATGATTTCTCCCAGGTAATCCGCGTATTCGTCCCGGAGAAGCACTTCCAGGTATACGGGAATGAAGCGGTCCAGCAGCGCCTGGCCTTCCGCTTTGATGGTGGATTTGTTGGTTTCAAAGAAGACGGTGCTGTCCAGCATGATATCGCCGTTGTTGGGATCCACCGTGGCTTTCAGATTGGCCTCCTGAAGGGAGGTGGACAGATCCCGGATCATGGTGGTGCGGATGCCGATCAGGTCGTCAATCCGCCGGGCCTGGGACGCCAGGGCGAGCTGCTGCTCCTCCAGCTTGGCGGTGGCCGCGTCCAGATCCTTCTGCTTGAGGGCCAGGACAGCCTGGAGCTTTTCCAGTTCCTCTTCCCGGTTCATCAGGATCACGGTGGTGGCGTTCAGCTCTTCCTCCTTGGCGTTCAGGGTATCCTGGAGATTGTCCAGATCCGTCTGAATGATGATCAGGGTTTTCTCCTTGTCCGCCAGCTCGCTCTGGGCCAGATCCAGCTGAATCTGCTGCCGGTTGAGCTCGGCGGTTTTAGCCTCCATCATCGTGAAATACTGATACAGGCTGTAGGAAAGCACCAGCACGAAAATCAGGAGGAGTGCGGCCATCATGTCCGAATAGCTGATCCAGCTCGGACCGCCTCCGGCGGAGCCGCGGCCGGCTCTGCGGTTGTGAATGCGCTGCCTGGCCATGCTTAAGCCTCCTCCTTCCGCAGCGCGGAAAGCGTGTCGGCGATCCGGGAAACATGATCCTGCATTTCGCCGAGGCGGGAGCAGATATCCTGCAGAGAGGTTTCACGGTCCGCCTCGGAACCGTTTTCCGCGGGGGCGGGGATCGCCTCGATCTTCTGCCCCAGGGAGGCGATCAGGCCGGAAAGGTCCTTGTTCTCCTTCTGCAGCCGGCTGAGGAGGTCCAGCGTGCGCTGCTCGAAGGCTTCGTCCCGGGAACGGTTGGCGTTGATCTCTGACATATAGGCGTCAAACTTGTCCAGAATGTGATCCGTCATCTCCTGCAGGGAGCGGGCGTTGTTTACGATGCCTTCCGCGGCGGAGAGGGCAGCGCCCGTCTGCTGGGCGGCACCCACCTGGTTGCGTGTAACCGCGTCCATCGCGGTGGACATGGCGGAGAACTGATTACCCAGGCTGCGGTCCATTTCATCCAGAAAGCGGGCCACGATCCGGTTGACCCCGTCGATCTGGTTCCGGGTAGCGCCGATAATAAAGCGGTCCATGGAATCCGTGACCGGGGTCATCGCCTGCGTGATCGAATGCCGGACGTTTTCAGCCAGCCGATCCACCAGGGTATCGTTAATGCCCTGGAGCATGAAGTTCCGGTCCTGGTTCTGGCAGATCAGCTGGACGTCGTTGTCCAGCGGCCTGGACATGGCCAGCTGCGTGAAGGAGGTGACAAAATCGTCGATGGCGCGGTAGCTGGACCCCTGGGAAATCCGGTTCAGCATATTGAAAACGATACTGCAGCTGATGCCGGCGACGGAGGTGCCGAAGGCGAAGCGCATTCCGCCCAGCAGGTTCGGGATGCCTTCCACCAGCTGGGTGGCGTCCGCGAAATTCAGGGAGGAGAGACCGCGGGAAAGGCCCATAAAGGTGCCCAGGATGCCCAGCGAGGTAAGCAGGTTCGGAATCAGCTCCGCCAGGGTGGCGTTGCCGGGCCCGTGGGTCACGGTGTCGTCGTTGATATAGTCTTCCACGTTGGTGGGAAGGCCGCGGCGGTCCAGCTGCTCCGCGTTCTGCAGGAAGCGCAGCCAGCTGCCGCGCAGGCGCTTGCCCACAAAGCGAGCTTCCTGCCATACAGGCTTGCCGCTGCTGTTGCCGGCGTCCGCCTGCAGCCGGGAAATCGCCCGGCGCAGCGCGCTTGTCGTATTCCACAGCGGAAAGAGGCATTTGAAAACCCCGATCAGCGTGACAATGGCGATGGCGCCGTAGACCAGATAGTCCGCCAGATCCGGAAGGATCGCGGTCATTTTACTCAAATCAGGCATGCATCAGGCCTCCTAAAAGCGTTCAAAGCGTTATTTCAGGGAACCGAGCACCTGGCCTACTTTTTCATGCAGCACCAGGTCGCAGGAGCTGTCCATCGGAGTCGGATCCCGGTTGATCAGCACCAGATGCTTTCCGCGGAAATACCGGATAAAGCCAGCGGCCGGATAGACGGTGAGGCTGGTGCCGGCGATGATGAGCAGATCCGCTTTGGCGATCGCGTTCACCGCGCCGTTTACCACGTCGTTGTCCAGCCCTTCCTCATAGAGCACTACGTCCGGCTTGATGCGGCCGCCGCAGGAGCAGCGGGGAACGATCTCCTTTGAATCACGGATGGCTTCCGGGGGATAGAACTTGCCGCAGGAGAGGCAGTAATTCCGGTGAACGCTGCCGTGCAGCTCATAAACCTTTTTGCAGCCGGCGGCCTGGTGCAGCCCGTCGATATTCTGGGTGACGACGGCCAGCAGCTTACCGGCGTCCTCCCACTCTTTCAGCTTTTTGTGCGCGGCGTTGGGCTTCGCGTCCAGCGGCAGAAGCTTATCCCGGTAAAACCGGAAAAACTCCTCGGGATGGCGCTCAAAAAAGGTATGGGAGAGCATCTGCTCCGGGGGATAGTCGTACTTCTGGTGATACAGGCCGTCCACACTCCGGAAGTCGGGAATTCCGCTCTCGGTGGAAACGCCGGCCCCGCCGAAAAAGACGATCCTGTTGCTTTCGTCCACAAACTGCTGCAGCTTCTCCAGATTCATGTTGCACCTTCTTTCTGATTCGTCCCGGAAAGCGTTCCGGTAATATAACGAAGGAAGAGCCGAAAATCTTCAGTATAATCTCAAAAACCCCTTGTAACGCAAATGTTACAAGGGGTTTTATATGTGCGGTCGACGGGACTTGAACCCGTACCCATTGCTGGACACGCCCCTCAAACGTGCGCGTATGCCGATTCCGCCACGGCCGCAGACGGACAAGAAGCATTATAGAGAACCTCCCTCTTTTTGTCAAGCCCTGTTTGACGAATCGGGTTTTTCCTGATACCCTGTATCCCGGAGATACGGAGAGGAGGATCAGGCATGCGGAGAGGAAAGACGCTCATCCGGAGAGGCGCGGCGGTGCTGCTGGCGCTTTTCTGCCTGCTGGCCGCGGCAGGCGTCCGGAGCTCCGCCGCGGAAGAGGAATTCAGCATTGCCTGCGCCAAAGGCATTACCAGCTATATCGTCAATACGTTCAAAGTAAACGCGCCGGAAGCGGGAGAGCTGACCGTGCGGCTGCGGGATCAGTATACGCTGTACCGGGTGCTTCATTTTTCCGTGACGGCGGGGAAAAACCTATGCGACTGGGACGGCCTCGGATTCAACGGGGAACGGCTGAACAGGAAGTACTATCAGCTGGAGGCGGAGCTTACGGGCGCTTCCGGAAAAAAGTGGACCCAGGAGTTCAACGTTTTTGTGGAATACAGCTCCCAGGCGCTGATTTTTGCCCTGCCGTCGGCGGACGAGCTTGCGCTGGACGCGGCAGGGGACTGGTTTCTGGAAGCCAAAACCGTGCTGACCGGAACCCTGGTGATCGAGCTGATTCCGGTGGGGAGCGACACGCCCTCCTATGTTCGGAAAAAAAACGCAGACGGTGGGAAAATCCTCAACATGACATTCCGGAGCATCGCCGGAAAGGAGTTTCCCGAACCGGGAAACTACCGGATGCGCGTATATGAAATCAGCAAACCGGAATACGCTGCCGAGTTTCCGCTGCGCATTGCCGCAAACTCCCCGGAGAAGCAGGCCGTTGCCGTGACGGGAGATATTATGCCCCGCCGGGGAGATCCGGACGAGACGATCTGGGGCAAAATGCGCCTGCCGGCTGTGGTGGTCGACCGGGACTACACCGATCATCAGCAGGTGTACGCGATTCCGGACGCCGGCGGGGAGGTGCTCGGAACGCTGCACGGACAGACGCAGGCGGTCAGCGTGTTTGAACTGCGGGACGGATGGGCCCGGATCGGCGCCTGGAATCACGAAGAGGCGGCTTATATGGAAGGCTGGGTGCCGGAAAACAAGCTGAAGGTCGAAAACCCGCAGGGAGAATACGGCCTGCTGCTGGATAAAAAAGCGCAGACGATTACGGTGTACCGGAACGGGAAACCGCTGGATACGCTGCTGGTGTCCACCGGGAGAATGGAACCCGGGGAGCTTTATCAGGAAACGGCGGCCGGCAGTTTTCTCACGGGTCTGCACCGGGTGGATTTCTCCACCAACGGACTGAAATATGATTTTGTGATTCAGTATGACGGCGGGAATCTGCTGCACCAGATTCCCTATGCATGGGGCGAGGATAAACGGGATTTCAGCGCGGGGCAGCCCTATCTCGGGGCCAAGGCGTCCCACGCCTGCATCCGGATTCAGGCGGAGCCGGGAGACGGCGGGCTGAACGCCTACTGGATCTGGACCCATCTGCCCTATCATACGCGGCTGATCATTCTGGACGATCCGGAGGAAAGGGAGAAGGAAACAATTCTGGCAACCGGCAGCATGCCGGAATATTCGCAGAACATGCTGGCGGACAGCCGGATGGACGAGGAACCGGAGGAGGATACAGGGGACGAAATTATCCTGACCTTCGGCGGGGACGCGGTTCTCGGCGGCCGGGAGAATTACTGGGGCAATCCGGAATCCATGATGGCGCTGCTGGCGGAGAAGGGAATGGGATATCCGCTCTCCGGGCTCAGATCCCTTTTTGCCCGGGACGATCTGACAGCCGTGAACCTGGAATGCGTACTGAAGGAGACAAAGGAAGGGGAGGACACGAACAAGACGTGGCGCTTCCGGGGGCTTCCGGAGTACGCGCAGATTCTGCCGGAAGGCTCTGTGGAGCTGGTGAATACAGCCAACAATCACACGGTGGATTACGGGGAAGCGGGAATGGCGTCCACGCTGGCGGCACTGGAAGGGACAGCGGAAGCGTGCGGTAACGGGATCAACGCGGAAATCCGGGTGAAGGGGCACCTGATCGGCTTTGGCGGATGCCGGGAGACCAATTATATCCGGAATCCCGATGTGATCCGGCGGGATATCGAGCAGATGCGGGCGGACGGTTGCGAGATCGTGGTGTATCAGTGCCATTGGGGAACGGAGTACAGCGAAACGCACAACAAAATGCAGGAGGCCATGGCCAGGGCCTGCGTCCGTGCCGGGGCAGATCTGGTGATCGGCCATCATCCGCACGTGGCGCAGGGGATGGACGTGATCGACGGCGTACCGGTGATTTACAGCCTGGGGAATCTGGTATTCGGCGGAACGATCCAGCTGAAAACGTATGAGGGGCTGGTGGCACGCGCGTATTTCCGCCTCGGAGAAACAGAAAAAACAATCCGGCTGAAGTTCTATCCGATCCTGACCAGCAGCCGGGCGGAGGAAAAAATCAACGATTACTGTCCGTGCCTGGCGATGGGAGAAGACCGGATCCGGATTCTTCGCCGGATTCAGCGGGATACGCCCTTTGCGATTGAGGAAGAAATGAAGATAACCCTTCCGTAATCAGGGATAGATATAATATACACATTCCAAAGTGCCGTTGTACAGGCGGCGCTTTTTTTCGGCCCGCCGGCCGTAGGCGCGTTCGAAGGCGGGATCGGAAGAGATGGCGCAGAGGCTCCAGGTCGGATGGCGCTCCTTCAGCAGGCGGAGATCCCTGTACAGCTCCCGGCAGGCGTTCTGTTCGCTCAGACGCTCCCCGTACGGCGGATTGCAGATGAACACGCCGTTTTCCGCCTCCAGCTGCAGCTGCTGCAGGGGAACGTTCCGTAGGGGAACTCTGTTTTCAAGGCCGGCCTGGCGCAGATGGCGGCGGGCCAGCTCCAGCGCCCCGGGATCCAGATCGGATCCGCTGATGTCCGAAACCCGGCCGAAGTCAGCCTGGGCGGCTTCCTCCTCCCGCAGGGTTCGCAGTGGGGAAGGAGAGACGAAGGAAAAATCTTCCATGGCAAAGGAACGGGCCAGCCCGGGAGCCCGGTGGGCCTGGCGGAAAGCAGCTTCGATCAGAATGGTGCCCGTGCCGCAGCAGGGATCGTGCAGCGGGCGGCCGGGCCGCCAGGGGCTCAGCTCCACCAGCGCGGAGGCCAGCGTTTCCCGCAGCGGCGCTTCCCCGTTCCAGGTGCGGTATCCCCGCCGGGAGAGCGCCGGGCCGGAGGTGTTCAGCAGAATCCGGACCCGGTCCTCATGCACGCTGAGATGAACGGGAAAAGCGGCGCCGCTTTCCGGAAATACGGTGCGGCCGGTTTTCCGCTTCAGGCGTTCCAGAACGGCTTTCTTGGATACGGCCTGGCAGTCCCGGGGGCTCATCAGGCGGCTGCGGGCGCACCGGCAGGAGATGTTGACCGCCTCCGTGCCGGCCATATACCGTTCCCAGGGCACGGCGGATACAAGCTGAAACAGATCCTCAAAGGAGAGGCAGACGCCTTCCGACAAGAGGATGAACACCCTGTCGCAAAAACGAAGCCGCAGATTGCAGCGGAACAGCTCCTCTGCTGACGCGGTGAAGCGAACCCCGCCGTTCTCTGCCTGCACGTTCCGCATCCGCAGGCGCTTCAGCTCCGCCGCCACGAGGCCCTCCAGGCCGAATGCGGAAGAGGCGAAAGCGGAGAAACCGGCGCCTTCCGCTGTTTTTTTCGTGTTCCCGTTCACTTTGCATCCCTCCGCCATGAGTCTACGCTTTTTCCGGATCCTTGTAAAGAACTTGATTTTCGGGAATGGGTAGGATATACTGATAAACGAAGGAGTTTGCGAAAAGGAGGTTCTCGTGGTATGAAACTGATTATCGCGATCGTTCAGGACGAAGATTCATCCCGCCTGGTTTCCAAACTGATGCAGCACGGCTTCGGCGTCACCAAGCTGGCGACGACCGGCGGCTTTCTGAAGGCGGGTAACACGACGCTTCTGCTGGGGCTGGACGAATCCAAAATGCAGGAAGCGATCTCCATCATCGAGTCCATCTGCAGCAGCCGGAAGCAGCTGACGACAGCCACCACTTCCCTGAGCGGAATGAGCGGAGCGGACTATTCCACCTTCCCGGTGGAAGTGACGGTCGGCGGCGCCACGCTCTTTGTGCTGTCGGTGGATCAGTTCCTGAAAATCTGACGGATTCCGAACGCAGGAGCAAGATGAAGATCACGTTAACGGATTTCCTGCCTCAGGGTGAGGAAATCACATCGCTGTCCCGGCAGATTGCGGGACAGCGGCTTGTGCACGCGCTGCTGATTACCGGCGAAGAAGGGCTGGGGAAGAAAACCCTGGCCCGTCTGATTGCAGGGGCACTGCTTTGCCGAGCGCCGGGGGAGAGGCCCTGCGGAAGCTGCAGGGACTGCCTGATGGCTGAAAAACTGGAGCATCCCGATCTGATCCTGATCTCCAGACAGGGGCCGGAAGGAACGGAAAAAAGCGGGAAGGAGCGCGCTTCCATCCCGGTGGACGATATCCGGGAAGCCGTCCGGGCCTGCGGGGTGAAAACTCTGGATTCCGGCAACCGGGTCGTGCTGATTTTCGAAGCGGACAAAATGACGCCGCAGGCGCAGAACTGTCTTCTGAAAACGCTGGAGGAACCGCCGGAGGATACCTATTTTATTCTGGTTTCGGAGCATACGGAATCCCTGCTGACGACGGTGATCAGCCGGTGCAGGCCCGTCCGCCTGCATCCGTGGGAGGACGCGGTGGTGAAGCGGGTGCTGACGGAGAGAGGCATTCCGGCCGACCGGGCGGCCCAGGTGCTTCCCGCGGCGGCGGGGTCCATCGGCAAAGCGATCCGGCTGGCGGGGGACGAGGAATACTGGCAGCGGCGCGGTGAAGTCATCAAAGCGTTTTTTGCCACCGTGCGGCGAAGCGACATCCTGTCGATTTCCACCGCGTGGAAGGACCGGAAGAGCGAAGCGGAGGATTTCTGGCAGATTCTGGAACTGCAGGTGAGGCAGCTGCTGCTCAGGCATCTCGGGAATAAGGATGCGCAGCTGACCGCGGGAATGCCGCAGGCATGGGTCCGGTTTGCGGATCAGGCGCCTCCGGAGCGCTTTGCCGCGCTGCTGGACGCCGTGGCGGAAGCCAGGAAGCAGACGCTTGCTTCGGTCAATTTTCAGGCTGTGGTGGAGCAGCTGCTGCTTATTTTTATGGGGGAAAGCAATCAATGGCAAACGTAATCGGGATTCAATTTCAGAAAAACGGAAAAATGTATTATTTCGATCCGGGCTCCCTGGCGCCGGCGCTGGGGCAATATGTGATCGTCGACACGGTGCGCGGGCCCGATCTGGCGGAAGTGATCATGGAAACCAGGAGCGTGGAGGACACCCTTGCCGGCCAGCAGATCAAAAAGGTGATCCGCATCGCGACGCCGCAGGATATCCAGCATGCCTCCGAAAACCGGGTCCGGGAAAAAGAAGCCTATTCCATCTGCCAGAAGAAAATCGCGGAGCATCAGCTGGAAATGAAGCTGGTGTCCGTGGAATACGCTTTTGACAACAGCAAAATCCTCTTCTATTTCACCGCGAACGGGCGGGTGGATTTCCGCTCCCTGGTGAAGGATCTGGCGTCCGTATTCAAAACCCGGATCGAGCTCCGGCAGATCGGCGTCCGGGACGAAGCCAGAATGCTGGGCGGGCTGGGCCCCTGCGGCCGGCCGATCTGCTGCGGAACGTTCCTCGCGGATTTTGAGCCGGTATCCATCAAAATGGCCAAGGAGCAGAATCTTTCCCTGAATCCCACCAAGATCAGCGGCGTCTGCGGCCGCCTGATGTGCTGCCTGAAATACGAGCAGGATCATTACGAACAGACCAGGAAACGGATGCCGCGGGTGGGGAAGGAAGTAATGACCCCGGACGGCGCGGGTACGGTGACGGAGCTGAATATCCTGAAGGAAACGGTCTTCGTGCGGATTACGAACGGCGATTCCAGCGAGATCAAGGAATATCCGCTGGAGAACGTGACCCGGGAAGCGGCACGCCCGGTCGGGCGGCCCGCACCGGAGAGAAAGGCCCCTCCGGCTGAAAAACCGGCGCCTGAGGAAGACGAGGCGGAAGAGGAAGAACCGGAAGAGGCGGAGAAGGTGGATATCGCCTCCTGGACCGGGGAGGATGAGCCTGAAACGGAACCGGCCGAAGCGATCCCGGAAGCGGAAGACGAGGACGGGATGGCCCTGCCTGTGCGGGTCCGGCACGGCGAACCGCGCAGGGATAACAAAGGCGGACGCCGCCCGAAACCCAGGGAAAAGGATTCCCGGAAGCTGGGGCAGCCGGTGAAGCGGGAAAATCCGAAAAAAGCGAAGCCGGAAAAGCCTGCCGGAACACCGGTGAAACCGGAAAACGTGCCGGCGAAGGCAGAAAATGCCCCGGCGGAAACAGCGGGGAAGCCCGTACAGAGAAGCGCGAAGCAGCCCGCGGAACAGAACGCAGCGCCGGCGAAGCCCGCCGGGAAAAAGGCCGCCTGGGCCGCACAGCTGGAAGAAGCAATGAAATCCGTGAATCAGTAAATCCGAAAACTGTGCTTGCAATTCAAACAGCGATATGGTAAGATCATTTTACAGCAAGCCCCCTGGGATGGGGCAGAAAAGAAATGGAGGGTTTTCTCAATGGCATACAAAATTTCTGACGACTGCATCAGCTGCGGCGCCTGCGCGGCCGCGTGCCCGGTTTCCGCGATCTCCGAGGGAGACGGCAAGTACGTGATCGATGCCGATACCTGCATCGAGTGCGGTGCCTGCGCCGAGAACTGCCCCGTCGGCGCTCCTGCCCAGGAGTAAACCGTTACGCATCAGAAACCGCCCGAAAGGGCGGTTTTTGCATAAGGCTCGCAGCGTAGCTGCCATGCTCACTACTCAGCAGGGAGGAATATCGGAATGAAACGGAGAATCGGGCTGCTGCTCTGTCTCGCGGCGGTGCTGCTCTGCGCGTTCGCGCTGGCGGACGTCACGATTAACGAAACGACCTTTCCGGATGAAAACTTCAGGAACTATGTAAAGTCCTATCGCATCGACCGGAATGAGGACGGAATCCTGAGCGACGCCGAAGCCGAGGATGTCGTGGATATCACGGTAAACAACTCGGACATTTCGGATCTGTCAGGCGTGGAATACTTCACGAATCTGCAGTATCTCAAGTGCGCGACCAATAAGCTGAAAGAGCTGGACGTAAGCCGGAATACGCAGCTCCTGCAGCTTCACTGTTACGACAATCAGCTGGAGGAGCTGGATCTGAGCCAGAATACGGAGCTGAAGTACCTGACGTGCTACGGAAATCGGCTGAAGGAGCTGGATCTGAGCAAAAACACGGCGATGAAGGAGCTGAACTGCAAGCTGAACTGGCTTCGGCGCCTGGAGATCGGCCCCTGTACGGCTCTGGAGTATATCTGCTGCCAGCAGAACCAGCTGAAGGAGCTGGATCTGAGCGGGAAAGCCATGCTGGAACAGCTTACTTGTGAGTATAATCTGATCACAGAGCTGGACGTAAGCGACAGCGCCATGCTGTGCGGCTATATGAGCAGGGACCGGATTACCACGGATACCGGGTATGACAAGTTCGCGGACGTGTTCACCTTCGACTCTTTCGTCAGGGTTACGGGCGGCGACCTGGTCAGCGAACCGACAGCCCCCGCGCCGACGCCTGAACCGACTGCCACACCGGAACCGACGCCGGAACCCACAGCCACGCCGGAACCGACGGCGACGCCTGAACCCACGGCCACCCCCAAACCCACAGACCCCGCCACCGCGACCGTGAACGGGCTGAAATACAGGCTGAACGGCGCTAAGAAGACCGCTGCCTTCACAGGCCCGAAGAAAAAGACGGTTTCTTCCGTTTCTGTTCCGGCCACAATCAAGGTGCAGGGCAAAACCTATAAGGTCACGGAGATTGCGGACGGCGCATGCAAAGGGCTGACGAAGCTGACAAAGGTGACGATCGGCGGGAACGTTACGGTTATCGGTGTCAATGCCTTCAAGGGCTGCAAGGCACTGACGAAGATCACGATCCCCGCGAAGGTGAAGAACATCGGAAAGAACGCTTTCAACGGCTGCGCGAAGCTGAAGACGATCGTGATCAAAACGAAGCTGCTGAAGGACAAGACAGTCGGAGCCGGCGCCTTCAAGGGCATTTACAGCAAACCCACAGTCACCTGCCCGAAGGGTATGGCGAAGACCTATAAGAAGCTGCTGCAGAAGAAGGGCATGCCGAAGAAAGCAGTTTTCAAATGAGCTTTTAACGGAATCAGCTATGAACGGGTACAGGAAAAGCCTCCGGAATTCCGGAGGCTTTCGTACACCATTAGGGACTCGAACCCTAGACACCCTG
>CAMKJS010000039.1 GCA_946413245.1 uncultured Clostridia bacterium
TGTTCCAATGGATATTTATCTGTTTATGGTTCGCCTACCCCGTGAACAGTAACCCTTCATCTTCTCCCCCCGCCGCGCCGTCTCCCGTGTAACTTGTGCGAAGGAAAGGACCTGTGATATAATACAATGTCTTTTTATTGACTTCCGGAGGATACGGAAGAAGACAGGGATTTCCGGGACGAATGGAGGCAGTATGTTCGGAAAAAAGAACCGGAACCGGGAGAACGGAAAGGATCCGTTCCTCGATCCCGAAGAAGGATATGAACCCGGAGAATACGGCGCGGATGAATCCGAGGAGGACGGTCCGGAGGCGTACCTGCCGGAGGAATACGGTTCCGGCGGCTCCCGGCGGCGGTTTTTCCCCGTGTCGGAGAACGATCCGGAATACGACGGGGAATATGAGGACGAGTACGCCCCGGAGGAGGATCCGGAGCCGGAAGAGGAAGAACTGCCGGAGCAGCACAGCATTTTCAGGGCGGAGGACCGGAAGCCGAATTTCGTGCTGAGCGTGGCGGTGCAGACGGTCCGGGTGCTGCTGGTGACGGCGCTGGTGGCCGGGGCGGCGCTCCTGGGCATCGTGGTGGGTATCGCCAAAGGCTATGTGGACACGGCGCCGGAGCTGGATCTGGTGAAGATGGATACCCAGGCCCAGACCTCCTTTATCTCAGACTGCAACAAGAACCTGATCACGGAATACAAGGGTACGGAAAACCGGGTGATGGTCTCCCTTGCTGCCGTGCCGAAGGTGCTGCGGAACGCTTTCATCGCCGTGGAGGACGCCCGGTTCGAATCCCACAGCGGCGTGGACCTGAAGCGCATCGTCGGCGCCTTCGTCAACAATCTGGTTTCCTCGGGAACCCAGGGCGGTTCCACCATCACGCAGCAGCTGATCAAAAACACGCTGCTGTCCTCGGAGCAGAGCTACAAGCGGAAAATCCAGGAGGCCTGGCTGGCCCTGCAGCTGGAAAAGCGCTATTCCAAGGACGAAATCCTCGAGACCTACCTGAACACCATCTATCTGGGGGAAAACTACTACGGGGTGCAGGTGGCGGCGAACGGGTACTTCGGCAAGAGCCTGAAGGACCTGACCCTGCGGGAATGCGCCATGCTGGCGGGGGTCACGAACAATCCCTACTATTACAATCCCCGGCGGAACTACTATGTCCGGAAGGACGGGGACCGGGATTTCCCGGCGATCACCGACAACCGGACGAATTACGTGCTCCGCTGCATGTACGAGAACCAGTTTATCACCTATGAACAGTACCAGGCGGCCCTGAACCCGGAAACGGCCCGGGTGCTGGAGTCCTCTCCCTCGGACGGGGACAGCATGTATCCCTACGCCCACTATGTGGAATACGCCGTATCCGAAGTGGTGGATATCCTGCTGGAGCTGAACAACCTGGAAAACACGCCGGCCAACCGGGCGAAGATGGAGCAGAAGTTCCGCACCGGCGGATACCGCGTGCAGCTGGCGCTGGATCCGGAAATCCAGGAAACCGTGGAAAGCACGATTCAGAACTGGACCAAGTATCCCTCCCTGCGGGATCCGTCGGACAAGGTATACCGCAGCCGGAATTCGGACGGAACCTATACCGAGATCATTCAGCCCCAGGCGGCCTGCGCCGTGCTGGATTACCGGACGGGCGAGCTGAAAGCCATCGTGGGATCCCGCACCGAGGTAACCGCCCGGAAAACCCTGAACCGGGCGACGGACATGAAAATGCCGGTAGGCTCCTCCATCAAGCCGATCGCCGTGTACGCACCGGCCCTGGAGATGGGAAACAGCCCGGCCTCCGTGGTCTACAACATGCCGGTGCCGATTTCCGGCTGGAAGGACGCCAAGGGCAACGACAGCTGGCCCACCAACTACGGCGGCGGCGGTTACGTGGGTCCTGAAACCCTGCGGACCGCCATGGCCAAATCCCACAACACGTCGGCGGCTTCCGCCCTGCTGAGCATGGTGGGCGTGGAACGCAGCGTGGATTTCCTGCACCGGATGGGCATCGACGACGACCATATCGACAAAACGCCCTTCGGCCTGTCCCTGGGTTCCTCGGGCATAACCCCGCTGCAGATGACCGTGGCGTTCGGCGTGCTGGCCAACAGCGGCGTGTATCAGGAGCCGATTTCCGTGCTGGGAATCTCGGATTCCAACGGCCTGGTGGTGTGGGACGGGCATCAGCACCAGGAGCGCCGGCGGGTATTCTCCGCGAGTACTTCCTATATGATCGTGGACATGCTGAAAACGGCGGTCGCCTCCGGCACGGGCACCAGCGCGAAAATCAAGGGGCAGACCGTGGGCGGCAAAACCGGCACCAACTCGGATCAGAAGGGCGTGTTCTTCGCCGGCATGACGGGGTACTACGCCTCCGCCCTGTGGATCGGCCACGACAACTACAAGGCGCTTTCCTCGAAGTCCACGGGCTCCGGCGCCGCGGCGCCGCTGTGGCAGGCGTACATGGCCAAGCTGCACACCGGCCTGGCCAACCGGGATATTCTGGAGGGCGATCCGATTACCGACTATAAGCTGGTCAAAGTGGAAACCTGCGCGGTCAGCGGAATGCTGGCGACGGACGCCTGCCGGCACGACGCCATGAACTACGGCACCGTGACGGATTACTGGGCGGCCGGTACCGCGCCGACGGAATACTGCCGGATGCATACCATGCAGACCGTGTGCGCGGAGAGCGGAATGCCTGCCTCGGCGTACTGCCCCTCCACGGTTGAAAAAGGCGTCGTTACGATTCCCCTGGGGCATCCGCTGTACAACCTTCTGTCCACGAAATACCGGGACGTGGTGGAGCAGTATCTGGGCGCGTCCGTGGATTCCGGAACGGTCTGTACCTGGCACACCTCCTCCTGGGGCCAGGATCCCTGGGGGCAGGATACCTGGAGCCCGCAGGGCGGCGGACAGGGCGGCGGAGGCTCCTCCGGCGCCACAGCCGAGCTGATCCGGCAGGCGTACGACGTGATCGCCGCGGCCCAGCAGCAGCTGACGACCCTGGATCCGTACGGCGCCCAGTACCAGAATATTCTGGAAGCGATCGCCGCGCTGCAGCGGGTCATCACCCAGGGCAATCCGGGGGTTGAGGAAATCAACGACGCGGTGCTGCGGCTGACCCAGGCGATGATGGGGATCTGACCTTTTTTCAGGAGGTTCTGTTTTGTTCCTGCGGGCTGCGGGCACGAGGCGCGCGACGCTTTCCGGAAGCGGAGAGACAGGCGCGGACAGAGGAGCTGAAGGAATGAGAATCATACGGTGGATCGCTGTGCTGGCGGCGGCAATATGCCTGCTGGCCGGCTGCGCCTCCGGCGAAGGGCAGGGTCTGCGCGTGGACGCGCCGGCGGAGGCCGTGCGTCCGGGCTGGCCGGCGGTGATCACCTTCACCGTGCCCGCGGAGGGAGAATGCGATCTGCGGCTGCTGGACGAAGACGGGGAGGAAATCTCCGTGATCTGGCAGAAGCGTACAGCCCGCGCCGGGACGAACGCCATCTACTGGAACGGTACCTGGAACGGGTACGCGGCGCCGGAGGGAGAATGGCGGCTGGTGCTGGAGATGAACGGGGAGACGGCGGAGGCGCCGATCACGGTGGGTCCGGTGGCGCCTGCCCTGCTTTCCGCGACGGCGGACCGGAATACGGCCGCGCCGGGCGACAGCGTGATGCTCCGGTTTTACGCGACGGAGGAAGGGAGCGTCACCCTGTATGAGAGCGGCGGAGGACAGCTTGCGGAACTGTTGTCTCAGGAAGTGAAACGTGGCTGGGGCGATATCGGATACCAGGTGGAGCTGCCCGCGGGAGATTACGAGCTGAAGCTGCTGCTGACGGACGGCGAGGGTGCCGTCTCCGAGCCGGTGCTCCTGCGGCTGACGGTTGTCGCGGAGGAAGAGTCGGAGGACTGGGAGGTGGATCCCGGCTCCGGAAGCGGGGAGAGCGTGTGGGAAGAGAGCACGCGGGAGCCGGTTCCGACCGTTACACCCCGGCCCCGGACGAAAGGGGACAACATTTTCACCCCGGCGCATTCCAGCCCGTACGAGGGGCAGGACACGGAGCTGAATTACTGGAATCTTCCTATGGACATCACGGACGAGGAAGCGGTCTGGCAGGTTCTGATGTCCCCGGTCACCGTGGTGGACAACGGAAAGAAAAACGCGGAGAAGACCCAGGTGGTGATCCGCTCCCGGCCGGACGAGGAAAGCGAGGGCCTGGGGGTGGTGACCTGCGTCACGCAGGGCGTGCACGTGCTGGAAAGAGGGGAAACCTGGTCCCTGATCGAATGCTATTCCTCCTCCTTCCATGATTCGCCGATCCTGAACTGGAACGCGCTGGTGCAGGGATACGTTCCGACGGCGTACCTGAAGGAAACGGTCCCGAACCAGGAATACGGGCTGGTGATCGACAAACTGACCCAGCGGCTGTACGTGTTCATGGACGGACACCTGTTTTCCACGCTGCTGGTGTCCACGGGCCTGGCCAACGAACGGCAGCCGTACAACGAGACCCGGAGCGGGGAGTTCCTGCTGACGAGCGCGGTGGGCACCTTCTCGTCGGACGATCTCAAGTGCGCCATGGCCCTCCGTTTCAACCGGGGAGATCTGCTGCACGAAGTGCCCTATTACCTGCTGGAGGACGGAACCCGGGATTACTCGGTGTGTGAACCGAAGCTGGGCACGAAGGCCAGCCACGGCTGTATCCGGGTGCAGCGCAAGGAGACGCCGGAAGGCATCAACCAGGGCTGGCTCTGGCAGAACCGGAAAGCGAACACGAAGCTGCTGATCTGGGAAGACTGGCAGGGAAGACAGATTCCGATTCCGTCCGGGGACACGGTGCTGTACCGCACTTCCGTCGACCGGTACTATCATTCGCAGGATCACTGCCCGGGCCTGCGGCGGAGCGTGAAGTTCAAACCCTTCCTGTACAGCGAGCTGGAGGATCCGGCGTACGCGAAGCTGCGACCCTGCGAGTACTGCGCACCGCCGCTGCGGGCGATGCGGATCGCGAAAATCAACGTGCTCTATGCTCCCGGCGGAGATCACGATCCGGTCATGACGGAGGCCCGGAAGAGCTGCCCGAGACCGTTAAAGAGGAAAAAATAATGAACATCGTGGATATCGTCATTCTGGGAATCCTGGGCCTGAGCGTTCTGATCGGGCTGTACCGGGGCTTTGTCGCTTCCCTGGCCTCCATGGGCGGCGGCCTCGTTTCCATGGGGGTCAGCTTCTGGCTGGGGCCGAAGCTGGCGGACATGATCCGCGCGAATCCGGATCTGCTGCGCACGCTGATGTCCTATACGGACGCCTCCTCCCGGATCGGGGATCTGAATCTGTCCATGACCAGCGTGTCGGCCCTGACGGAAAGCAGTATTGCGGAGATCCTGGACCGGGTCGCCCTGCCGGGCCCCCTGACCACGCTGCTGAAAACCAACCTGGAGAATCAGGTGTTCGCGCCTTCGGGCCTGACCATGGTGGGGGACTACGTGACCCAGACCATTCTCGGAGCTATCCTGAACGTGATCTGCTTCATCGTCTGCTTCCTGGTGATCTTCATCGCGTTCCACCTGATTCTGAACTTCCTGAAGGCGGTGTTCAAATTCCCGGTGCTCAAGCAGATGAACTCCCTGGCGGGCGGCGTGTTCGGCCTGCTGCGGGGAGCGCTGCTGTGCTTCGTGGCCTTCGCGGTGCTGCCGCTGGTGGAAACCATGGTGCCGATCGAAGGCATCGCCGAGATCGTCTCCGAAAGCACGCTGGCGCCGCTGTTCAACGGCGGAAACCTGATCCTGGCGATCATGAACGGCAGGCTGTAGCGGCCCGCGGAATCAGACTCCGAAACATACGAAACCCCCGGACTTCCAAAGCGGAATTCCGGGGGTTTCCGTATTTCATGCCGTGTGCCGGGAGCAGACCGATCAGACGTCCTTCTCCATCGGGAGACCGGGATCAAAGGGAACCGGCTCCGCGGCCGCTTCCTTCAGGGTATCTTCCGCTGCATCTTTTATCTCTTCCGCCGCTGCCTCTGCTTCCGCAACCGCGTCTTCGCAGGTTTCTGCTGCTTCTTCACAGGCTTCCTCAGCTGCTTCTTCCACGACTTCGGCTGCTTCCTCAACCGCATCCTCAGCTGCTTCCTTGACCTCTTCCACGGCTTCGGCTGCTTCTTCTACCGCTTCTTCGGCAGCTTCTTTCGTTTCTTCGGCAACTTCTTCGGCCGCTTCTTCCACGGCTTCGGCCGCTTCCTCGCAGGCTTCGCAGACTTCCTCGGCGGCTTCAGGCTCCTCTTCCGCCTTTTCCGCTTCCTCCATGCTGCCGATGAGGATCAGGTCGCCGCTGTCGCTGCGCAGGTCGTCGGTTTCGGATTTCAGCTGATCCGCCATCATCAGGCCGAAATTGGTCTTCAGGTCGTCCGCGGGATCGGAGAAGAGGGCTTCGCCGGTCTGGGCGGCCACGTTGCCCAGCGCGTCCATCAGCACCTTGATCTGGTGCAGGTAATAATTGTAGGTGTCGCTGAAGGTGCGCACGGTCTGGGATACGTAATCCTGGTTGGCCTGCCGGTTTTCCTTGATCTCGTTGTCCAGGTTGAACCGGTCCAGGGCAGCCTTGCGGGCGAAGGCCCGTTCCTCTTCCTCCTTGGCGTCCTCAAAGGCCTGAACCTTCTTGGCGTACATTTCCCGGAGGCCTTCGTATTCCGCCTTGACGGAAGCCGCTTCCGCCTTCAGGGCCTCGAAGTCCGTATCCGTCAGCTGCTTTTCCAGCTCGGAGATTTTTCTGCGCGCGCTGCTCAGATCGCTGCTCAGGCGTTCCTTTTCCTTCTTTGCGCTTTCCAGCTCGTCCTTCAGATCGCGAATCTGGGACTCCAGCCCTGCCACCTTTTTGCTTCCGAACATGTTTTTCCCTCCTTGCGGGTATTTTTGCACTGGTTCCATTATAAAGGATATAAAGGATCATTGTAAAGACCGTGTGAACAACCGATGACGTTTTTCCGCTTTTTTCACCTCCGTGCGTACAAACGGTCACAGCGGGGGAAACAGTTCCCGCTTCCGCCGGATCATTTCGTCCGCCCGGCGGATATATTCCTCGATATTGCTCACGTTGGGGGCGCGGGTGATGCGCCCCTCCTGGGGCCAGATGCGCTTGGAGATACCGCCGGCGCCCATGGCCAGGATATGCGTGGTTTCCTCCATCATGTCCACGTTGTACAGGCAGGCGTGGCCCGGCAGCGCGTAGCCGGTGTTCTCCTGGTTTCCCGCCATGTATTTCTGGCGGTACAGGTAGTAGGGAACCATGCCCAGCCGGCGGGCGGTTTCCCCGCCCAGGGCCACCATCCGGGCGGTCATGGGCCCGTCGGGCAGCGGCGCCTTTTCCAGGGACATACGGGAGGAACGTTTGATGGCCAGGGTATGTACGGTCAGGCTTTCCGGCCGCAGGCGCAGCGCTTCCTCCATGGTGTGGGCGAAATCTGCCTCGTTTTCTCCGGGCAGGCCGGCGATCACGTCCATGTTGACGTGGGGCAGCCGCTCCTCCCGGGCCAGGGCGTACGCTTCCCGGACCTGCTCCGCGGTATGGGCCCGCCCGATGATCTGCAGCGTCCGGTCGTTCATGGTCTGCGGGTTGATGGAAATCCGGCGGACGCCGGCGTCCCGGATGGCCCGGAGCTTTTCCCGGGTCAGGGTATCCGGCCGCCCGGCCTCCACGGTGACCTCGGCTGCGCCGGGGAAAAACCGGTTCATGGCGGCCAGAAGCCGTTCCAGCTGGGGCAGGGGCAGGGCTGTCGGCGTTCCCCCGCCCACGTACACCGCCCGCAGGGTTTTCCCCGCGCCTTTCAGAATGCCGGCGCAGGCTTCCATCTCCCGCTCCAGGGCGTCCATATAGGGCCCTACCAGGCGGCCGTCCCCGATTTCACCGGAGGAGAAGGAGCAGTACGCGCACCGCGTGGTGCAGAAGGGAATGCCGATGTATACGTCCGCGAAGCGGTCCTCCGGGGGAGGCAGCTGCCGCTGGGTCAGGGCGACTTCCGCCAGCAGCTCCGCCTTTTCCGGGGCGGTGTCGAAATCCCGGACCAGCAGGTCCACCGCGTCCTCGGGGGCCATGCCCCGGCCCAGCGCTTCCAGCATCAGGTGGGTGGGACGCACCCCGGTCATGCTTCCCCAGGGCGGATGGATCCCGGTGATTTCCCGGCAGAGGAAATACAGCGTCTGCTTGCAGAGCCTCCGGGCGGTCCGCCGCCGGTGCAGCGCCTGCAGGGCGGGATCCTCCTCGGAAGGAATGGGGGCTTCCCGGGTTACGGCACGGACGCCGTCGGTGAACGTCATCCGGTACAGGCTGCCTTCGGCACGGCAGGAAAGGGTAAAGCGGAACGGCGGCTGCCAGCTTTCGTCCGGCAGGCCGAACAGCCGGGTCATGGCCAGCAGCTCCGGCTGAATGGTTTCCAGGGCTTCCGCCGGCTCCGCCGTGCTTTCCGGGGAACCGGGCTCAGGGTGTATCCATTCCGGAAGCATGGGATTCTCCTTTGCGTTTTTTATTCCGCTCCGTCCGCGCGGCAGGTTCCGCGCAGCTCCGCGAAGGCTTCCGGCAGGCAGGCGGCGGTGTCGGAGGCGATCATGGAGATGTCGCCGGTTTTCGCCTGGGCCAGCTCTCCGGCCCGCCCGTTCAGCCAGGCGGCCGCGGCGGCAGTCAGGGGCCCGGCAGGAAGCCAGCCGTGCAGCGCCGCGGCGACGCCGCTGAGCACGTCCCCGCTGCCCGCGGTGGCCATGCCCGGGCAGCCCCGGTCTGTCAGCCAGGTTTCGCCGCCGTCGGTGACGATTGTGGCGGAGCCTTTCAGCAGCAGGGTGACGCCGTGGGCGCCTGCGAAATCCTCCGCCAGGGGGAGGGAGGCTTCCAGAACTTCCGGGACGGTTTTCCCGGTGAGCCGGGCGAATTCGCCGGGGTGCGGCGTCAGCAGCACGCGGCCCGCGGCGTCCTTCAGGCAGTCCGGCCCCAGGACGGCCAGGGCGTTCAGGGCGTCGGCGTCCAGAATCAGGGAGCCGGTGAAACGGTCAAGCAGGTACTGCAGCACCTTACGGGTTTCCGGCGTGTTGCCCGCGCCCATGCCGAAGGCGGCGGCACGGACGCCGCGAAGCATTTCCTCCAGCTCCTCCGGCCGGAAGGCGATGCCGTCCCCGTCGTCGCTCAGGGGAAACAGCGTGCTTTCCAGCACGGCCGGGGCCAGTATCCCGCTCAGGCAGCGCGGCGCGGCGATCCGGACGATGCCGGCGCCGGAGCGCATGGCCGCGGCCGCCAGGTTCGCCAGCCGGATGGCGCCGGAATAGCGCAGGGATCCGCCGATCAGGGCTACGGTGCCGTAGGTGCCCTTGTTCGAAAAGTGGAGCCGGGGAGGGAAAAGGGGAGAAAGGTCTTCCTTCTCCAGCAGGCGGCGGACGCGGCCACGCGGGGGAATACCGACGTCGGCGTTCACCTTCCTGTCCATAAGGTCCGCGGCCCGGTTCAGGAAATGGCCCGGCTTCCAGGAGCCGACGGACACCGTCAGGTTGCTTCGCACCGCCGGTTCGCCCAGGCCGGAATCCCCGTTCAGGCCGCTGTTCAGGTCGGCGCTGACCACGAAGGCGCCGCTGCGGTTGATCAGCCCGATCATCTCCGCCGCCGCTCCGGCGGCGGGGCCGCGGAAGCCTGTGCCGAAAATGCAGTCCGCCACCGTCCGGTATCCCTCCAGGGAGGAAACCTCCTTCCACAGGCACACCGGCACGCCGGCTTCCCGGCAGCGGCGGAACCAGATTTCCGCGTCCGGGGGAAAACGCTCCTCCCACAGCAGGATGTCGCAGGGGATGCCGGCCTGTCGCAGCAGCAGCGCCAGCACGAAGCCGTCCCCGGCGTTGTTCCCCTTGCCGCAGACCACGGCTACGGGAGCCCGCCATTCCGCGGCCCGGAAAATGCCCTCCCCGGCCCGGCCCATCAGCACCTCGCCGGGGGTTCCGGCGGCGATGGCGGCGGCGTCGCTTTCGCGCATGTCGGCTACGGACAGAATCGGCTGCATACGGGTTACCTCCGGATCGGGCGGAATTGTACTGTATGACGGATCCCTTGTTTACAGCGCTATTGTACCATGAACCCGCCCGGCTGTCCATCCCGGGGCAATTGTAAACGTTGACAAGTTAACAACATTCAGGCATAATGAACTCACTGAAAAAACCGGTTTTTCCGGGAAAGGATATCATTATATGAAACTCTCTCTGAAGCAGAAAATCGCCTTCGGTCTCGGTGCGGTCGGCAAGGACATGGTTTATGCCCTGAGCGCGAACTACGTCATGTATTATTATCAGGACATCCTTGGCCTGAGCGCGACCTTCGTGGGCCTGATCCTGATGATCGCCCGGGTGTTCGACGCACTGAACGACCCCTTCATGGGCATCCTGGTGGCGAAGACCAAGACCCGCTGGGGCCGCTTCCGCCCCTGGCTGTTCTCCGGCACGGTGCTGAACGCGGTGGTGCTGTATGCCCTCTTCGCCGCGCCGGCCGGCGGGGCGGAATCGACCCTGATGGTCTATTTCTCGGTGGTCTACATCCTCTGGGGCGTGACCTACACGATGATGGATATCCCGTACTGGTCCATGATTCCCGCGGTGACGGATACGCCGGAGGACCGGGAAAACCTCTCGGTCGTCGGCCGGACCTGCGCGGGTGTCGGCGCGGCGCTGATCTCCATGTTCACCATGCTGGCGGTGGGCTTTTTCGGCGGGGACAGTGAAATCACCGGCTTCCGCTATGTGGCCATGGGCGTGGCCGCGATCTTCGTGGTGACCGAAATCGTCTGCTGCCTCTTCATGCGGGAGGACGACGGAGACCGGATTCAGGTGGCCGGCGTAAAGGACATGTTCCGGGCGCTCTTCTCCAACGATCAGGCGCTGACCGTTGTGGGCACCATCGTGCTGATCAACATGGCGCTGTACCTGACCAGTAACTTCGTGATTTATTTCTTCAAGTACGACTTCGGCGGCGCGGGCTGGAAGGGGGATTTCACCCTGTTCTCCACGGTGGGAGGCGCCTTCCAGATCCTGGGCATGATGATTCTCTATCCCGTGCTGCGGGGCAGAAAGATTCCCAACGAGAAAATCTTCCTGGTGGGCATCGGCATGGCGCTGTTCGGCTATGTGGCGCTGCTGGGTATGTGCCTGACGGGCTATACCCATAACCTGATCGTGCTGTGCGTGCCCGGCGCGGTGGTCTTCGCCGCCAACGGCGTACTCAGCGTGCTGACCACGGTGTTCCTCTCCGGCTCCGTGGATTACGGCGAGCTGAAGAGCGGGCGCAGGGAGGAGAGCGTGATCTTCTCCATGCAGACCTTCGTGGTGAAGGCGGCCAGCGGCGTCGCGATTTTCCTGACCGGTGTTGGCCTGGACCTGATCGGCCTGGCGGGCAACACGGACGAGGAGGCGGCCATCGCGCAGCAGAGCGCTTCCACCCTCACGGGCCTGCGCCTGCTGATGACAGTGCTGCCCATGATCGGGCTGGTGGTGGCGGTGCTGGTCTTCCGGAAGAAGTTCAAGCTGACCGACGCCTATTCCCTGGAAATCAACGAGCAGCTGAAGGCCCGCCGTGCCGGCCGGAGCTGACGGAAGCCTGTGTTCTTTGGTCTCTGATACATCATTGCCGGGGGAAACAATGATAGAATAACAGTGCGGGATTCATTATAATAAACGTGTAACAGCCGACAGAGCCGGCAAGTACGGCCTGCCGCCCGTGGGCGGCAGGCCTTCTTTGGACGGAGGAAATGAACATGGGAAAAATCATTGCCGCGGGGCATATCTGCCTGGATATTACCCCGGTGTTTCCGGAATCGGCAAGAGGACAGACACCGGAAACGCTTCTTCAGCCGGGCAAGCTGCTGCATATGGCTGGGGCGGACGTGCATACCGGCGGAAGCGTCGCCAACACGGGCCTGGCGCTGAAAATGCTGGGGAATGAGGTTACCCTGCTGGGCAAGATCGGGAAAGACGCCATCGGCGGAATGGTGAAAAGCATCGTCGCTTCCTGCGGAGCCGGGGGCCTGATTGAGGACGCGGAAAGCGCGACCTCCTATTCTGTCGTGCTGGCGATTCCCGGACAGGATCGGATTTTTCTGCATGACCCCGGTGCGAACGACAGCTTTTCGGACAGCGACATTCCGGAAAACGCACTGGAGGATGCGGTGTTGTTTCACTTTGGCTATCCGCCGCTGATGAAGCGGATGTACGCGGAAGAAGGGCGGGAGCTGGAAGCGATGTTCCGCCGGATGAAGGAACACGGTATCGCCACCAGCCTGGATCTCGCTGCGATTGACCCCAGCTCCGAAGCGGGAAAAGCGGACTGGCGGGGGATCCTTCAAAGAGTTTTGCCTTATGTGGATTTCTTTGTTCCCTCCTTCGAGGAGCTTTGCTTCATGCTGGACCGGGAACGGTATCACCGGCTGAACCGGGGCGGGGATATGACGGAAGGGCTGGATCTTCAGGCGGAAGCCATGCCTCTGGCGGAGATGCTGATCGGAATGGGCTGCCGGGCGGTGCTGATCAAGTGCGGCACCAGCGGGATGGTATACAAAACGGCAGGAATCGGCGCCATGAAGACGGTGGGAAGCCGTCTGACCCTGGATGCCGCCCGCTGGGCGGATCAGGCAGGGACCCAGCCCTGCTACAAGGCGGATATCGTCCGCTCCGGTACCGGCGCGGGAGACACCAGTATCGCCGCGTATCTGACGGCGGTGCTGCGGGGATACGATCCGGCAAGGTGCGCCGCCCTGGCTGCCGCGGAAGGCGCCTGCTGTGTGACCGCTTACGATGCGCTCAGCGGACTGAAACCCATTGATGAACTGAACGAAAGAATCCAATCCGGATGGAAAACGATGGAATAATCGCTTACTCAGGCTTTCCGCTTCTTCAGGAGGCCGGAAAGCACGGGGGAGAGCTGGGCCAGGATCACGGCGGCGAACATCAGCACGCAGCCGAGCCCTTCCCGGGCCGTCATCCGCTCCCCCAGGAGCAGCGCGCCGGTCAGCACGGCGAACACGGATTCCAGGCACATGAGCAGAGAGGCGACGGTGGGGTCCGTATCCCGCTGCCCCAGAATCTGCAGGGTATAGCCCAGAGCGCCGGAGCAGAGACCGGCGTACAGAAGCGCGGGGACTGACGCCCGCAGCCCTTCCCCGGTCAGGGGTTCCCGCGTGATCAGGGCGATCAGGGAACACAGCGCGCCTGTGACCAGAAACTCGTCCCGGGCCAGTCGGACGCCGCTGACCCGCGGCGCGTACTTATCCACGCAGAGAATCTGCCCGGTGAAGCAGACCGCGCAGCCCAGCACCAGCAGATCGCCGCCCTGCAGCTCGAAGCCGTCGGCGGGGACGCACAGCAGGTACAGGGCCAGCACCGCCAGTGCCACGCCCAGCCAGATGACTCTCCCGGGATTCTTCCGGAACAGGAGCCAGCCGGCTACCGGCACCAGCACCACGTACAGCGCGGTGATGAATCCCGCCTTGCCCGCGGTGGTATACACGAGACCCATCTGCTGCAGGGCGGAGGCGATAAACAGGAACAGGCCGCACAAAAGGCCGGCCCGCCGCTGTTCCTTCGGGTCTGCAGCCGGCGCGCCGGGATTTTTCCGGTCCAGCACAACGGCAGCCGGGATCATCACGATCCCGGCCAGCAGCATCCGGATGCCGTTGAAGGTAAAGGGGCCTATATGGTCCATGGCCGCCCGCTGCGCCGCGAAGGCGGCTCCCCAGACGACGGAGCCCAGCAGGAGCAGCAGGCTGCCCCGAAGCGATTTGTTTTTCATGCCGTTCATCCCGCGGTTACGCGTTTTCCGTGAGCTCCAGCTCCACCGGGCAGTGGTCGGAGCCGAAGATCTCATTGTGGATCCGGGCGCCGGCCAGCCGGTCCTTCAGGCGTTCGGACACGATGAAGTAGTCGATGCGCCACCCGGCGTTCTTCTCCCGGGCGTGGAAGCGGTAGCTCCACCAGCTGTAGGCGTCCCGGAGGTCCGGATAGAAGAAGCGGAAGGAATCCAGGAAACCGCTGCCCAGCAGGACGGTCATCTTTTCCCGTTCCTCCGGCGTGAAGCCGGCGTTGTGAACGTTGGTTTTCGGGTTCTTCAGGTCGATCTCCCGGTGCGCCACGTTCAGGTCGCCGCAGAAGATCACGGGCTTTTCCGCGTCCAGCGCCTTCAGGTAAGCCAGGAAAGCGTCCTCCCAGCGCAGGCGCCAGGGCAGGCGGGTCAGGCCGTCCTGCGCGTTCGGCGTGTATACGGTGATGAAGAAGAAATCCGGATATTCCAGGGTGATCACCCGGCCTTCGTGGTCGAACTCCTCCATCCCGATGCCGTACCGCACGGAAAGCGGCTCCCGGCGCGTGAACACCGCGGTGCCGGAATAGCCCTTCTTTTCCGCGTAGTTCCAGTACTGATAATATCCGGGCAGGTCCATCTGAATCTGCCCTTCCTGCAGCTTGGTTTCCTGCAGGCAGAAAATATCCGCGTCCAGGGCGGAAAAGGCGTCCATAAAGCCCTTTCCCATGGCCGCCCGAAGCCCGTTCACGTTCCAGGAGATCATTTTCACGGCGGTTTGCACCTCTCTCGCAACACAGGCAGCCCGTCCGGGCTGCCTGCGGAAAAATACCTGATGATCAGAACATCATGCGATCTTCGATATACTTGCGCACTTCGGAGATCGGCACCCGTTCCTGCTGCATGGTATCCCGGTCCCGGATGGTGACGGTCTGCGACTCCTCGGTCTCGAAGTCCACACAGATGCTGAAGGGAGTGCCGATTTCGTCCTGCCGGCGGTAGCGCTTGCCGATGGAACCGGTCTCGTCGTATTCCACGGGGAAGTACTTGCACAGCTCCGCGTGGATCTCGCTTGCCAGGCCGCCCAGCTTGTTCTTCTGCAGGGGCAGCACAGCGGCCTTGTAGGGCGCCAGGGCGGGATGCAGGTGCAGCACGGTGCGCACGTCTCCGCCTTCCAGCTCCTCTTCCTCGTAGGCGTTGCACAGGAAGGCCAGCACCATCCGGTCCACGCCCAGGGAGGGCTCGATGCAGTAGGGGATATAGCGCTCGTTGGTCACCGGATCCAGGTATTCCATGGATTTGCCGGAATGCTCCTGGTGCTGGGTCAGGTCGTAGTCCGTCCGGTCCGCCACGCCCCAGAGCTCGCCCCAGCCGAAGGGGAAGAGGAATTCGAAGTCCGTGGTGGCCTTGGAATAGAAAGCCAGCTTCTCCGGCTCGTGGTCCCGCAGGCGGAGGCTTTCTTCCTTGATGCCCAGCTTCAGCAGCCAGTCACGGCAGAAGGAGCGCCAGTAGTTGAACCATTCCAGGTCGTCGCCGGGCTTGCAGAAGAACTCCAGCTCCATCTGCTCGAACTCCCGCACGCGGAAGATGAAGTTGCCGGGGGTGATTTCGTTCCGGAAGGATTTGCCGATCTGGGCGATGCCCGCGGGCAGCTTTTTCCGGGTGGTGCGCATGGCGTTCTGGAAGTTGACGAAGATGCCCTGGGCGGTTTCCGGCCGCAGGTAGATCTCGTTGGCGCTGTCCTCGTTGACGCCCGCGAAGGTCTTGAACATCAGGTTGAACTGACGGATGCCGGTGAAATCCTTCTTGCCGCATACGGGACAGACGATGTCGTGCTCCGCGATATACTTCTCCAGCTCCGCGTTGGTCCAGCCGTCGCCGGTCTCCGCGCCGCCGGTGAAGTCCTCGATGAGCTTGTCCGCCCGGAAACGGGCCTTGCAGGCTTTGCAGTCCATCAGGGGATCGTTGAAGCCGCCCACGTGGCCGCTGGCGACCCACACTTCCCGGTTCATCAGAATGGCGCAGTCCAGCCCGGTGTTGTACTTGCTCTCCTGCACGAACTTCTGCCACCAGGCCTTTTTCACGTTGTTCTTGAACTCCACGCCCAGGGGGCCGTAGTCCCAGGTGTTGGCCAGGCCGCCGTAAATTTCGGAGCCGGCGAAAATAAAGCCGCGGTTTTTGCACAGCGCGACCAGCTTGTCCATTGTCAGTTCAGCCATGATTTCTTCCTCCCGATCCATGCGTGATTCTTGAAAAACCTTTCCTACTATAGAGTTTCAGCCATTGTTTGTCAAGAGCGGCCGGGCTCCGGGCAAAGTTTTTTCGGATCAGCCTGTCCCCTGAATATATGCAAAAATCAGGGGCGGCTCTGAGAATCCGACCCGACTGCAGAAACCCTTTTCTTCACCTGATCAATTACTTTTTAGTAACGTAGCGGGAATTGTTGCAGACGGTAAATTTTTCGCTTCCCGTAAGCGATTCCACGGTGAAATATGCCGAACCGGCCCGGGGAGAACCGGGAACGATCCCGGACGGGTTTATTCAGCGGCCGGGAGGTAATCCAGGGTTGTCTCAGAACTTTCTGCCGAGGAAGAACAGAATGATCCCCGCCAGAAAAAGCAGCAGCGCCGCGATGCCGGCCCAGATCAGCATGATGCCGTGGTTCTGGTAAGGCTGGCGGTACATCGTGATTTTTCCGGCCCACTGCCCGGTCGAGGGGATGTTGTTTTTCACGGACTCCACCACAAAGATGAGCAGAAGGATGCTGATTACGATCAGGATCAGGCCGATAATGGTTTTCGCGTTCACGCTTCTCGCTCTCCTTTTTGTATCAAAACACGGTCTGCCGGGAATCGGACTGCCGGACAGCAGCCTTCCGGGGGATATACTGTGCAGGCGTTTGCCTTGCTTCGGGTTTATTATACCTGATCTTCGGGGAAATTACAGTATAAAAATCTGAAAAATAGCCCGGCTTATTTCTCCGGGCCCGCACGCCGGAATATCAGCTTCGGTTTCCCGGGCTATAGGGTGCGCCTCTAAGACAAGGGGACGGTTCTTTCGTCTTGACAAAAAAGCCAGATGCTATTATTCTTTCGGCGGAAAAGCATTACGGGAGATTGTAAAATGAGCAGACAAGCCAGAATCAAGTCAGCTTCAGGATTATATCATGTTATGATGCGCGGTGCAGACCGGCGGATTCTGTTTTCGGATGATGAGGACTGCCTTGGCTTTATTCAGAGTCTCCGTCACGCAAAGGAATGCGGGAAATGCGAGCTGTATGCATACTGCCTGATGGGAAACCATGTCCATCTGCTGATCAAGGAAGGTGAAGAACCGCTTGAAAATGTGATCAAGCGGCTTGGTGTATCTTATGTATATCACTATAACCGGAAATATGAGCTGCGAGGACATTTGTTCCAGGACCGTTTTCGGAGCGAACCGATCGATACAGAAGCATATTTTATGGATGTGCTGCGATATATATGTCAGAATCCGGTAAAAGCCGGGCTGGCGAAAGACCCGCAGGGCTACCGGTGGCTGGGATGCGCCGGAATCAGGGACACGTTTCAGCTTACCGATTGGCCGGAGAGATATACACAGCTGAACCGGGAGGAACTGCAGCTGTTTGTGAGCGGGCCTTGTGAGTCAGAACACCTGGAGGCGACCGACTGGAAACGGCTGACAGACAGAGAAGCAACTGAAAAGATATGTGATTGCTGCGGATGCAGATATGTGCAGGAGATTGAAGGTTGGCCGGCTGCACGTCAGGAAGAAGCAGTCCTGAGAGCCATTGAATGTGGTATATCCATCCGGCAGCTCTCACGGCTTACGGGGATCAGCAAAGCCGTGATAGAGCGGATCAACCGGGCTAAGGAATAGGGGCCTGCAAGACAAAAGAACCGTCCCCTTGTCTTCGAGGGACGTTCAGAATGAAGGCCGGCCTTGCCGGTTATTGCTGGGAGACGGTGAACAGCGAATAGAAGTAGCCTTTCTTTTCCATCAGATCGCCAAAAGTACCCTGCTCTGCAACCGTGCCGTTTTTCAGGGTAAACATGCCAGTGCAGCGGCGGAGGATGTTTTCGTCCAGGTCGTGGGTAACGATCACGCGGGTATAGCCGTCCAGGTTCAGGATCGCGTCCAGGACTTCGAAACTGGTTTCAGCATCCAGGGAAGCGGTCGCTTCGTCGACAAACAGCACCGGTGTTTTGCGAAGCAGCGCCCTGGCAATGGAAATCCGCTGCCGCTCACCGCCGGACAGCCCTGATCCGTTCTCGCCACAGAGATAATCCTCTCCCTTCTCCTGAATCAGCTTTTCCAGGCCGGACATGCGCACCGCGCGGTCCACGTCCTCCTTCGGGAAATCCGAGAACATGGTGATATTGTTGATGATTGTACTGTTGAATACGAATACGTTCTGCTGGATGATGGATACCAGATCGTAAAGCGAACCCGGGGAAACCGTTCTCAGTTCTTTCCCGTCATAGCGGATTTCTCCCTCGTAATTCCGGGAGGAAGCCATGAGAAGGTTCAGGATGGTCGATTTGCCGCTGCCGGATCCGCCGACAAGGGCGTAACAGCCGCCTGCACGCAGTTCCATATCCACTCCTTGCAGGACAGGTTTTTCTTCGCCGTAGGAAAAACGGAGATTCCGGACCGAGATGCCGTGGGCGAGAGAAGGCGCGATGGGGTCCCCCTCGTCCGGGATGTTCCGGTTCAGGGCGCCGGCCAGCTTGTCAATCAGGCCGAAAGACGATTTTGCTCCGGCGAAAAAGGTGGGGAAGGCCTGGATCGGCCCGAGAACGTAGTTCAGCAGCTGCACGAAGACGATGGCGGTACCGCCGGTGACGCTGCTGTTGCCGGAAAGGGCCATGGCGGCGGCGACGAAGAATACGCCGAACTGCAGAATGCCGCCGGCGATGCCGGAGGAATAACCGATCAGCACGCCGATTCCGGTGCGCCTGGCCGATGCGTCTGCCACGCTTTCATTCTGGTCATCGTGCATCCGGGCAATACTCTGTTCCGCCTTGGAGCTTTTGATCACGGCAAAGCCGGTGAGCGTATCCTTGAGCATGCCGGTATAATGCTCTTTCCGGTCAGAGACGGTTTTCTCGGCTTTCTCGGCTTTGCTGCCGAATACGATGGAAACGATGATCGGCAGAAGCGAAAAGCCTATGGAGATGAGGGTCAGCAGCGGACTGTTCCACAGCATGAGCCCCAGCGCGCCGACAAAAGCGATGGCAGTACCGATGGTACTCTGGAGCGGCGAAATGAAATCCCGCTCGATAATGTTTACATCGTTGGAAAGCGCGGAAAGATATAGAGAACTGTTCTCGCCGGAGAAAGCCTGGATCCCTTTGTCAAGCAGCCTGCTGAATACGTATTCCCGGTACTGCTTCATGGCCTTTGCGCGGAAACGGGAAAGAAAGGTGTAGTCAATCACCGCGGCAAGCACCATCAGCGCGAGCCCGCCGCCGGCGATGGCCAGCAACGTCCCGAAGGTGTACCCGCTTATGCCGGAAATCAGGTCGACGATCTCTTTGATCAGCCAGGAGATGACGAGCTCTCCGGCAGCCATCAGGGCTGCCGAGGCCAGGGTCATCGCCAGGTTGAACCTGTTTTCACGAAATAGCTCCCGCAGGAACGGGCGGCGCAGTGCTTTGATTTCTTTTCTGGCAGTTTGATTCCGGTTCATGGCTTCTCCTCCGTTTGCTTTTCTTCCTGTTCCGGTACACTGCTGCGGATTTTATTCCACAGGGATGCCAGTTCAGGATCCTGAAACTTTTCGAGAATAAAAGCAATGCTTTCCCCGGCTGTTCCGCCCATGCCGTCATGCACGCTCCCTTCATCTGATCCTGAAATATACCGGAAGCCGGAAAGACCATAGTATGGCGCGGCGTCAAAGGCCGCGGCCAGCGCGGCGGCTTTGCGGAGATGGCTCTGTGCCTTCTCTGCATTTCCTGTATGAAGGTGCGCATGGGCAAGCAGCACGGTCAGAACAGCCGCTATTTTATCCGGGTAACCTACCTGATCCGCTTTCCGGATACCGGACAAAACATTCAGCCCCCAGCTGACGATATCCTGCAGGGCTTGATAGTCTTTCATAAAGCTGAATACTGCCGCAAAACCGATCACCGTGCTCAAGAGCCGGACGGCACAGGTGGACAGGGCGTCGGAGAGAAAGGGCACTGCTTCTTCCGTCCGGTTCAGGAACAGGGCGAGCATTCCGCCGATCTTGCTGTCAAACATGCCGCCTGTATTGTGCTTTTTCAGGATTTCCACACCTTGTTCCGGCTTGCCCATCAGGGCGTAAATCCCGCCGATGTCTCCGTAAATCGTATATTCGCTGACGTGCGGACCGGTGTTCTGGGAAATCAGCAGAAGCGACTGTTCATACAGCTCCAGCGCCTTGCGAAGGTAATTCATATCGTGCCTTTCCGATCCGAACATATTATAGATCTGGGCGCATCCGTGAACGACAATAAATGAATTCGGATATTTTTTCAGCGCCTTCTCCGCCTCGGACAGCGCAGCGGGATCGCCGCTCCGGCAAAAGGTATTGATGCGTTTCGCAATAGCGTCCAGGCTGTTGTCGCGGACTTTATATCCCAGCAGCACGTCGACGGAAGTGTCAAAAAAGTCCGCCAGCTTTATGATCACCTGCAGCTCCGGCACGGACAGCTTCGCTTCCCATTTATAGACGGCGCCGGGGGTGACACCGAGCACTTCGGCCAGCTGTTCCCGGGTCAGGGATCTTTGTTTCCGGAATGCGCGGATATTATCGGACAGTGCTGTTTCCATCATGCTTCCTCCATTGCTGTTTCGGCATTATTGTACCAGAACGGAACCGAAAAATGAACACACCATCAATACCAATAGAATATAAATATTTATACTGTCAGTAATAATTCGGAGATAAATCATGGCAGCTGTGACTGTGGGCCGGCAGGATACCCCGGCTTTCCGGAACATCAGATGTGCTTGCAGAAAGCCTCGATCTCGTCCGCCCTGTCCCGAAGCGCGTCTTTGTATTCAACAGAGCATAAGCCGAGATGACCGCAGCATTCAATTTCCAGATGACCGTAAAAATGCTCGATGCTGCCGATAATTCTCTCGCATTCCTGCATCCCCGGACCGGTACGCAGCGCAATCGTATATCCTTTTTTGCCGGAAGGAATTGCTTTATGCGGCTCATGGGTGTTGCACCAGGGGGTACACCTGTCGATGAAGGCTTTAAACTGCCCGGGAATATCCGCCCAATATGAAGGTGAAACCGAAACGATGACGTCCGCCCGGAAAAACTCGTCCATCAGTGCGTCCACATCGTCATTCTGAATGCATTCAGCGGTTTTATGGCAGCTTCTGCAGCCTTTGCAAAATGCAAAATGGTAATCATCGATGCATACGGCCTTTGATTCATACCGTGAACATAGCTTTTCTGATACCAGCCTCACGATTTCGGCCGTTGCTCCGTTTCGAACAGGACTGCAATTGATGATCAATGCGTTCATGATCGGGTACCTCCCTGCCAATGCAAATTCAAAGCCGGAAACCTACCGCCCGGAAGAACGGCCTCCGGCTTACCGCTCCGCCGCCGGTTCGCCATCCGGAACCTGTGCTATTGTATATCCTTCGGATGCCAGTACTTCCAATGCCCGCTTAAAGTTTGCTTCCTTTACAAGAATATAATCTGTGTTATATGTCGAAACTGCAAAGATTCCGATTTGATGTTCCGCAAGGATTCCAGACAGCTTTGACAGGATTCCGACCAGCGAAAAACCAAGCACTCCCTGGATGCGGAATCCCCGCCACCCATCGTCGCGCGCTGTTGCCCCGGAAGGGATATCATCTGTTTTACATACCAGTGACAGCTCCTCATCTGTCTTTCCGATAAAGTAAAAATCAGATTTCAGGTCGATGCCTGATACATCCGGTACTTTGCAGACAGACAGACAGACGGTGTTCAATGATTCTCAGTTCCATATTGCTGCCTCCCATAGCCAGGCACTTCCGTGAGAAGGAAGCTTTTAAGCCTTTGGCGAAGCCATAGCTGTTTTCCAGCCTCAATAATAACATACCTTTATGAAAACAGAAAACCCCTTGTCTTCAGCAACTCAATTGCCACGGGAACTGACTCGCATGAAAATCGCTGGCTTTTTATGATTATTCCGATTATGATGGGGATATGAAATGAAGGGAGGCCGTCATCATGGAAATGGGAAAAGAAATCCGCAGGCTGCGGAATGAACGGGGGCTTACCCAGGAGGCCCTGGCAACCGTACTGAATGTGAGCCCGCAGACTGTCAGTAAGTGGGAATGCGGCAACTGCGTGCCGGATGTGCAGATGCTGCCGGAGATCGCCGTATATTTCGGGGTCACAATAGATCAGTTGTTTTCCATGACTCCGGAACAGCAGATGGAACGTATCGGCAATCATATTGACGATTGCGGTATGGTTGACAGCGCTGAAGAACGGCAGCTTGTACAGCAGCTTCATGCTCTGGCTGAAAACCCGGGGCATGAGGGACAGGCTAAAACCCTGCTGGCCAAACTGTATAACCATCAGGCTGAACAGTACCGCCTGCTGGCAGTTTCCTGCGGAAAAGAGGCCGTTGAGAAATCCGACGGAGACAGAGATGCGGTCAGCGAACTGGCCAATGCCTGGGGCAGCTATATCCCGGACTGGAATGTCCGGAATCATCATGCCCTGATCGAATGGTTCAGCGACTACTGCCGCCGTAATCCCGAAAACCGCGCTGCTGTCATGTGGCTGCTGGACAATCTGATAGATGACCATCGCCTTGCGGAAGCCCGCCGATGGCTGGAAAAGCTGGAAGCAATCGATGGCACTTTCCGCACAGCCATGTACCGCTATATGATTGCGCTGGCAGCCGGGGAAAAAGAAGAAAGTGAAAAACTGCTCTGCCAGCTGGAAACGATGGAAGGGCAGGAATGGTGCTGGGCCATTACGCTCGGCGACATCTGCACACTGCGGCAGGAGTACGATAAAGCCATTGAATGGTATCAGAAGGGGCAGGAAATGCAGCCGTCCCCCAAATTCACAGACAGTGCTGCCAGCATTGCCCATATCTGCGAGATCCGCGGTGACCGTGCGGGAGCAATCGAGGCTTACAGGGAAATCCTGCGCCTGCAGCAGAGTGAATGGGGAATTATCAGCGGAGAACTGCGCGAAGAAGTGGAGCGGGCCATACAAAGGCTTTCATGAGATTTATGCCCAAGACAGGGGAAGGCATGGGGAAGACAAGGGAAGACAAGGGGACGGTTCAAGACAAGGGGACGGTTCTTTTGTCTTCCCTTGCATCCGGGCTTTCTTATCCGATCGGCGGTGAATCTCTGCCAACCAGTTCCCCCGGATCCTGAGCAGGCAGGGTGAAAAATGTGCCAGTTATGCGGAATGACGATGTTCGGCAAAAACAGCATCGCATTGTTAATTTTGCCGAACAATCGTTGTATAATACAGTTGCATTAAGCAAGAGGAGGGTTCCCTATGTATTATCACAGGCAGCTGGAACCGACACTCAGAAAGGCAGCGGAAGAATTCGCATGCATAACGCTTTACGGCGCCAGGCAGACAGGGAAGTCCACGATGGTCAGAACGTTGTTTGACGGTATTGAATATGTGACACTGGACCAAAGCAGGGAACGCCTTCTTGCCTCGGAAGACCCTGAACTGTTTCTTCAGTCACACGCTGTGCCGCTTGTGATCGATGAAATACAGAAAGTACCGGAACTGATGGAAGCTGTTAAAATCCGGATTGATGAAGCAAAGCTGAACAGCGTCAGAACAGGGGGAAAAACCGGATTAATGTATATTCTGACAGCTTCCAATACACATGAAATAAGAGAAAAGGCTTCAGAGACACTTGCGGGCAGAACGGCAATCATTGAAGTGACATCTCTGTCGGAAAGCGAAAAAAGACAGGTCGAAGGAAATGATTTCTTCCCGGATATCAATGTCCTCATGAACAGAAAAGGGAAGCTTGCCGCAAAAAACAGGTTTGAAGTATTCACAGAAATCTATAAAGGCGGCATGCCAGAATACTGGATCAATGAACCGGACAGAAACACGTTTTTTGAAAGCTATATTTCCACTTATCTGGAAAAGGACGTCAGCCGGCTGATCAACGTCGGAAGGCTGAATGATTTCCGGAAGTTTATGATGATTGCCGCGCTGCGGACCGCACAGCAGCTCGACTATACTGAAATTGGAAACGCGGTGGGAATCGATTCACGAACAGCAAAAAGCTGGATTTCTGTTCTCGAATCATCCGGGATTATTATGCTCCTGCATCCTTATGCTACCAACCTGTCCAAACGGATTATCAAATCACCGAAACTGTATTTCCTGGATACCGGATTATGCACTTATCTTTGCGGCTGGTCTGATCCAAGGATACTGGAAGCGTCACCGATGGCCGGAGCCTTTTTTGAAACCTATGTGGTCAGTGAGATCGTAAAGAGCATCCGGAACAGCGGGAAAAGAATTGAATATACACTGTATTATTACAGGGACAGGGACCAGAAAGAAGTGGATATCCTGTATATCAGGGATCAGACGATTTACCCGATTGAAGTGAAGAAGGGAATCGGCCGGGATAAAGCGGATAAAAATTTCAGGATTCTTGAGCAATACAGGATGCCTGTTTCGACCGGCCTGATCATCGATACCGGGGACAGTGTTTTCCCACTGAACAGGGACGCATATTACTGTCCGGTCGGCATGATCGGATTGTGATGAATACAGTTTGCTGATGAATTGATAACATAGAAAGCCGGACAATCCCAGTGTACCATGATGAAAGGGGGTTCAGAACGGAGTATGACTGAGCAGAAGATCTTATTTGTAAATGCCTGTGTAAGCTTGATCTTTTACCGGCCAATGGAAAGCCCGGAGCCCCCGTATAGGAGAAGAATAATATCTCAATAAAAAATGCTCTTTAGTCTGTAATACGCCTCGATTTTATCCAAGTCTGTAAAAAGAGGTAAGAGTATGCTCCTGAACACCTGGCTGATTACGCCGGGAAGCTTCCCGCGCTGATCCAGATGAAGGAAGCGGAGGCTATTATGTGCATGCTCTGTGAAAGCGGCTGGCTCCTTCCCATGAAGGACTGCCTGCCTTTTTCACTGTTTCTCCTGTCTTGTTTCCCGCCCATTTTTCTGCTATTATTGTATTATCAAAGATATACCCGACACAAAAACTACAAGGCTGCTCCGGCTCAGCGTGATTCCCTGATCACGAAAGGAAGCGAGGACAAAACGATGAAAAGAGAAACAAAATGGCTTGCAATGCTGTTCATTCTTGTACTGGCGCTGGGCTTCAGCCTGGCAGCGCAGGCGGAAGACGGTTATATTACCTTTACGGGTGAGGCTCCTTTTACTATGTCCATGCAGAATGTGTACTGGAATGGAACATTGGAATATTCCACGGATTTATCGACGTGGACGACCGTGTATAGAGGCGATTTTTCCTCTTCGTCTTCTTTCCCTTCTGTGCTCTATCTGCGCGGCAAGGGAAATACCTGTGTCAGCGGCTTTGGAAGGAAAGGCATCCAATTTGACAATTATGTTGCCTGCTCCGGAAATATCATGACGTTGTTGAATTATAGCAATCCGGGCAAAACGCTATCAGCAGACAGTGCTTTTGAATGTTTGTTTCAAAATTGCACCTGGCTGACGAGCGCGCCGGCACTGCCGGCGACGACGCTGGCTAAGTACTGCTACAGTTACATGTTTCATGGCTGCAATAGCCTGACGAGCGCACCCGCGCTGCCGGCGACGGAACTGGCAGATTCCTGCTACAATTACATGTTTTATCAATGCACCGGCCTGACGAGCGCACCCGCGCTGCCGGCGATGACGCTGGCCAAGTTCTGCTATCATGACATGTTTGACGGCTGTACAAGCCTGACCAGTCCGCCTGAACTGCCGGCTACGAAGCTGGAAGATTGTTGCTACTTCGGGATGTTTGATGGCTGTACAAGCCTGGCCAGTTTGCCCGAACTGCCGGCGACGACGCTGAAGGATTGTTGCTACTATGGGATGTTTAACCGCTGCACGGGAATCTTCCTTTCGGAAGAAAAAGGAATTTTTGACGGTATATCCTATGAAAAAGAATACCGGATTCCTTCCGCAGGGAGTGGGACAAATGCATCAGACGCTTTTACGGATATGTTCAACCGAACCGGCGGAAAGTTTCAGGGAAGCCCCGACATCAACAGAACCTATTATCTCGGGATAAAAGCTGTCTCCGCTTCCGCCGCCGATGTCACGGTACCCTATGACGGACAGCCGCACGGAATCAGCGTTACCGTCACCGACCCCGCGGACGGATATACCGTGAAGTACGGGACGGCTCAGGATGATTGCAGCATGGACACGAGTCCCACGATCGAAGACGCAGGTGATCAGACAGTCTATTATAAGGTCACCGCGAGCGGGTACGGCACCGTGACCGGTTCCGCCAAAGTGACAGTCAATAAAGCGGATCAGGACGCCCCGGCGGCTCCGCAGGCGGATACTATAAACGTGACAGGCATAACACTGAAGGGTATCACAAACGGCCAGTACAGCATGGATGGAATAGCCTGGCAGGATTCGCCCGTTTTTACCGGCCTGGCCCCGGAAACGGAATATACGTTCTTTCAGCGCCTGAAGGAGGACAAGAACCATAGCGCGTCTCCCGCCAGCGGTACCGCGGCGATCAGCACAGAAAGCCATGTGCATAACTGGACCTATACGGCATCCGGAGCCACGATCACCGCTGAGTGCGGCAACGCGGACGGCGGGCACAGCGGAGATTTGACCGCCGCGCTGACGATCGCCGCTCCGGAGCACGCGGCCTATGGCGACGGCCTGAGCGCGGAAGCGGCGGTCACAGGCAGCATCGACGGCGTGACGATCCCCGCGGTGGTGTACAAAAAGGGAACGGAGACGCTGGCCGCGGCGCCGACGGACGCGGGAAATTACACAGCCGGTATCACCCTGGGCGGCGCCACCGCAAGCGTGGCCTATATAATTGAGAAAGCAGCCGTGGCGATTACGGTGGATCCGACACCGGCATCCATTGTTTACGGCCAGACACTCGGGGACAGCACGTTCAGCGGCGGAACGGTGAAGTCCGGGGATACAGAGGTCGCCGGAACCTTTGCCTGGAAAGACGAAAAAATCAGGCCTGCTGTATCGGACAGCGGAAAGACTGAATACACGGTTGCCTTTACACCGGCCGACACTTTGAATTACATGACGGCGGAAACGGCAATCATGCTGACCGTCAATCCGAAGGAAGTATCCGCGACGGTGACAGCTGTTGACCGGGACTATGAAGCGGGGAGGACATCGGTTGACCTGGAAGCCGGGACGGTGACGGGTGCCGAAACAGGGGACACGGTAACGGTGGACATGACGTCCGCGTCCGGTACCATGGCGGATGACGGCGTGGGAACAGATAAGGCCGTGGCTGTCACGGGTGTAAAACTGGGCGGCAAGGACGGAGGAAATTATACGTTATCCGCACAGCCGGCTGGGGTGACCGTGACCATCAGCAAGGTTGACTCCAACGCAACCGCGCCGGCAGCAAAGGGCGGACTGGTCTATACCGGCTCCGCCCTGGAACTGGTCGGGGCGGGAACGGCTTCGGGCGGCACGCTGGTTTACGCGGTCACCGCGGAGAACACCGCGCCGGGGGACGGCGCATATGAGGATACCATTCCCACCGGCACAGACGCGGGGACCTATTTTGTATGGTATAAGGTGGCTGGCGACGGGAACCACCTGGACAGCGAAGCGAAATCCGTAGAGGCGGAAATCCGGAAGGCAGCCGTGACCGTAAAAGCGCAGGACAAGGAATTCACGTATAACGGAACGGCGCAGAGCTGGCCGGAATATGACGTGAAAGGCCTGGCCGGAGAAGATAAGATCAGCGCGGAGATCAGCGGCAGCATCACCTTCCCGGAGGATGGCATGGTGGCCAACGCGGTGAAGAGCTGGACCTTCACGAAGGGAAACGAAGACAACTACACTGTGACGGCCGAAGACGGCGCCCTGACGATGCAGAACGCCGCAACGGAGATTACGATTACGGCGGGAGACGGCGAATGGCCGTACGACGGCAGCGCCCATACGAACACGGGTGTAACCGTAACGGGCGGAAGCCTGTTCCCGGGGGACGAGCTGGATGCTGAAGCAACCGGGAAGGTTATCAATGTCGCCGATACCGCGGACGGGAACAACCCGGTGGCGGATGGATACAAGGTGCTGCACAGCGGGACGGACGTAACCGCGAACTACGTGATTACGCCCGAGGCGGGCACACTTGCCGTAACACCGAGGGAGGTTACGGTATCCGGGATCACCGCGGTGGACAAGGAATATGACGGGACCGACGAGGCGGCGCTGGACTTCAGCAAGGCGGCCTTCGGCGGAATCCTGGACGGGGATACCCTGACGGTGACGGGCACCGGCACCTTTGACAGCGCGGAAGCCGGCGAGGGCAAAACGGTTACGATCAGCGGGCTGGCGCTGGCCGGGGAAAGCGCCGGGAACTACAGGCTGGCCAGGGACGGGCAGCAGACGACCGCGACAGCGGCAATTCTGCCGCGGCCGACTCCGACGCCGACGGCTTCTCCGGAACCGACCCCGGAACCCACGCCGGAACCGACGCCGGAACCGACGCCGGAGCCCACGCCGGAACCGACTCCGGAACCGACCCCGGAGCCCACGCCGGAACCGACTCCGGAACCGACCCCGGAGCCCACGCCGGAAC
>CAMKJS010000040.1 GCA_946413245.1 uncultured Clostridia bacterium
CACATATAGGGGGTGAATTAACAAGAAATTATCGATTAAATCAGCGTTTCCTTAATTGTTTTATTGCATTTATCAAGACACTGCAAAGGATCAGCTCATAAGGCATTCAGTGTGCTGTTTCAACGACGGTCCCTCCGACCCACTTAACAGTTGCCGGTATAGACGTACCGGAGGTTCTGACGGGCGATTTCCGCCAGGCGGTATACGGTTTGTACGGGTGTGGGCGGGCGGTCCGCCATGCGGTGGCGGGGGAAGAAGCGGGAGACGTGCAGGGGGATGTCCGGGGAGATGCCGGCCACCCAGGCACTGAGGGCCTGCATCTCCGCTTCGCTGTCGTTCTCTCCCGGAACGATCAGGGCGGTGAGCTCCACATGGCAGGTTTTCGCGGCCTCCCGGATAAAGGCTTTGGTCATCTCCAGATCGCCCCCGAGAACATCCCGGTAATACCGGTCGGTAAAACCTTTCAGGTCGATATTCATGGCGTCGACATACGGCTGAAGTTCCCGCAGGACGTCCGGGGACGCGGTACCGTTGGTCACGAGGACGCAGACCATCCCGCGCTCTTTGACGAGGCGGGCCGTGTCCCGGACATATTCATAATTGACCAGCGGTTCGTTATAGGTGAAGGCGATGCCGATGTTCCCCCGGCCGCTGGTTTCCTCCGCCAGGGCCGCCAGCCGTTCCGGCGGGAACGCTTCCGTGAGGACGGAAAAGGCGCCGGTCTCATCCCGCTGGGCGATCTCATGATTCTGGCAGAAGGGGCAGCGCAGGTTGCAGCCCAGGCTGCCCACAGAGAGGATCCGGCTGCCCGGATGAAACCGCATAAGGGGTTTCTTTTCAATGGGGTCCAGAGCCAGGGAGGAAACCCGGCCGTAGAAAACAGGCTCCACAATCTCATCCCGGTTTCGCCGGGCGCCGCAGGCGCCGGTCTGCCCCGGCGCCAGGACGCACTGCCTGAAGCAAACCTTGCACTGTATCATTGCTCATTCCTTTCTGCAGAGCAAAGGTGTCCCAAAAGCCTCCCCTTATTGTAAGGGGAGGTGGCGCAAGGCGCCAGAGGGGATAAAACGCCTTACCGGTGCCGGACGACTTCGAAGCGCTGGAGGGAGATTTTCTCCCGGGGAGAGATGCCGGCCTTACGGCGGGCGATGCTGATCTGCTCCTCCACGGTATCCACACCGTCCAGGTCCGGCAGGAGCAGGCCCCGCTTTGCGCCGCCGGAGACGATGACCCCGTATTTCTTTACGTCCAGCTCCTCCGGACCGCCGATGGGTTCCGGGGCGGAAAGCACGTCCACGTTGATCTCCAGCCACGGCAGCTCCTCCGGACGGATGGGATCGAAACGCGGATCCCGGGTGGAGGCGCTGACGGCGTTGGAGATGATCTCCTGCCCGATGTTCTCCCGGGTGGGCAGGAAGGTACCGATGCAGCCCCGCAAGGCGCCGTCCTTATGGATCGAGACGAAGGTGCCGGCTTTCTCCCGCTTCATTTCCACCGGGGCGTCCTCCGGGAGGGATGGGACGGTTTTGGTTCGCACCCAGGATTCCACGGTTTCCCGGGCCAGGCGTACATACGGATCCTCCGCCGCCCGGCGGGCCCGGAGGGCTTCCTCCTGCCGCTTCCGGTACAGATCCAGGAATTCCCGGCTGTCGTCCGGTTCCCCGGGGGTGAAGGCGCAGATGCCGTAGCCCACGCCGGTCACGTCCTCATGGGAAAGGGCCCGGGCGGCGACGCGGATTCCGTCCAGGGCGCCGGCCATGATCACAAAGGAGCGGTGGCCGCACTCGGCGGCCTTGTCACAGAAGCTCTCGTCAAAATCCAGCATTTCTCCGAAGGCGGCGCGGGCGGCCGCGTCCATGATCTTCCGATCGTATTCGGGCCCTTCCGGCGCGAAACCGTAGGGGCCGTATGCCTGGAGCTTGTGGGACAGGTCCCCGCTGGCGATGAAAACCACCCTTCGCCCGGTCTCCCGCACCGCCTGCTGAATCAGCTGCCCGAAGGCGTAGTGCTCCGGCAGGGGCAGGCCGGAGAGGCCGACGCGGACCAGGCGGAAAGCATCATATTTCTGCCGGAGGAAGTACAGGGGAACCATGGTGCCGTGGTCCAGGGCTTTGTCCCGCTCCCCCGCCGTTCCCGCCGGGAAATCCTTTTCGGCAGCCAGGCGCGACAGGGCGCTCACCAGTTCCGTATCATAGGCCTCTTTGAAGCGGACCTGCGGGGCCCGGAAGTTCGCAAAGCTGCCCGAGGCCTCGCGGCCCGGGGAAATATGGAAATAATCCGCGTAGAGCACGGCGTGGGGGCTGGAAACGATCACCGTTTCCGGCCGGAGCGCCGCGATCTCCTCCGCCACCTGTTCATACGCGCGGATCGTTTTCTCAATCTGTTTTTCGCTGCCCTTTCCCACCTGGGGAACGATCATGGGCGGATGCGGAACCATATACGCGGCCAGAATCGGCATATCCATCTTCCCCCTTCAGCAGTTTCTCCTTTTCCGCACGGGTCATGCGCTTGATGATCGCTTCCCGGCTCATGGCCTCCCGGCGGGTGGCGAAGGATTCCGTATAGACCAGCTCCACCGGGCGGCGGGAACGGGTGTATTTGGAGGCGGTGCCGGCGTTGTGGGCGGCCAGGCGTTTCTCCGGGTCGTTGGTCCAGCCGCAGTACAGGCTCCCGTCCGCGCAGCGGAGCAGGTAGGTGACGTTTTCTTCGTGCGTTTCCTGTTTCATCGTCATTCCGCGCCGATCACGGACACGAAGTCCCAGTCCGGGGTCCAGCGGGTCAGGATGCCCGGCGCCCCGGCGGCGATCCGGCCGGCCAGCGGCTCCCCGATGGATTCCGCCGGGGTCACCGTGCACACGGCGCAGGCGGTTTCCGGCGGGATGCCGAAGCGGTGGATCAGGTTCATGAGGGTGTTTTTCATCGTCAGCACGGAGCCCGCCAGGGTGCCGTCCTCCAGCCGGGCCTCGCCGTTTTTCACGTACACGGTCTGCCCGCCCAGGGTGTATTCGCCGTCGCCCATGCCCGCCGCCTCCAGGGCGTCCGTGATGGCCACGGCTCGCTTCGGACCCTTGCAGCGGACGATCAGGCGGATGACGTCCGGGTGCAGGTGGATCCCGTCGCAGATCATTTCACAGTAGTAGCGGTCGTCCGTCAGCGCGGCCCCGGGCACGCCCGGCTTCCGGTGATGGATGGGCGTCTGGGCGTTGAAAGTGTGGGTCACGTGGTCCGCGCCCCAGTCCGCGGCCCGGTGCACGGTTTCCGAGTCCGCCGAGGTATGCCCGACGGAGACCCGCACGCCGGCTTCCGTTGCACGGCGGACGAAAGCCTCCGCGCCGGTGCGCTCCGGCGCCAGGGTGATCAGGCGCACGGCCTCGGGATGGCCGTCCGCCTGCCAGACGAAGCGGTCCCAGTCCGGATCCGTGAAATATTCCTTCAGCTGGGCGCCGGCCCGCTCCTCCTGCAGGAAGGGAGCCTCCATATGGGCTCCCAGCACCCGGGCGCCGTTTTTCTCCTGGCGGGCCATGACGGCGCGGACGCCGTGCACCGCGCTCCGGGTATCCTCCGGGGAGGCGCTCATGGTGGTTGGGCAGAAGGCGCCCACGCCCTGCTTCGCCAGGTTCCGGCTCATGATCCGCACGGCCTCCTCGCCCAGCATGGTATCCTGGCGGAAGGAACCGTGAATATGCACGTCCACGAAGCCGGGAAGCAGGTAATCCCCCTGCAGGTCCAGCTCCTCTTCCCCTTCCCGGAGCAGCAGTCCCTCCTCCGCCTCCGTGATGACGCCGTTTTCGACCCGGACCCGCAGGCCTTCCTGAAATCCTTCTCCTGTAAAGCATACCGCGTTTGTAATCAGCATCTCTCTCACTCCGTCTTTTCATCGGTTTTATTCGCCGCATTTCCGCGCGGCTTCCTGTTCACAGTATACCACAATTCCGCCGGGAAAGGTATATGGGGATTGCCGGAAACAGGAACCGGATTTCACACTGTAAACCGGATTTCATGCTGTAAAGTTCTTCTTTACTTTCTTTACTGTATATACTATAATGGCGGCGGGAGGTGTATCGTATGGCTGTGAAGGCACTGAACTTCAAGATGGAAGAATCTGAGATTCTGACCATGAAAGAAGTGGCAAATGTTTTCCATATGTCTGTGACGGATCTCGTCCGGAACGGCGTGCACCAGTATATCGAGGAGCTGAAAAAGGATCCCCTTTACCGCCTGACCGCCCGGGTGCAGGACGCGTCCGAGGAGGAAACCGCTGAAGTTCTGTCTGCGATTGACGGCCTGTCGGATGACGATCTGACCATTTCTTCCTCAAAGACGTTTACGCTGTAAACGGGAGGACAGGTATGATTCAATATGAGATTCAGTACACGAAAGCCGCGGACAAATTTCTGAAGGAGCATGAATCCCTCCGGGCTGATTACGAGAATGCCATCGGGGAACTGATCGCCGGAGAGCATCCGGAATCGGTCGACGTCCGCCGCATTCAGGGGAAGCGGGGCACATATTACCGGATCCGGCTCGGGAATTACCGTGTCGTCTATACGGTCATCAACGGGATCGTCGTCGTGGTCTGCACGCTGCTTGCGGAGCCGGGAGGCGACGTATACAAAAAATGCAGGGCCTGAAGTGACCCTGCCTATATCTTCCCGTCCCTGAAGAGCTTCATCATCTCGTTTGTCAGGCTCAGGCTGTCCGGCTGGAGGACGATGTCTTCCCGCCGGACCCATTCCGCGTACTTCAGCTCGCCGGTGTCCATCCGGATCTCCGTGCTGCCGTCCGCCTCGCAGAAGAAGCCCACCAGAATGTCCTGGGCGATGCCCCAGGGCTGGGATTTGTAATACCGGATATTCTTCACCCGGATTCCCGTCTCCTCCATCACCTCGCGCTCCACGGTCTGCTCCAGCGTCTCGCCGATCTCGGTGAAGCCCGCCACCAGGGCGTTGTGGGCAAAGCCGGTCCGGTACCGCGTCAGGAGCAGGCTGTCGCCGTTCGTCACGCCCACGATGACCGCCGGGTTGATCCGGGGGTAGACGACGTTGCCGCAGGCCCGGCATTTCAGGGAGCGCTCCGCGGTCTGATGCTCCAGCGCTCCGCCGCAACGGCCGCAATAGCGGGTATCCCGGTACCACCGCCACAGGTGCCAGCCTGTGAAAGCGGCAAACACCTCCGGGCCAACGCAGCTTCCGCGCAGCTCCCGCAGGGTCCGGTACTGATACGCCTCCGGGATGGAGGCGTTTTCCGGTTCTTCCCGGGCCAGGAAATACCGCCTGCCGTCAATGGAGAACAGATAGATTGTGTTTTCAGACAGGAAATCCCCGCAGGACGGGAAACGCAGGCTGCCTTCCCCGGCATCCGCCAGCAGCTTTCCGGCTTCGTCGAACACCAGCAGGGTGTCCCCAGGTTCGGGGGCACAATGGATATAATGGTTATCCAGCCTGCTGGGGAAAATATCCTGGATCATTCTTTCTTCACCCTATCCCCCTGCCCCCTTTCCCTCGAGGGAAAGGGGTATTATTGAGCTTTGTTGGGGGCTTCGCCCCCAACAAAATTGTTTACGAAACACCGGGCCGGAGGGACGGAGCACGGACCGGAGGGACGGTTCCTTTCGTTCCGTTTTACCTACTGCTTCTGCACGACAAAGCATACCGGGGCGTCGGGGCCGGCGTTGATGAAGGTCTGCCGGAGCACGTTGAATTCCCGGGGCGGCAGGGCGGAGAACATCTCCGTCAGGGCTTCCAGCTCCCGGGTTCCCTCCGGATGGCCGGGATAGGCGCAGAGCACCAGAACCCCGCCGGGCTTCAGGAGAGCCAGGGCCTGCTCTACGGCGGACAGGGTCGTCTCCGTCCGGGTGGTGATCCCGTGGTCCCCTCCGGGCAGCCAGCCCAGGTTGAACACCACCGCGTCCGCCGGAACCGGAACCGTCTCCGCCATCCGCGCGTGGCTCCGGCAGAACAAAGCGGCGCGGCTTCCCAGCCCGGCCTCCGCCAGCCTGCGTTCCGTGGCACGGACCGCCTCCTCCTGGACGTCGAAGGCGTATACACGGCCGGATTCCCCCACCAGGGAGCACAGCAGCTCCGTATCGTGTCCGTTGCCCATGGTGGCGTCCACGGCGGTGGCCCCCGGCTTCAGGGCCTGCCGGAGCACCTCCGCCGCCAGGTACCGGGCTGATTTCAGTTCGTAGCTCATCTTATTTCTCCGCAACCTCAATCTTCGCCGCGCTCCCTTGGAGCGGTCGCTCTGCTCGTTTCGGTTGATGTAACAGGGGGACGGTTTCTGCGACACACGCATGTGTCGCAGAAACCGTCCCCCTGTCACTTGTTCACTTATTCCGATTCCTGCTGAAATAAAGGTCCGCTGCCCGTGTCCCGGATATGGGCGGCATCGTTGAACAGCTCGATCCGGGGATGCACGAACTCCCCTTCCCGCACCGGGAACTCCAGAATGATGATCGAGGTATAGTCATAGGGAAGCACGGTGGATACATATGGGAAGGGCAGCGCCAGCAGGCGGGACAGGGCGCAGGCCCCGGAGCCGCCGTGACTGAAGATGGCGACGGTTTCCTCCTTCCCTCCTTCGCAGAGGAAGCGCGTCCCCTGATGCCGGTATCCCCGCTCCAGCATGAAGGCGTCGATCTTTTCCGAAATCATGCTGAAATACTGCGTAGCGACATTGCCGGCGAAATACGGATGCTTCCGCCAGTCCTCCGAATAAAAATCGAAGTCCTCCCGGTCGATCAGCCATTCGCTCAGCGTCCAGGGATGCCCTCTTTCCGGGATTCCTTCCCCGCCCCAGGAGATCTCGTGCATATACTCCAGAACGGTGACGGGCAGCCCCAGTCTCCGCGCGGTGTGCTCCGCCGTCTCCCGGGCCCGCCCGTTCGGCGAGGAATAGATCGCCGTGATCCCTTCCCGCTCCAGGCGCACCGCCGCGGCGGCGGCCTGCTTCCGGCCGGTCTCCGTCAGACAGTCGTGGGTGTAGTCGGGTTCTCCGTGGCGGACAAAAATCAGGCGCATGGCAGCCTCCCGCGCAGTTTATTCGATATCCAGGATATCCGAGAAGCCGGTGACCTCAAACACTTCCTGCACGATCTCATTCACGTGAACGACCTTCATGCCGCCCTTGCCGGCCATGGTCTTATGGGCGGAGAGCAGCACCCGCAGCCCGGCGGAAGAGATGTACTCCAGCTTGCTGAAATCCAGCGTCAGCGTTTCCACACCCGCCAGCGTTTTCAGCTCCGCTTCCAGCTGGGGGGCGGTCACTGTGTCGAGACGGCCTTCCAGGGCAATCTCCAGCGCGGTTCCGTTTTGCTTCTTCGTGATCGTCATATGCATCTGTTCCTTTCATTTCCCGATATTCGGGCCTCCGCCCGTTTCACGGCAGAATAATCCGGAGAATATTATAACCCTTTCCGCCCGGGAATTCAATCTCATTTTTTGGGGCTGTGTGTCAGGGGGACGGTTCTTTTGGCACACTTGAATCAGGCGTGATTTTGTGCTATGGTATCGGCAGGAAAAACATACGGAAAAGGGGGAACACAACCATGCTGGATCGCAATGTGGCGGCGGAAGTGCTGGATCAGGCCGTGCGGACGGGCGGCGATTTCGCCGAGATCTTTCTGGAGGACAAGGTCAGCCACAGCCTGACGCTGCAGTCGGACCGGATCGAAACGGTCGGGACCTCCCGGAAGCACGGGGCCGGTATCCGGGTTTTCGAGGGCACCAAAGCCATCTATGTTTACACCAACGACACCAGCCGCGAGGGGCTGATGGCCTGCGCGGCCCAGGCCGCCGCGGCTGTCCGTGAGGGAAAAGGCTGCACGCCGGTGCGCTTCAGCCACTGGCGCGCCGGGAAGGATCCGGACACCTGGGTGCTGGGCGGGGACGACGCCGCCGCCCGCAAGGCGGATAAGCTGCGCGCCGCCAACGCCGCTGCCCGGGCCGTCTCCCCGGAGATCGTGCAGGTCAACTGCAGCTTCGCCGATTCCGTGCAGGACGTGCTGATCTGCAACACGGAGGGCGTCTTCGTCACGGATCGCCGGGTGCATTCCCGGATCCGGGTGGCCGCCGTGGCGTCCGACGGGAAGGAAAACCAGTCCGGCTCGTCCTCGCCGGGAGCCGGCATGGGCTTCGAGATTTTTGACAGCGTCATAGACCCGGAGAAATGCGGGCGCATCGCCGCGAACAAGGCCGTAACCATGCTGCACGCGGACTCCTGCCCGGCGGGGATATGGCCGGTGGTCATCGACGGCGGCTTCGGCGGCGTCATTTTCCACGAAGCCTGCGGCCATTCCCTGGAAGCCACCTCCGTAGCCTACGGGATCAGCGAATTCAGCGGGAAGCTGGGGCAGCAGATCGCCGCTCCCTGCGTCACCGCGGTGGACGACGGAACCCTTCCCGGCGAATGGGGCTCCTCCCGGATCGACGACGAGGGCATGCCCACTACCTGCCTCACGCTGATCGAAAACGGCATTCTGGTCAACTATATGGTGGACAAGCTGGGCGGCCGCCGCATGAACACCGCTCCCACCGGCAGCGGCCGGCGGGAAAGCTACCAGTGGGCCCCCACCTCCCGGATGCGGAATACGTACATCGCCGCCGGGCAGGACGACGAGGCGGACATGATCGCCACCATGGGCACCGGGCTGTACGCCAAATCCATGGGCGGCGGCTCCGTCAATCCCGCCACGGGCGAGTTCAATTTCGCCGTGGAGGAAGGGTACTGGGTGGAGGACGGAAAGATCCTGCGGCCGGTGCGCGGCGCTTCCCTGATCGGAAAAGGCGGCGAAGTGCTGATGCGTATCGACCGGGTCGGCAGAAACATGACCATGGCCCAGGGTGTGTGCGGTTCCGCGTCCGGTTCGGTTCCGGTCAACGTGGGGCAGCCGATGATCCGGGTCAGCCATATGACCGTGGGCGGAAAGTGAGGGATACAGCATGATCAGTCTGGACGGATTTATTGAGAAGCTGCTGGCGGCCGCCGCGGAGGCGGGCATCGCGCCGGCGGAAGTGTTCTGCGCGGAGCGTTCCTCCTTCTCCGCGGAAGCCATGGACGGGAATATCGACTCCTATGAAGTGTCCGAAACCTGCGCGCTCAGCCTTCGGGGCATGGTGGACGGGAAAACCGGCTACGCCTCCACGGAAGCCTTCGACGACGACGCGGTGGCCATGCTGATCCGCGGGGTACAGGAAAGCGCCGCCCTGGCGGAAGCCGAGGAACAGGATGAAATCTACGCGGGCGACCCCGAGTATCCGGTGCTGGAAGCCCCGGAAAACGATCTGGACAGCGTCACGGCCGAGGAAAAGCTGGCCTTTGCCCTGAAAATGGAAAAGGCCGCCCGGGATACGGACGCCCGCATCGTGAAAAGCGAAGGCGCCTACGTGGCCACCGGCCGCGGCGCCATGATCCTGCGCAACAGCTGCGGGCTGAACCTGAAAACGGAAACCCCGCCCGGCGGATACGCCGTGGCCGGCGTCTGGCTTGTGGGAAAGGACGGGGATTCCTCCGCCACCGGCGGCGAATCCAAAGCGGAGCGGAAATTCCGGGAGATGGATCCGGAAGCCCTGGGCCGGCAGGCGGCGGAAAACACCCTGGCCATGCTGCACGCCTCCCCGGTGGAAAGCGGCGTCTACCGCGCGGTCATCCGGCGGGACGCCATGCGCTCCCTGCTGAGCACCTTCAGCGGCATCTTCTCGGCGGAGAACGCCCAGAAAAAGCTGTCCCTGCTGGAAGGCCGGGAGGGCGAAACCATCGCGGCGCCCTGCGTGACCCTGATGGACGATCCCCTGCTGCCCGGCGGCTTCGCCTCCGCCCCCTTTGACGGGGAAGGCTCCGCCTGCCGCACCAAGGCCGTCATCGAGGACGGCGTGCTGAAGACCCTGCTGCACAGCCGGAAAACTGCCCGGAAGGCCGGTACCCAAAGCACCGGCAACGCCAGCCGGGGCGTGGGCAGCCCGGTACGGGTAGCCCCGACCAACTTCTTCTTCCGTCCCGGAGAGAAGAACCTGGACAGCCTGCTGGCGGACCTGGGGGACGGGCTGCTCATCACGGAGCTGGGCGGGCTGCACGCCGGCGCCAACCCCATCAGCGGAGATTTCTCCCTGATCGCCAAAGGCTTCCGGGTCAAAGACGGGAAACAGGGCGAACCGGTGGAGCAGATCACCGTGGCCGGGAATTTCTATGAGCTGCTCAAAAACGTCCGGGCCGTCGGAAGCGACCTGGAATTCAAGAGCGGAAACATCGGCTCCCCTTCGGTGGACATAGGAGATATCCACGTCGCCGGGAAATAAGCGCAATTGGAAAAAGCCGCCGAACGGCGGCTTTTTCTGTATCCTTCTTTACCCAAGCTTCTTGATAATGGTCAGCTCCACCAGCTGCCCGCGGATCGCGACCTTCACGTCGTCCGCCACCCGGGCGACCACGGATTTCTCCAGCTCGTCCCAGGCTTCCAGCGCCCGTTCCTCGTTCCGCTGCACATAAGGCGTCAGCTCCTCCTCATAGCGGGCCATGGACCATTCCCAGTCCAGCGAGGGGGTGGAGCTGTGCTCGTAGGAACCGGGCAGCAGCAGCGGGCTGGAGAGGGAGGCGATATCCTCGTCCGCGCCCCGGTCGAAGATATCCCGCAGGCGGCCCATCAGGCCGCGGGCGGACTCGTTCTTCCCCGAAGTGGAGGCGGACAGCAGCGCTTCCCGCTTCATGCTGGTCATCCGGGTCTCCACCTGCAGATGCAGCTCGTAGACCCCGTCCTCGTCCTCAATCCAGAAGAAGCCCTTCGGCTCTCCGGTAATGGAGCGCATCAGGCCCATCATTTCCTCGGTCAGCAGGCGCAGATGCAGCGCGTCCTTCCCGGTCAGGCCCTTATAAGCCTGCACCTTTTCCACCTCTTCCAGCGCGATACCCGTCTGATTCCGGCCGGAGACGGCAATGACATCTGTTTTCATAGCGCATTCTCCTCACTCGATATTCAGGATATCGGCAAAGCCGGTCACCTCGAACACTTCCTGCACGATTTCGTTCACCTGCGTCACCGTCATGCCGCCCTTGGCGCTCATGATCTTATGGGCGGACAGCAGCACCCGCAGGCCGGCGGAAGAGATGTACTCCAGCTTGCTGAAATCCATGACCAGGGTTTCCGCGCCGCCCAGGGAGTTCTTCAGCTCCGCTTCCAGCTCGGGGGAAGTCATCGTATCCAGGCGGCCCTCAAGGGCGATTTCCAGCGCGCTGCCGTTCTGCTTCTTGGTAATGGTCATGTCCGTTTCCTCTCTTTCACATTCGTTTCCAAAGTCGTTTCTCCGAAACTTCGTCCCATATCATACCACATTTTGCCTGATCTTCAAGCCCCGTATCAGCGGAAAATCCGTATATTTCCCGATATTTCCTATCTGGAAATCCGCTTCACGCCCGGGGTAACCGCCTTCTGCGGGCATACCAGCACACAGAGGTGGCAGCCCACGCAGTTTTTGCCGTTCAGCACAGGGCGCCGGTTTTCGTCCATCCGGATCGCCTGGTGCCCGCCGTCGCTGCAGGAAAGCGCGCAGCGGCCGCAGCCGACGCAGCGGTCCGGGTGAAAGGTGGGGAAAACCACGGTGTTCCGCTCCAGGGCGTCCGTGGTTTCGTTCAGGGTGGGCAGACCCAGCCCGACCGCTTCCTTCACACCGGCGAAGCCCTTTTCCGCCAGATACAGGTTCAGGCCCGCCTTCAGGTCGTCGATGATCCTGTAGCCGTACTGCATCACCGCGGTGGTCACCTGCACGGTGCTGCCGCCCAGCAGAATGAACTCCAAAGCGTCCATCCAGGTTTCGACGCCGCCCATGGCTGAAAGGTGCAGCCCCTTCAGCTTCGGGTTCTTTCCCAGCTCCGCGATGAAGCGCAGGGCGATGGGCTTCACGGCGTTGCCGCTGTAGCCGCCCACGGCGCTCTGCCCGCGGATGGCGGGAGAAGATACGTAAGTATGCAGGTTCACCCCCACGACGGATTTGATCGTGTTAATGGCCGCGATTCCGTCCGCGCCGCCCCGCAGGGCCGCTTCCGCCGCGGGGCCCATGTTCTCCACGTTCGGGGTCAGCTTGGCCAGCACGGGAATACGGCAGGCCCGCTTCGCCGCCGCCGTGAACCGCTCCACCAGCTCCGGCACCTGGCCGATATCGCTGCCGAGCCCGTCCTCCGCCATATTGGGGCAGGAGAAATTCAGCTCCAGCGCGTCCGCGCCGGCTTCCTCGCACCAGTGGGCCAGCTTGCCCCATTCCTCCTCGTTCTTGCCCATGATGGAAGCCATAATGAACTTGGAGGGGTAGTTTTCCTTCAGGCGGCGGAAGATCGCCATGTTCTCCCGCACGCTGTGGTCCGACAGCTGCTCGATATTCTTGAAGCCGATGATGCTTCCGTCGTTGCCGGTCACAGCCGAGAACCGGGGCGAAGCCTCATGGATCGTCAGGGTGCAGACTGTTTTGAAGCAGACGCCCGCCCAGCCCGCCTCGAAGGCCTTGGCGCACATGTCGTAATTGCTGGCCACCACCGAGGAGGACAGCAGGAACGGATTCTCCAGCGGAATGCCGCACAGGTCGCACCGCAGCCGGCTCTCGTCCTCCGGCAGCGGCGTCTCGCACTCCGGCTTCACCTGATAGTACAGCCGGTTGATGATATCCCGGACCGGCACCTCCGCCGGCCGGACGCAGGCCCGCTCGCAGGGGGCTCTGCAGACCAGGCAGGGATTCTTCTCCGGCAGCCGCTGCGCGGCGCTCTGCTCATTCTGAAACCAGACGCTGCGCAGCAGCGCGGCCGGCTTCATCCGTTCGCAGGCGGCGTCGCAGGGCGCGTCCGCGCAGAGCACGCAACGGATCATATCCGCCCGGGAAATGAGAGGGGTCGTCTGAATCATGCCTTTTCCTCCTTGTTGTCCTACCGCTCAGATGTCCAGCCGCTTCACGCGCCCCAGCAGCTCCCGCAGGTGCTCCGTCGCGTGCAGCACACGGATTTCGTGCAGTGCGGGCTCTCCGATCTTCATCACGCACAGCACATACAGATAGCGGACGTAGGCCAGCGTCTGAATCCTTTCCTCCGCTTCCCGGAGCGCGTCGCCGGACAGGCCCAGATACCGCCGAAGGGTTTCCTGATAGATCCATTCGCTGGTTTCGTCTGATATGCCCAGGAACTGCATGGAGTTGTCCCTGTCGTCCTCGTTGAACGCCACGTAGGTCATAAACAGCCCGGCGAACTCGAACACCGGGTTCCCGGTGCTCAGCGTTTCCATGTCGATCAGCAGCGGCTCCGTTTCCGATACCATGACGTTTTTCATCTGAATGTCCCCGTGGATCACGTGCAGATCCTCCGGCATCTCCGAGAGCAGCTCCCTCAGGCGGGCCGCCGCGTCCTCCGGCAGAACCTCCCGAAGCGCATCCAGATATCCCAGGAACGTGTCCCGGGCGTCCGGCAGCACGCCGGGGGCCATTTCAACCCCATGTACGGTTTTCAGGAGCTTCACATAGAGGGAAACCAGCTCCTCCCGCCGTTCCGGGAAGCGCACCAGCAGATCGTTGCAGTTTTCCGCCTGCACCATCTCGTACACGGCGCCGTACCGCTCTCCCACCCGCACGACGTCGTAGGGAATGGCGGTAGGAATCCCCCGGACCAGCGCCAGCTTCGACAGCTTCTGCTCGTTCTCCAGCATCCGGAGGCAGTCCGGAAGCTTATAGACCTTCACGATCGTGTCCGGATCCAGGCGGTACACCGTGCCCACGGCGCCTTCCCCGATCACCGGGCAGTTTTCCACGCTCAGCTCCCGCATTTTCCGCCGGATGTCCAGAATCTGCGTCAGCCCCGTCACGTTCAGCACGTCATAAATCTCCGGCGACACCTCCCGGAGGACAATCCCTTCCTGCGTGGTTTTGCGCAGCTCCAGAAGAATCCGCAGCCCTGCGCTGGAGATATAGGTCAGCTCCGACGCGTCCAGCACCAGCGTACAGCCGGGATCCTTCGCCATCTCCGCCCGGATCTTCGCCCCGGTTTCCGCCGCGTTCGTGGAGTCGATCCTTCCCCGCAGGCTGTACACCAGCTCGTTTGTTTCCGCCTTCGGCTGCATATTCCGCACCTCCTGTCCTTTTCGGCTCTCTCAACTTGTCTTTTCAATTATTATAACAAACTCTCCCGGCAAACACAACGGAAAATTCCGTGCGTGCCGACGGGCAAAAGAAAAGGCTCCTCCTTCGGAGGAGGAGCCGCCAGCTTCGCCGGCTGAGGGGATATAATATTCGTCCTGTATTGCTTTACTGCCACGGCGTATAGAACCGCTGGATCAGGCTCAGTTCACCGTTCGCGTCAAAGGTCACATTCACGTTGTCGGAAGCGAAGTCCGGATAGCCGCCCGCGGTCAGCAGCGCGATGAAGTCCGCCGCGCTCTGCTCGGTCAGGGTGTCCAGGATCTCGCCCGTAGCCGGATCGATTTCGTCGATGAAGGTGAGGGTTTCCGGCACTTCCAGCCGCAGGGTCGCGTAGGTCTCCACGTACTCCTTGTCATAGGTGTAGATATGGTACATGCCGCCCAGGTTCCGCAGCTCGATCTCCTCGTTGATCACGAAATCGCCGTACTCCGAGGCCTGCAGCGTATTGATCACCACGGTCTCATCCCCGTAGGCCAGGGTGTCGCCCACCTTCAGCGCGGTAACCTCTTCCGGCTCCAGTTCGACGCCGCGCATCAGTTCCACCTGCATTGTGTTCGTTTCCGCGTCGTAGTCGCTCAGCTCCGCCAGCCAGTTCGTATCCGCCAGATCGTTTGCCCCGACGGCCACTGCCAGATCGAGATCTGCGGTCGGAATGAAGTCCAGATCCGTCAGGAAATCGATGCATATCCGCATCTGTTCGTCGGTCAGGGTTCTGCTTTCCGCCTTCTGAGAGGGCACCATAACGAATTCCACCAGGTATCCCTTGTATACGCTCAGAAACGCGATGTAGTTATAGGTTTCGCTCACGGACTGCCGGGCGATCAGCAGCCGGGTGCCCAGACCCGTGTCTCCGTAGGTGATCTCGACGGTGGGATCCACGTCCGTGAAGCTCTTCTCCAGCAGGTCAAAATCCTCCTGGCTCAGATCGTTCATCCGGTCCACGTCCGCGTACGCCTCGTCAAAGGCGACGGACAGCTGCATCACCGGCGCCTGATCGTCGCTGGAGTTCATCATGGCCACGATCTGATCCCGGTTCATTTTCAGCACCTGAATCCGGTAGCCCTCCGGCAGCCCGCACTGCAGGGTGAAGGCGCCGTTGATACTGATGGTTCCGAGGGTGGTTTTCCTGCTCTCTTCCGCGAATGAAACCGCGCAGCCCAGCGCCAGCGCCAGGCACAGCAGCATAGCGATGATTTTCTTCATATCTGTTGCTCCTCCTTCTCTGTTTCCGCCGCGATTACTTGGCTACGAATTCCTTCTTGATGAAGCCCACGGAACCGGTATCCTGATCCTCCACCTGGAGCCAGTTGTCCGTTTCCGCGATCACCAGAAGCTGCGAGTTCGCACCGTAGGTGGCCAGCAGCTCCGCGTTCACGCTGGGAGCCCACCGCAGATTGACCCAGCCGCTGGCACGGGTCGGCCGCACGATGACCTTGTAGGGCTCCACCTTCTTCGCGGTGGCAAATTCCGCGTTGATTTCATCCAGCAGGCCCGCGGCCGGCGTGACCGTGGCGGTCGCGGTGCTTCCGCCGGTTCTGGCCGGCGGCTTGGTCTTCCGCAGATAGCGGCTGGAAACGAAGCAGGCGTAGGTGCCCTTGCCGTAGCCGGGCATGTCGTAGGTATAGTCGATCAGCGCCCAGCCGTTGTCGTTGTAGTAGCAGTAGATCCGGGTGCCGTACTTCAGGGAGCCCACGACCTGGCCGCCGGGGGTATTCCGGACATTCAGACCCTTGCCGTTCTCGGTATACACATAGTAGTACCCTGCCGTGGCCGGAACGGAATCATCCTCCGCCATCGCCGCGGGAACCAGCAGCAGTGCGGCAACGACCGCCGCCAGAATCAAAGACATCAACCGTTTTTTCATTCTCTCTGTCCTCCTTTGATTTCGTTCCCCGTCTCAGGGGCTCAGACATGCACCGGGCAGTCTTTCTTCGGCCGGTGATTCTTCCGGATTACCTTCACCCAGTCGTTGTCGATCTGGTACTGGGTAATGACAACCTGGTACTCCGCCGTCCTCGGAGAATCCGGCAGCATGAAGTTGACGTACTTCCAGTACCTGTCCTGTGTGGTTTCACCGGGATTCAGCGTATGCCTGTACACCACCGTGAAGGTGTTGCTTCCGTCCTTGCTGTTGGCGGGCACGGCCTTCCCCTCGTTGTCAAACACGGACACCTCCGCCGTAATGCTGGTAATGGTCAGGGTGCTGTTGTTCCGCACCTTCATAAAGACGTCCGCGCCTTCCACGTGCGCTTCCCGCAGCTGCAGAGCGTGATCCCAGTCCCCGATCTTCACCAGAAGAGAGGTTTTGTAGCCGCCGTCCTCGGTGGTGCCGTAGATAATCGTGGCCCCCTGGCTTACGCCGGTGATTTTGATCCGGTTCGGCTCCTTGTCCAGGGGCTTCAGGGTCGCGACGGACGGATCCTCCACTTCCCAGAACAGCTTTTTGTTGCTGGCGTTCTCCGGCTCCAGGATGGCGCCGGTGGTGGCGGTTTCCTTCACGTCCACATACGCGATGCTCCGCTTCATGTGCACGCCGGTCACGTGCTGCAGCACGCGCACCTGCACCTTTGCCCGCCGGTTGGTCCCGTCCGTGGTAACCGCGTTGATGTTGGCCGTGCCGGCCTGCAGGGCGGTAATGGTCCCGTCCTCGCTCACGCGCAGGATCTTTTCATTGGAAGAAGTCAGCTGAATCTTCGGATTGCTGGCGTTGGCCGGATCGATGCTCCAGGTCAGCTGCCCGCTTTCTCCGGCGTAAATAATCGGCGCCTCGTCGAAAATGATGTTCTTCACCGGCTGCTGCACGTGCACGGAAGCCCGCGCCTGCACTTCGCCTGTGGTCTTGCTGGTGCAGACGATTTCACAGTCGCCCAGCGCCACGCCGGTCACCCGGCCCGAATTGTTCACCGTCGCGACGCTCTCGTCAGTGGAAGACCAGAGCACGCCCTTGTCGTTCGTGTCCGCCGGCAGCACCGTCGCCTTCAATATGGAGCTGTGGCCCGCGTCCACCGTCAGTTCCGCGTGGTCCAGCGTGATTTCCTGCGCGGTCTGCGTCACCTGCACGCTGATATTCGCCCTGACGTTGCTTCCGTCCAATGCCGTGGCCACGATACGCACGCTTCCGCGCTTCACGCCGGTCACCACGCCGTTTTCGTCCACCGTGGCGATCCGCTCGTCCGCGGAGGACCAGGTTACCTGCCGGATCGCCGCGTTTTCCGGCTGCACGGCCGCAGTCAGCTGCATCGCCGCGCCTGCCGCCACGGTCTTCTCGGGCGCCGTCGCCTCGATGCGGCTCGCCGGGGTCACCACCAGCACCCGGTACTGCTTCTTCACCTCGGGGTTCGCGTCGCTGGAGATCGTCAGCAGCGTCTCCCCGACAGCCCGCCCCGACAGGGTGTTCCCGTCCTGAATCCGGGCGATATCCGTGTTCTCCACGTTCCACAGAATCTTGCGGTTCTTCGCCGTCTTCGGCATGATGGTGGCGGGAATTTTCACACCCTTCTTCACCGGAACCACCAGCACCGGCAGGTCCTCCCCGTCCGGCGCCAGCAGCTCCGCCACCAGCGGATCCGCGGCTTCATACACTGTCAGCTTTTCCTCGTTCACTTCCAGCGTAATCTCATCGTTCCCTTCCGCCAGCGCCGCGCCTGAACAGAGCAGGGTCAGCACCAGCAGCAGCGGAACCAGTATACGTTTCATATCCTCGTTTCCCTCCAATCCTTTACGAATCTGTAATATTTTATCACATTCCAAGGCTTGGAACAAGGTATTTGTTAAAAAAATGTTTCATTTTCCCGGCGTCTTCCCCAGGTATTCCTCCAGGGTAATTCCCCGGGCGGCGATTTCCCCGGTCGCCCCGAAATTCCGCCCGGACACAACCGGGAAAAGGCTTCCCGAAACCGCCGTTTTGTGATAGGATGGCAGCAGACGACGGATCAAATCAACGAGGGCCGGCAGGAACGGTCCGCCGCTGAAGAAGAGAACAGAATAACGGGAGGAATACGTTATGGTCGTCCGAATCATGCGGCCCGGGGATCTGCCCGCCGTGCTGCGCATCTGGAACGCGTGCGTTGAGGCAGGGGAAGTGCTGTACTATCCCCTGACGGAGGCGTATTTTCAGAAGAAATTCGTGGACAACGAAGGCTGCGAGCCGGAAAACCTGCTGGTAGCGGAAGACGGCGGCACCATCGTCGGCTGGATTCACGGCGTGGCTCCGGAAACCTTCCGGCTGAGCAAACCCGGCTGCGCGTATCTGACGGTGGTGATGACCGCCCCGGAAGCCCGGGGCCGCGGCGCCGGCGCCGCGCTGCTGGAGGCCCTGAAGGTCCGGATGCGCGCCCGCGGAGCGGATACCCTGTACTGCTCCAGCCTGAACCCGGTAAACCTGGACTGGCGCATTCCCGGCACGCCGGGGCACGACCACAACAATATGCCCGGGCTGGATACCGGCTGCGCCGGCTTCGGCTTTTTCGCGCACGCCGGCTTCTCGGAAAAGGTCCGGGAGGTCAGCCTGTATCAGGATCTGTCCGGATATCGCCTGCCGCCGGAGATCCCGGGGATTCAGGCGCGGCTGGCTTCGGAAGGCATCTGCACGGGAATTCTTCAGCCATCTCAGCTGGACTGCGGCTTTGACGGCATGTGCGACCGGGTGGGCAGCGATTACTGGCGGGACGTGCTGCGCACGGAGATCACCGCCTGGAAGACCGGAGCGCCGAACGGGGACAGCCGCTTCTGGCCGGACGGGCGCCACCCCGCCGGGCCGCGTCCCCTGCTGACCGCGGTGCACGACGGGCAGATCGTGGGCTTCACCGGGCCCGTGGACCTGCAGCAGAGCGGCCGGGGCTGGTTCACCGGCATCTGCACCGATCCGCTGTATGAGAAGCGGGGCATCGCCACCGTGCTGTTCAACCTGCTGATGCAGGCCTTTGTGGAGGAAGGCGCGGCCTTCACCACCCTGTTTACCGGCGTCGCCAATCACGCCCGCCGGGTTTATGAGCGGGCCGGCCTCCGCCCGGTCCGGGAATTCGCCCTGACGGCGCTGCCGCTCAGCTGAACCGGTGTGTCAGGGGGACGGTTCTTCCGACACACAAAAATTATCAGGAGGAAAAATATATGAGCAAAACCATTCTGGCCGTCGGCGCCCACACCGGGGACGCGCAGCTGACCTGCGGCATGCTGCTGGCCAAGCATGCCATGAACGGGGACAAAATCGTCATCGTGGATCTGACCGCCGGCGAGCGGGGCACCCCCGCCGGATGGACCGTTCAGGATTTCCGGGACTACAACGTCGAATGCGCCGGCAAATTCGCGGTGAAGCTGGGCGGCGTCTCCGTCGTTCTGGATACGCCGGACGGAGAGCTGTATGATACGAAGGAGGAGGAACTGCGCCTGGCGGACCTCATGCGGCAGTACCACGCGGACGCGGTCCTCTACCACTGGAAGAACAGCTTGCACAAGGACCATGAGGCGGCGCACCGGATCACCGAAAACGCCATTTTTTACGCCTCCCTGCCCACCTTTGAGCGTCCCCTGCCGCCGGCGCCGATCCGCAGCTTCATGTGCGCGGAAAACTGGGAGGACGAGCCGGAGTTCACCCCCTACTACTGGTTCGACGTTACCGAAGCCTTCCCCCTGTGGAAGGAGGCGATCCGGGAGCTTTGGCTGGCGGAGCATTCCCCCAGCTTCAGATACCTGCGCTATTACGAGGCGCTGAGCGTCGTGCGCGGCGCCCGCATCGGCGTGGATCACGCCACCTGCTTCGGCACCTCCCCTTCCGCCAAACGCCAGAAACTCGATCTGCTCTGATCCATCTGAAAAAACCGCCAGAATTTGGCGGTTTCAGTGGTTTAATGCGGCCAGTAACTCATGACATCCCCCGGCGAAGACTCCATATGAACCTGGTTGATCTCCTCCAGCACAGCTCTCCGGGGCGTCGGCTGGCAATAGGGGCAGGCCGTCAGCTTCCGGAATCCCTCGTCCTCCAGCTCGCCGAAGGTAAAGGCCTTCAGCGGCAGGAACTTTTTCTTCACGCTGGCGCAGTTCGCTACCGCGTGATAGTAGGTTCCCTTGTTCGGATTGTAGTACAGGGGCGTATCGTCCTCCGGAATCTTCACCTGGCGGCCCTGGTAGTCCTCCCAGACCACCAGCTTCACGCAGTTCTTGTCCTTCCGGTTTTTGATCAGCTTGCTCAGCTCCCGCATATTATAGCCCTGGGCATTTTTCTTCATCTGCACCCGGATGCAGCCGTGGCTGGCCCGGGAGCCCAGCTTGGACTCGTAGCCCTTGTAGTTCTTCTCCCCGTTCTGGAGAATATAGGGCACCTCGTGCAGATAGTCCGCCGCGTTGAAGCGCAGCGCGTAGTCGCAGTGCATGTTCCCGTCGATCAGCGCGCCGGTCTTGGTATAGATGATGATATATTCCCCGGAGCGGGACTCGTTGTAGGGCTGTTTACTGTTGTACAGGCCGGTGGAAACCGCCAGGGAGGTTTCCAGATGCCCGTCCATGTAGAAATAGAGCCGCTGGGTCAGCTTGTCGATAATAATCCCGTACTTCTGGTTTACCTTCACGGTTTTCAGCTTGTCCGAGCGGATATACCCGGTCACGAATCCGTTGAAATTCTTTACTTTGCTGTCGTGGAAGCTGGTGGAATAGGTCTCGATCTTCGTCCAGCCGTCCTTCAGCTCCTCCAGCACGTGTACGCCCTGACTGCTGCCGGTGATCATGCCGACGGCCTCGCTGTTCTCGTCCGGCTCCGCGTAGCACACCGTCTGCTTCATCATGTCCGCGTTCACGACGGTCATCGGCGCGGTCAGCATCTTCCAGACAGCCGCCTCGTCGGACAGATCCATCGGAGTACACCAGTAGCAGCCCTCGTGGTCCGCCTCGTATTCGCTGCGGGCCGCCGGGGTGATATCCGTCACCTCCGGCTCCACCCCCAGCAGAAAATCCTCCGCCGCGGCCGCCGCGCCGGAAAGCAGCAGCAACCCGGCCATGATCAAAGCAAGCGCTTTTCGCATCGTCTTCCTCCGTTCCCCCCTGATCGGGGGTTAGCCCAGCATACCACATCTGCCCTTCATCTGTCAAAAAATCACTCTTGAGATTTGCGCCAAAATGTGATATTTTGTATGAAAGGCAAGAGAACAGCGCCGGTGTAAGCGCTGTATCTGAAAAAAGAATCCATACATCACGAAAGGGGCATGCATCATGAAAAAAACGACAGCGATTCTTCTGGCTCTGATGCTGGTGCTGAGCACATGCGTCATCGCGCACGCGGAGATCATCTGGACCTCCTGGACCTGCCCGCAGTGCGGAACCCCGGGCAACACCGGCAAGTTCTGTCCGGAATGCGGCGCTGCCATGCCGGAAATTGACGGAAGCACCACAGGCGGGCAGGATCCCGTTCCCGTGACGCCTACCGAAGAGCCCGCTCCCGCGGTTCAGTATCAGGCGGGAGACCTCGTTACCTTCGGCATGTATCAGCAGAGCAAGGGCGGAGATGCCGACCCCATTACCTGGATCGTGCTGGACGAGCAGGACGGGAAACTGTTCCTGCTGAGCAAGTACGGTCTGGATATGATGGGCTTCCACAGCCGGAGCGACGGCACCGTCTGGGAGAACAGCGTCATCCGGAGCTGGCTGAACGAGACCTTCCTGTACTCCGCCTTCTCCTACGAGGAGCAGGACGCCATCCAGCTGACCTACATCGATCTGAGTTCCTCTCAGGGAGACAGCAAATGGAACAGCGCCGGCCGTGCCTACGGGGATACCGAGGACAAGATTTTCCTGCTGAGCTACCGTGAGGCGAAGACCTATCTGCGGGACAACAAGTCCCTGCTGTGCGTCCCCACCGGTTATACCGTGGGCAAAGGCTGCTACACCAAGGTCACCGGCAAGCTCGGCAGCGAGTCCTCCACCTGGTGGTGGCTCCGCAACGCCGCCTTCAAAAACAATGCCGGCGTCGTGGATGCCGATGGCAACTACGAGACCTGCTATATTCACCATCCCTACGGCGTGGTCCGGCCCGCCCTGTGGGTGGAAGCCTCCGCGGTCACGCCGGACTTCTGATCCGGCGCCCGGCCGCCCCATCCCCCGGGGAGCGTATCTCCGGGGGATTTCCATCCCGAAGAAAGGAATGATTCCTGATGATCCGGAAATGGATTGCTGTTCTGACGCTGCTGACCCTGCTGGCCGGCGTCTGCGCCGCGGAAGGCGCGAACACGGACGTGACGAAGGCGGAATGGTACAGCCAGGCGCTGCTGGACGCGGAAATGAGCCTGGGCAACAACGCCCGGCTGAAAAAGGTGATTGAGAAAGCTTCCGCCGGGGAGCACGTGACCCTGGCGGTCATCGGCGGCTCCATTACGGAAGGCGCCGGGGCTTCCACCTATCCCGAATGCTGGGCCAGGCGGTTCGGCATACGCTTCGGCACCGCCTACGGCACGGACAGCGGCGCGAACGTGCACCTGGTGAACGCCGGCGTCGGCGGAACGGGCTCCCCCTTCGGCTACCTGCGCTATCAGCGGGAGGTCGTGGACCGCGTGCCCGCGGAGGACGCGGACGGGCTGCCCGACGTGGTGGTCATCGAGTTTTCCGTCAACGACTGGCAGGAGCCCACGAACCACCGCTGTTTTGAATCCATGGTGCGGGAAATTCTGGACGCGCCGAACGAACCGGCGGTAATCCTGCTGTTCGCGGTGTTCCGGACCGGGTTCAATCTGCAGGACGATCTCCGGAAGGTCGGAGACCGGTACCAGCTGATGATGGTTTCCATCAAGGACGGCATCTTCGGGCGGATCGGCAGGGACCTGAGCGCGGAAGAGTTCTTCTTCGACGAATACCATCCCACCTCCCTGGGCCACCGGATCATGGCCGACTGCCTGATGCAGTGCATCGGGGACGCCGCCGCTGCGGAAACGGCGGAAGCCCCGGACCTGAACGTGAACCCGGTCTACGGAACGGATTTCATGCCCCTGCGCACCGTGTTCGGCGATACGGAAAGCGACGACGCCTTCACCATCGACCGGGGCGGATTCAAAAGCATCGATTTCAGCAGCTATCACAACACGCCCGTGGGCTGGGTCTGCGGCAAAAATTTTTATCACAATATCGCGGATCCCACCGATCCGCTGCGGATCACCGGCGTCTTCCGCAAGTGCCTGGTGGCCTGGAAGGCATCCCCGGATTCCACCTACGGCACCGCCCAGATCCTGGTGGACGGAAAGGTGACCGCCACGATCCACGGCGGGCCCGATAAATGGGGCCAGAGCGAAGTGGTTCTGGCGCTGGACGACAGGGAGGCCGCGGAACACACCCTGGAAATCCGCCTGACGCAGGCCGGCAGACGCTTCACGATTACTGCCATCGGCTTCCAGTGAGCGGAGAAATGAACAGCAACCCGCAGCGCTGAGCGTGGAGGACAAACTTATGGGTATGCAGGAAAAGCCGTCCATTCATATTCTGCCGGACGGCGGAAAATACTGGACGCACAAATTTGAGCATTTCGAAGTGCTGGTCTACATTCCGGTGGGAGATCCCCGCGCGGAGATCATCAACTACGGCTTCAAGGCGCCGTATCTGCTGGTGTTCGGCCAGGAGGACCGTTCCATCGGGGACGCCATCGATTTCGCGGAGCGCAGGGGGCTGGCGGACGTCGCCCGGCAGTTCTCCGGCAGCGTGGTCTTCGCGGTCCCCGTGTGCGAAGGCAGCTGGAAAAACGCGCCGGACGACCTTTTCGCCGAAATCGTGGCGGAAAGCAAAATTCAGCAGTACTATGAAGACGGCATGATCCGCGTCCGGAACCGGTTCGACCGGAGTTTCGGAGACCGGTTCATCCGCGGCGCCGTATTCCGCACCTTGCTGTTCGGCATCGGAGACGCGGCGGATTATATCGCCCGGAACTGCATGAAAACCATCCACGGGGAATATCTCTGGGGGCCCGGTGAAATTACGCCCGCGGCGGTCACGCTGGAGAAGCTCTCCGTCGTGCCGCGGCCGGAACGCCGCGACATTCCCGTGGTTTCCGTCCGGAACAGCGAAGAAATCAATCAGGCCCTGCGGGACAGCTGCGATCAGGTGCTGGTGCGGGAGGAGCCGGATTTCCGGGCGGACTTCGCGACCTTCCTGGGCAGGATCAAGCGCTGGTGCGGCGTACTGACGGAAGAGGAAGACCTCGAAGCCCTCGGCATGGCGGAAGAAGCGGATATCGTCACCGTAGCCACTTCTCCGGACAACCGGGGCGATTACGAAGGCTCCGAATCCCATCCGGTCGGTTACCTCGCCTATTACCGGAAGGAGCTGCTGAACCGGGGGCCGCTTCCCCTGGTGCTGGCCTTCCACGGCGGCGGGGATTCCGCCTTCCACATCGCCTGGGTTTCCGGATGGTGGCGGGTAGCCATGCGGAACGATTTCCTGCTGGTCTGCGTGGAGAACCATCTGAATACCACCGCCGCGGAGACCATGGAGCTGATTGAGCGCCTGAAGGAGAAATACCCCATTGATTCCCGGCGGATCTACGCCTCCGGTTTCTCCATGGGCGGATGCAAGAGCTGGGATCTGTACCAGGAATACCCGGAGGCCTTCGCCGCTCTGGCTCCGATGGACGCCACTTTCGAAGTGGGGCTGAACGTGTACGGCCAGCCAGCGCCGAAGCCCATTAACCGCGGCGTTCCCGTGCCGGTGTTCTATGCCGCGGGCGAGCAGACGCCCCTGCCCGAAATGCCCTGCCAGGCCGAAAAATGCGCGGACCGGGCCCGGTACGTCTTTGAGGTGAATCAGGTGAAGAAGCCCTACGGCTGCGCCTTCGAAGCCAGGGAGAACTGGGCGGAGCCCTTCTGGGGCGTACCCGGAGACAGAATCCGGAAAATCCCGGATCCATCCCGCGGCGCCGTCCTGACCCTGCACGAGTATGACAGCCGGGACGGCGTCTGCCGCACCGTGTTTGCCGGGGTGGACAACCAGGGCCACGAATGCCGGGAGCACACCTGCGAGCAGGCCTGGCAGTTCATGAAGCAGTTTTCCCTGGAATGAAACGTGCCACAAGAACCGTCCCCCTGACACAGAGGAGGTGAGCGAAATGCGTCTGTTCGCAAAAAAGACCGCGCCGAAGAAGGCCTACGATCCCGCTGTCCTGACGCCCGTCATCCGCGCCAGTATCTGCACCGGGGAAAAAACAGCCGGCTTCCGGGAAGCCGGCACCGGGAAAATCCGGGAGGTCATGGCTCTCCGGAGCGACGAGGACCTGGAGCAGTTCCGCCGGGAATACGGCATCACCGGGGATATCGAAACGGTATACTAAAAAAACCGGGGCGAGCAAATGCTCGCCCCGGTTTTTTTCGACTTGTAACGGGTCAGCCGTCTCCCAGCCCGGGAGTCGTCTGGAATTCGCTTTCAATCGTCGTCATGGACAGGGAACCGGCGGCGACGAAGCCGCGGGCGACCTGCCCGTTGATCGTGGTTTCCACATAATCCCAGGCGCCGCTGTTGTACATGGTGGTCAGGTACGTCACATGGGTCCCCTTGGACAGGGTGGCCAGGGCCTTTCCGGTCAGCGCCGGATCGTCCGTCAGGGTCGCCGTTTCCAGCACTTCGCAGTCGCAGCGGTCCCACTGCAGCTGCGGCAGGGAGGGCAGCGTGCCCTTGATCTCAGAGCTGTTCACATAGCCCACCCGGTACTGCCCGGCCTGGTTGGCTTCATACAGCATCAGCATCCAGCCGCTGTCCCAGCCCAGCGCGTACACCGCGCCGTTGGTGGACACGGAAGCCTTGCCGTTGTTGGCCCGATAGGCAGCCGCGGAGGGGGCCGTGTAAACCGCCAGCTTCTGGCCGGCCTTCAGATTCACGTAGGTGAAGCCCCGGGGAGTATCCACGTTCTGGTTCGGCGGCGTGGGCATGCCCTTCCCCTTCGGGTTCGTGGTGCCCAGATCCCGCATCTCCTTCCGGACGGCTTTGATCAGATCCACGTTCTCGTTCTCCAGCTTCGAGCACTGGGAATAGGTCGCGTGATGATCCGTGGCGGTTTCGTTCTCGTTCGGCACATACCAGGGCATCCGCGTGAACCACATATAGCAGCGGCTGCCGGTCTGGAATTTATAGCCGTGCCGCGCGTAAATCTCGTTGAACGCGTAGAGCAGCGTGTCATACTGGTACTCCCACAGCTCCTCCCGGGTCAGCTTCCGGGTATTGCTGTCCGGAATCACGTAGAGGGATTCCGCGCTCGCCAGGGCCGGCAGCAGCAGGCCCAGGAACAGGACCGCGCTCAGCAGCAGCGCCAGCGCTTTGGTGGAATGGTTCGTCCGTTTCATTGGTTTCATCTCGCCTTTCATCATTATTTTCTTTCCGGTATGGATCCCTTCACGAATACGTCTTCCGGACCGGAACAAAAGAACGTATGGCTGCCGGACTCTCAGGACTGATATCCTGCCGGATTCATGCTCTGCCATCTCCAGGAGTCGGCGCACATATCGTCCAGCCCGTACTCCGCCTCCCAGCCCAGCTCCGCTTTCGCCTTGCCGGGATCGCAGTAGCACACCGCGATATCCCCGGGGCGCCGCGGTCTGATCGTATAGGGAATCGGATGACCGCAGGCCTTTTCGAACGCCCGCACGATATCCAGCACGGAGTATCCGTTTCCGGTTCCAAGATTATATACGCGGACCGCAGGGGCTTCGGCAAATTTTTTTAATGCTTTTACATGCCCCCGGGCCAGATCCACCACATGGATATAATCCCGCACCCCGGTGCCGTCCGCCGTGTCGTAATCGTTACCGAATACGCCCAGCTCCGGCAGGCGGCCGATGGCGACCTGCGCCACATAGGGCAGCAGGTTGTTGGGAATCCCCTTCGGATCCTCCCCGATGAGGCCGCTCCTGTGCGCGCCGATGGGATTGAAATACCGGAGCAGGATCACGCTCCACTCCGGATCCGACTTCTGGATATCCGTCAGAATCTGCTCCAGCATCCACTTGGTCCACCCGTACGGATTCGTGCACACACCCTTCGGACATTCCTCCGTGATCGGCACGAAGGCCGGATCCCCGTATACGGTGGCGGAAGAACTGAAGATGATCTTCTTCACCCCGTGGGCCCGCATCACGTCCGTCAGCACCAGCGTGCCGTTCAGGTTGTTCGTGTAGTACTCGATGGGCTTCTCCACAGACTCGCCCACCGCCTTGTAGCCCGCGAAATGGATCACCGCGTCGAACGCGTATTCCCCGAAGACCTTTTCCAGTGCCGGCCGGTCGCTGATGTCCGCCTGCACAAACACCGGCTTTCTTCCCGCGATCTCTCCGATCCGGTCCACCGCTTTCACGCTGGCGTTATAAAGGTTGTCCACGATAACCACGTCGTGCCCTTCCGCCAGCAGCTCCACGCAGGTATGACTCCCGATATAGCCGGCTCCGCCTGTCACCAGAATGTTCACGCAGCACTTCCTTTCCGCCCCGCGGGCCCTGAATTGCATACATTATAGCACAGGAACACAGCCCGCGCAAATACTGTGTCAGGTGTGTCAGAAGAACCGTCCCCCTGACACACACCGTCAGTCGTACCGTTCGTCGATCACGCGCCTGGTCTTCTTTTCGCTGCGCGGCAGCACGCCGTTTTCCACCACCTTGACCAGGGGGGTGAAGCCGATCACGCTCTTGACCTTCAGCGCGATTCTGTCCGCCAGATCCAGGAAGTTCACGGTGCCGTTGGTTTCCACATAGATCCTCATGGTATCCTTGCCTTCCAGGTGGGAGATGCGGATCTGGTATTCGCTGGATACCTCCGGGAAGCCCTGCAGGATCTCCTCGATCTGGCTCGGGAACACGTTCACGCCCTTGATCTTCATCATGTCGTCCGTGCGGCCCATGATGGTGTCCAGCCGCG
>CAMKJS010000041.1 GCA_946413245.1 uncultured Clostridia bacterium
GTGCCTTCCGCGTACCGCTTCTCGGCTTCGGCCATGATCTTCTCCGTGGCGCTCACCCCGCAGCGGCTTGCTCCGACGGCCCGCGCGGACAGGACCGTATCCAGGTCCCGGATGCCGCCGGAGCCTTTAATTCGGACGTCCTCCGACACATTGGCCCGCATCAGCTTCAGATCCTCGATGGTGCACCCTGCGGAGCCGTATCCCGTGCTGGTCTTGACGAAATCCGCCCCGGCCTTCTCCGCCAGGCGGCAGGCCAGAATCTTTTCCTCCTGCGTCAGATAGCAGGTTTCCAGAATCACCTTCAGGATGGCGCCGGCGCCGTGCGCCGTCTCCGCCAGCTTGCGGATTTCCTCTTCCACGTAGTCCGCGTCCCCGTGCTTCAGCTTGCCGATATTCAGCACCATATCCAGCTCTTCGCAGCCTTCCGCCAAAGCCACCTGAGCCTCCGCAACCTTCACAGCGGTCTCGTTGGAACCGTGCGGGAAACCGATCACCGTGCACACCTTGACCGGGCTTCCGGCCAGCATCTCAGCCAGAATCGGCACGTCGCACGGCCGGGCGCATACGCTGGCCGTCTGATACTTCAGGGCAATCTCGCATCCGTGGCGGATATCGTCCTCCGTCAGCCAGGGCTGCAGGGTAGAGTGATCCAGCATGGCGGCTACATCCTTCGGGGTCAGGGACATCTTTCCATCCTCCTCATCGCGGTTCAAAACCGCACAGTATACTGAATTGTATATCTTCTATATGCAATCCCTTTTTTCCTCTTTATTGCGTTTATTTTCTTTTCGCCCGAGGGGTGAAAAAACGGCCTGTCCGCCGGACCGGATGCGGTTTTCCCAATCTTGACAAAAGAGCCCTGATTCGGTACATTTATACCAGTCAGAACAGATTTTTGATTGCCCCACGCGAAAGGAAGGCGGACGGAATGAGCTGGACGCTTCAGGCCGCGGTCATCTGCGGTCCCGGCCGGATCCATAAGGAAAACGAGGACGCTTTTTATTTTGACGGGTATTCCCTTTCTCTGAACGAAATGAACAAGGAAACCGCCGTGACGATCCGGAAACCCGGTCCCGGATCCCTCTGGGCGATCTGTGACGGGATGGGCGGCCAGTCCGGCGGCGAGGTTGCCGCCCATCTGGCGGTCCGCGGCCTGAAGGGCCTGCAGGACGCCCTGGCCACCCGGGAGTTTGAGCCCACGGTCCGCTCCTGGACGCGGCAGGCCAGCCAGGCCGTGCTGGACCGCACTTCCGGCGGCGGCAGTACCCTGGCCCTGGTGTATTTCCGGGATTCCGAAGCCCTGGTCGCCCATGTGGGGGATTCCCGGGTATACCGCGCCCGCGGCAGCAGCGCGGTCAGGCTTACCCGGGATCACACCCGGCTGGAAATGCTGCTGGCGGCCGGCATGATTACGGCGGAGCAGGCAGCCACCCATCCCCAGCGCCATGTAATCACCCGATACCTGGGCATGGATCCGGAGGTCACCTGCGATCCCACCTTCGCCGAGCCCTTCCCGGTGCAGGCCGGGGACCGGCTCATTCTCTGCAGCGACGGCCTCACCGATCTCGTGGACGACGCGGCCATCGGGGAAATCTCCGGCCGCTGCGCCGAGGCTACCGACTGCGCCCGGCAGCTTTATGCCGCCGCCATGAACAACGGCGGCCACGATAACCTGACGATTCTGGTCCTGAATCTCTGCGTCTGAATCAGCCGGTTTCCCCGCGGCAGCCATACGCATGATCGTATTGATTTGCCTGCGGCAAATCAATCCATTCCCTTTTTATACCGTTTGGATGATCAACGGATTTGGAAACCGAATTCGTTATACAGTATAATCTTTTGGAGGAACGCCCGATGCCCGGATCCGATCATCTGCCTGAACCAAGCATGATTGATAATAAAGTCTTTCGCAAACGCCTGACGACGCTGGCGCTTCCCATCGCGTTCCAGAGCCTGATGCTTGCGGCTGTGGCCGCCTGCGACGCCCTGATGCTGGGCCAGATCGCCCAGGCGGAAATGACCGCCGTTTCCCTGGCCACCCAGATCCAGTTCGTGCAGAACATGTTCGTCATGGCGGTCACCGCGGCTGCCTCCATCCTGGGCGCGCAGTATTACGGCAAGGGGGACCTGGCCACCATGCGGGATCTCTTCAATCTCGCCCTGCGGATCGCCGGCGCTCTGTCCCTGCTCTTCTGCCTGGCCTGTGAGTTCATCCCGGAACTGCTCATGCACATCTTCACCCATGATGACGAGCTGATCCTCATCGGCGCCAGGTATCTCCGCATTGCCGGCCTGTCCTATTTCATCACCGGTATCTCGGAGTGCTATCTCACCATGATGAAGGTAACGGACCGGGTGAAAACCTGCGCCTGGATTTCCTCCAGCGCGGTCATTTCGAATATCCTGCTGAACGCTGTCTTTATTTTCGGCCTGCTGGGCGCCCCCCGCATGGAATCCCGCGGCGCCGCCCTGGCCACCACTCTCTCCCGGGTAATTCAGCTGATCCTTTGCCTGGTGATTTCAGCCCGTCCGGGCTATCTCCGGCCGGATCTTCCCCGGCTCTTCCGGGGCCGCCGGGAACTGACCCGGGACTTTACCCGCCAGTGCCTCCCCCTGCTGGGCGGCGGTCTGCTCTGGGGCGTAGGCTTCACCTCCTACACCGCCATCATGGGGCATATGGGGGCGGACGCGGCCGCGGCCAACTCCGTGGCGGCCGTGGTGCGGGATCTGATCTGCTGTGTCTGCAACGGCATCGGCGCCGCCGCCGGCATCATGGTGGGCAACGAGCTGGGCGCCGGCCGGCTGGAAATGGGCAAGGCCTACGGCATCCGCCTGAAGAATATTTCCTGGATCATCGGCTTCGCCTCCACCGCCGTGGTGCTGGCCCTGACGCCCCTGGTCACCCGCATGGTCATCCTCACGGAGGAAGCCCACAGTTATCTCACCGGTATGATGATCATCATGGCTGTATATATGATCGGCCGCTGCGTCAACACGGTGACCATCAACGGCGTGCTGGACGGCGGCGGGGATACGGTCTTCGATATGTACAGCCTGGCGGTATGCATGTGGGGCCTGGCCATCCCCCTGGCGCTTCTCGGCGCTTTCGTGTTCGGCTGGCCTGTGCTGGCGGTGTATGCCTGCACCTGCCTGGATGAAGTGGGCAAAATCCCCTGGGTCATGGCCCGCTTCCGCAAATACAAATGGGTCAAAGACCTGACCCGGTAGTTGCCCGTCGGATCTCCCGGACCTGTCCGGATCCGTCACAGAAAGGAACATGCACGATGGATAAGCAGAAAAAGAAGAGCGCCAGAATTACAGGCGGCACGGTGATCGACTATGTTCAGTGGCGGGGGGATCTTTCCTTCGCCGAATCCCCCTGGAACGAGATCGACAGCGTGATTGCCGCCCTGATCTCCTACGCCAACTTCGGAGAGAACGAGCTGACGTTCGAAAGCGGGCAGGCGCTCCGGCTCAGCAGTCTCGCCTCCTCGGACCTGCTGGACCGTCTCCCGCAGGACGGGCTCGGCAACGCCGCGGAGAATCGCAGCCAGTTCCTCAGGGAGCTGGCCGTCAGCCGGCGTTTTCAGGATATCGCCGTGCTGGATCAGGTGAACGACGTGGATCCATCCCGCGATATCCAGTTCTCGGCGATCACCCTGGACGTTCCCGATGTCGGCACCGTGGTCGTTTTCCGCGGAACCGACACCACACTGGTGGGCTGGAAGGAAGACTTCATGCTGAGCTATATGACGCCGGTTCCCGCCCAGACGGCCGCCCTCGCCTACCTGGAGAAGGCTGCCGCGGCGACTGCCGGGCCGCTGTATATCGTCGGGCACAGCAAGGGCGGCAATCTGGCGCTGTATTCCGCCACGTACACCGGGCCTGGAATCCGGAACAGGATCCGTAAAATCTATTCCTTTGACGGGCCGGGCCTGGACGACGAAACCGTCGCCTCCGAAAGGTACAGAGCCATTGAACCGCTGATCCGCTCCTTTGTTCCCACCGGTTCCATTATCGGCATGCTGCTGAACTACAATCCCATCTACCACGTCGTTCAGTCCAGAAAGGTTTCTCTCCTCCAGCACGATCCGTTCAACTGGCTGATGGTCGGCCGGCATTTTCTGGAAGAGGAAAATCTTTCCAGCGGCGCGCAGGTCATGGACCGGACCATTCACGAATGGCTCAGAACCTGTACATCACAGCAGCGGGAGATTTTCGTCACGACGCTTTTCTCCCTGCTGGACAAGAAGGACAAAGACAGCGGGAAGGCGGACGGCGACGACCCGGTGGACAAGGCGGACGACAACACGAAGAAGATGATCCAGTCCATGATCAACAGGCTGATCGCCATTCACGCCGGTGAATCCTGGGATATCAATATCCGCAGGCCGCTGATCCAGGCCTCTGAGAGGCTCCGTCTGAAGCTGAAGGCGCGCCAAGGCGATCTCATCCGTTCGGATACCATCCGGGTCGACAACCACGGGAACGGGTTCCGGGACGCGACCGGGGAAGCGGAAAAGATGGCGGACAGCGGCGGGCTGAATCACCGGGACGCCCTGCGCCTGGTTCTGTTTGCCGAGGAAATGCTGAGCATGATCAGCATCGTCACCGGCGAATTGATCGCCTCCTTCTGGATTGAGCGCGTCGGCCTGCAGTATGAGCTGCTGCTGACGGTCAAAACGGAGATGGACAGGAAAAAGAAACGGCGGCTGAGAGCCTCAGCCGCTTCCGGAAAGCGGAAAAAGATCCTGAGCTTCCAGGAAAAGCTCCGCGGAGCCTTTGAACGCGCGATGGCGTCCGATACCGACGACGTCTGCTTCGAACTGCCGGAAGGCCCGGACCGCCTGGCCTCCGGGGAATGGGACGGCTACGAGCGGTCGGTCCTGGTTCAGCTGGCGGACAGCCTCCGGATCGCCATTCACGGCACCGAAGTCCGCATGACCGTCCGGAAGGACTTCTCCTGAAAAAGTCTCCCCTTACTGCAATCAGAGCTAATAACCCAAAAGGCTCCCCTTGTGGCAAGGGGAGCTGTCGGCTTTGCCGGCTGAGGGGATAATTCTCTTATGGCTGTGCATCTTCCTCGATCAGAGCGATCTCCTCACCGGTTTCATAGCCGTAATCCAGTTCCTCATAATAAACCGCGGTCACGTTATAATCCTTCGGATCGAACTTCTCCACTTTTGTGGTGCCCCGGTCGGATACGTCCACCCGGAAACTGATATCCAGCTGTCTCTCACCGCTGCCGCTGGTCTGCAAATTCAGGCTGACAACGCCTTCCGCCTGCAGCAGGTCACCGTTATCGTCCGTCTTCAGCGTAATCTCCGCCTTCTTCACCGAGATTTCCTGCGTCGTGTACAGAATGCCCTGCGTCACGGTGACGTAGCTGTTCAGGGACATCCTGCTGTTCGTCCGGATCCTGTCATAATCGATATCGAAATACCGCTTTGCCGCGAACCGGGCAAGCTGATTCAGCGCCGCGTTTGCCAGTTCCGGCATGTTCTCCCCGATCACCACGCGGATCGAACCGTCCTCTGCTTTCGTCACCGCGCCCGCGCCGAGGAACAGATCGGCCTGCCCTGCCAGGGCTCTGCCGAGGCGAATCAGCTGTTTCGTTTCCACGGTGTTGCGGAGGATGGACGTTCTCTCCGCGGAGAATCCCTGCCTGTAGATGCCGGGTGTAAAGACTTCCATCAGATAGAGGCTTTCCTTGTCCGTCACGATCGTATATCCGTTCCTGCGTTCCGTTCCGTCCGCCCGGGGAGAACGCAGCGACAGCTGCCTGCAGGAGCGGTTCAGATCCTGTTTCCATTCGCCGTCCATGGTCTTGAACCAGGTGCCGTCCAGCGAAAATTCGGCATGCGCCTTCAGGGTCACGTTGGCTGTGTCAAACAGCAGCTCCGCCGTTTTGTCATACAGTTCCGCCGCTGTATTGTTGCCGTTTGCCAGCGCTGCCGCGCAGATGACCAGTGCCGCCAGCACCGAGAGGATGATTGTCAGTTTCTTCATGTTCGATGTCTCCTTTGGTTTCTTTGTGAAACGGGATCCGGACCGGCGGGCCGCCGTGCCTTCCTGTTTCCGGGGTCTATTCTGCCATACGAACCTTACTTTTACGTGACTTTCATCTTACGTTTTCGTAAGGATGTCCGGCGCCTGATCCGGCCGGCCGATCCCGTCCGGAATTCTTCGGTTTCCCGCGTGCTGTTACCGTGCTATAATAACAAAGCAGAGAAATTCTTTCACGGCAGGTCCGTGGGAAAGAGACAAAAATGACGGAAAGACTTTTTGATATCGCGGTGATCGGCGGCGGCCTCGGCGGCGTGCAGGCCGCCCGGGCCGCCTGCTCCATGGGAATGAAGGTATATCTGTGCGAAGCGACGGACTGGATCGGCGGCCAGCTCACCAGCCAGGCGGTTCCGCCGGACGAGCACCCCTGGATCGAGGAGCAGGGTGCGACGGCATCGTATCTGTATTACCGCAAAGCCGTCCGGGAGGCCTATCGGAGCGATCCCGCCGCCTCGGAGCGAATGGCCTCGCAGCGCGTATTTTGTCCCGGCAGCAGCTGGGTCAGCAGGCTGGCTCATGATCCCCGGCTGGCGCACCGGCTGCTCTCGGAATCCCTGCAGCCTTCCGTCGCGGGCGGAAATCTGACCCTGGCGCTTTTCACCCGATGCCGCGAGGCACTGGTCAGGGGCGATCAGGTGGAGGGCGTCGTCGTGGAGAATCAGGCCGGACAGCGGGAGCTGATCCGCGCGGCGTATTACCTGGACGCGACGGATACGGGAGATCTGCTGCCTCTGGCCGGCGCAGAATACCGGATCGGCGCGGAGGCAAAAAGCGAAACCGGCGAGCCCCACGCGCCGGAAACCGCCTGCCCGGCGGATCAGCAGCCGATCACGTGGGTGGCGGCCCTGGCGCTGGAGCCGGAAAGACCGCCGATGACCCGGCCGGAGCATTATGACGAATGGCGGGCCTGTCAGGTAAAGGGAATCCCCCTTCTGGGCTGGCAGGCCTGGGGCGCCTATGGGCTGACGCGGTTCGCCATGTTCGACAACGAGCCGGGAGCCTCTCCCCTGGGCTTATGGAGCTACAGAAGAATTCAGTATCCGCCCTATTACCGGGACAGCCGGCCGGAAATCACGCTGCTGAACTGGCCGCAGAACGACTATTCCGTCGGAAACGTCGTCGACGATCCCGCCGCGGACGCCCATCTGGAGGAGGCCCGGGAGCTGACCCGCTGCTGCGCCTACTGGCTGTGGGAACAGGGATATCCGGTCCGGCTGGCCGGAGAGGTCCTCGGCACCCCGGACGGTCTGGCCAAGGCGCCGTATATCCGGGAGTCCCGGCGCATCGTGGCGCGGACGACCGTCCGGGAGCAGGAGATCGCCTCCGCCTGGAACGATCGGCCGCTCCGGCGGGAGGACAGCGTCGGCGTCGGCCATTACCATATCGATCTGCATCTGACCACGAAGACCGGAACCGCCCTGTTCGAGGAGGCGCAGCCCTTCGAGATTCCGCTGAACGCGATGATTCCCGTCCGGATCCGCAACCTGATCCCGGCTGCGAAAAACATCGGCACGACGCACCTCACCGGGGGATGCTTCCGTCTGCATCCCGTGGAATGGACCGTCGGCGAAGCGGCGGGATATCTGGCGTCCTACTGCATTCTGCACCGGATGCTTCCCACCTCTGTCGCCGACGAATCGCTGATGGATTTTCAGAAGCTGCTGCTTTCCAAAGGCTTTCAGCTGCACTGGAATGAAGATTCGTTTTCCCGGCTGTAAATTCTGCTTCCCACCCGGACGCCCCAGGCATGGCCGTTCCGGAAGAAAAACTCCAGCCGCGCGCGCTGCGTTTCCGGTTTTTCCCGGTCCATGGCCAGAAACCGCCCCGCGCCGCAGTAAACCAGCTCTGTATCGTGTTCGGAAACCCGGGCATGGCCGGCGTCGTCCACCCGGACGACGGAAGGCTCTCCCTCGTGGCCGATATAGCTTCCCTCCAGCATGGGCAGATCGGAGAACGTGCGGTTCACCGGACGGAACCAGCTGTGGGATTCTTCGGGCGGCAGTCCGGTCACCGTGTTGTACAGCGTCCACATGATTTCATCCATGTCCGCGTCCCCGAGGCTGCAGAACACCGCGAATCCGTATCCTTCCCCGAGCAGCAGGCCGCCCTTGGTGGAAACTCCGTGGAGCCCGCCGGAATGCTCACAGATAATATGCCCGGCCTTCACCCGTTTATACAGTCCCAGCCCGTACACGGCCTGATCGGTCGCCGGGATAGCCGGGCCGATCATCCGTTCCACCGCCGCCCGGGGCAGAACCTGCCGGCCTTCATGCATGCCCCAATTCGACAAACACCGGTAGTATACCGCCATATCCCTGGCAGTGGACTTCACCATCGCGCACCCGCGGAACGGCGGAAGTATGCTCCAGTGATCGTCGCAGACCAGCACATCGTCCTCATATTCAAACAGGGAAACGATATTGTCCCCCGCCATGGCGTGCGCGCTGACGCAGTCGTCGTCCATCACGGTGCGCGTCATGCCCAGCGGCATAAAAATCCGCTCCCGGCAGAACTCCTCCAGGGGAATGCCCGCCGCCCGGTCCGCCACATAGGAGAGAATGGCGTACCCCTCGTTGGAGTAGCTCATGTTTTCCCCGGGGGCGCCGACCGTGGGATACGGACAGTGGGCGATGTATTCGATGATCTGCTCGATCCGGTCCATCCGGTTCGGGGAGGAAGCCCGGAGTTTCCGGATGCTTTCGCTGTCCCGCCCGACGGAGTTCATGGCGATCGACCATTCCAGCGGCTCGATGGGCGGAATTCCCGCCGTATGCTGCGCCAGCGTACGAAGGGTAACCATATCCGCAGGCGCACCGGGAACGGAGAAATCCGGGAAATAGCGGGTCACCGGATCGTCGTAGCTCAGCTTTCCCTCGCATTCCAGTATAGCCAGCGCCAGGGCGGTGATGGACTTGGACATGGAAGCGATCCCGTAGACCGTATCCGGATCGACCGGATGTTCTTTCCGCGCGTCCCGGTACCCGTATCCCTTTTCAAAGATCACGCCGTCAGGGCCGCATACACAGATGCTGATGTTGGGCAGTCTGTCCCGCCGGATCAGTTCCTGAATTCTTCTGTCCGCGGCCTGAAAATCAGTCATGCTCATTTCTCTTTCACTCCTGTGGACTCAGACGGATTGCGCCGCTGACGGACGCGTACCAGAGAAAGCCGCCTGTCAGAATACAGATGCTCAGAACCAGGGCGGCGATACTGATCCGGATGCTTTTTTTGTTATGCTTCATGCTGACTTCTCCTTTGAAAGCAGCGTCGTGCGTCGGAAGAACAGGGAGCAGTTTTTAACGCGGAACCGGAACGGGAATCATTGTCATCTGAGTGAATTGTACCAGACTGCGTGATATCCGGCAATGCCTGAAAAAAGTTTTTTCACTACAGTTTCATTTAAGGTTGCTCCGGTATCATACAGATGTTCCCCGCGGGAACGACCCTGATGCGAAGGAGTGACCTTATGATGAAAAGGAGTGATTTTACCATGAAAACAAACGGAAAAGCCATCCTGATGATTCTGGCCCTGATGCTTGCGCTGTGCATCGGTATCGCCGCGCTGGCGGAAGGACCCACGGACGGAACCACGGGCACCACCCCCGCCTCGGAGACGCCGGCAGTCGAAGCGCCGGCATCTGATGCGGCGGACAGTGAAGCCCAGGCGAAGGCGGATGCCCTGAAGGAAGCGCTGGAAGCCTACAGCACCGCGAAGGCCGAAAGCCGGAAGCAGGCCTGGCTGGACAGTCTGAAACAGGAGCTGGATGCGTTTGTGGCTGCCGGAAAGCTGACGCAGGAGCAGGCCGATCTGATCTATGAATACTATGTGGAGCAGATGACCCTGCAGCAGAACGGCCTGGGATTCGGCCGCGGCGGCAAAGGCGGCCGGAATGGGCAGAACAGCCGAGGATCGAATCAGGGCGGATTCGGTCAGGAAGGCTTCGGAAAACAGGGATCAGGAAAAGGCGGAAAGCGCGGCGGCTTCGGCAACACGCAGACCCCGCAGCAAACGCCTGAATCTCCCATCGGCGGAGAAACCGCCGGCACCTGATGCTCCGTTGCTCCGCGCCATCTCTTCGGGGATGGCGCTCTTTCCCGTGAAATACTATCATATATGAAGGTGATCAGCATGCGGATCCTTTTTGCTGAAGACGACCGCTCCCTCTGCAGAGCGGAAAAAACCATTCTGGAAAACGCGGGCTACTCCGTGGATTTTGTGCATACCGGGGAAGACGCGCTGGCGTATGCCCTGGCCGGCGATTATGACGGCATCGTTCTGGACTGGATGATGCCGGCGCCGAAACAAAAGAAACAGGCCGCATTTGCTTTGCGGTCTGTTTCCCCCGCGGCAGATCTTCTGCGCCGGCCGTGTCGGCAGGCTGACTTTACTTCTTGACCACAGAGAAATCGTCCAGCGTTCCCCAGCTCTTCTTTCCGCATTTGATCTTTACGCCGATGGTCAGGCTCCCGGACGCCACCGGTATATTGCTGATCACCGGATGCTGCCAGTCCGCCCAGCCGGAATTCATGAAGGACGTTTCATAGTACTGGCCGTCCGCGATCACATACAGCACCATGGAGGCGTCGGTCATGTCCCCGCCCTGGGACCAGACCGACGCTTCATATTTTCCGAGCGGCAGATCGTTCACCGTCTGCTGAATCCGGAAGGACATATCCTTCTCGGACCAGAAATGGAATGCCACCGTGCCGGAGTGGGCGTCGCTGATGTTATCCTGATAGTCGTAAGGAACGTCAGCCGTATCGGAGGACGTTTCCCACATGGAATAATCCGGATCCTCAAAATCCGGGTTCAGCACCATGTTCGGTGCTTCAGCGGACGGATCGGCGGTTGCCTCGGCGAGGGGCTGCGGAACGGGCAGCCTGCCGCTTTCCGAAAGCATGCGCAGCGTCTTCAGAACCGGCAGCGGATGCCCGGTGAAATCGAACATCGCCTGATTGTCCCAGGCGCAGCCGCCATAATCGTTTCCCACATGCTCCGGGTCGTACGCGCTGGCGAACCGCGTGGCCCAGCCGCTGCCCTCCGTCTCCCAGATGCTCCTGTTCTTTTCCGGGTCCGGGCTTACGGGGGTCCAGATGCCACCCCAGTAGAACACGCCGAACCCGCTGGCGTCCGCAACCGTGCAGCACACGTCTTCCCAGGCCAGCGCCTGCCCGCCCGGTGTCACGGGATAGATGCCGGGATCGGATCCGATCACGTTGCCGGCTCCGTCCCCGTCGTCCAGCGTAAAGGGCCACGCCGTTTCCGCGACGAAAACCTCCTTCCGGAAATCCTTCCGGATCGTACCGACGGTATCGGACAGGTCCTCCAGCGTTCCGTGCCAGTAGGGATAATAGGAAAGCCCCACGGCGTCATAATCCGCTTTGCGGATGTCCAGCCCCCGCAGAATGGCTGAAATCATTCCGTAATTCTGCGGATCCGTCAGATGCACGCAGACGGTGATCTCCAGGCCGCGTTCCGCGGCGGTCTCCCGCACCGCCCGGCATCCGGCGGCGATCAGGCGGGCCATATCGCCCGCGTCGTACTCCCCCGCCATACCCGTGGTAGTTTCGTTGCCGACCTGCACCATGTCCACGTCGCCGCCCGCGTCCAGAATCAGCGCCAGCGCCTCCTTCGTATACGCGGCCAGGGCCGTTTCCTTTTCGTCCACGCTCATCCCCGCCCAGGCCTTCGGCGCGATCTGCCGGGAAGGATCCGCCCAGAAGTCGGAATAATGGAAATCGATCAGCGATTTCATGCCCAGCTTCGCCGCCCGGGCGCTGAGTATCGCCGCCCTTTCCGCGTTGATGTTCCCCGCGCCGTATCCCCTCCCCTGTTCGTCGAAGGGATCGTTCCACACCCGCAGGCGGACATGACTGACTCCGCTTTCCGCCAGCACAGCCAGCGCGTCCGCGGGATTGCCGCCTTCATCGTAATAGACGACGCCGCTGCTCTCCTGGGAAAGCAGCTCTGAAACGTCCACCCCCAGGATGAACGCTTCCGGCTTGTTTGCGGCGAAGGCTGCCCCGGACGGCAGCATAGCCAGAATCAGCAGAGAAATGAGAATTCGTCTGATCACCGTATTCTTCTTCATATGCAAATCACCCCATAGCAGGATATCACACCGGACCGTCTCTGGCAACTGAAGTTTTTTCCTTTCTTTGCAGGGAGCGGCGTCCCGAATGGAGAAAATACACATAAAAACATCTTTACATCGGGAGGTATGCATATGAAACCGGTAAAAACCGCTGTGATCGGCTGCGGCGCGATCAGTGACATCTATCTGAGCAATATGATGCGCAAATTTTCCACGCTGGAAGTGGTGGCCTGCGCTGCCAGCCATCGGGAGAACGCGGAAAAAAAGGCCGCGCAGTACGGCATCCGCGCGGCGTCTGTCGACGAAATTCTGGCTGATCCCGAAGTGGAGCTGGTGGTCGTGCTCACGCCGGCCCACACCCATTACGAACTCGTCCGGAAAGCTTTGCTGGCCGGGAAGCATGTTTACACGGAAAAAACCCTCGCGACGGATCTCCGGGAAGCACAGGATCTGATCGCTGTCGCGGCGGAAAAAGGGCTCCGTCTCGGCTGCGCGCCGGAAACCTTCATGGGCAGCGCGCTGCAGACGGTGCGCAAGGCCATTGAGGAAGGGCTGATCGGCGATATTACTTCCTTCCACGTGGTCGCCAACCGGGACCTGACCCTGCTGGCCAGCCTGTTCAAATTCCTGCGTCAGCCCGGCGGCGGCATCTGCTACGACTACGGCGTGTATTATCTGACCGCGCTGGTCTCTCTGCTGGGGCCGGCTCAGGCAGTCTACGCCAGAGTCGGAAACCACAGCCGCGTCCGGAAAAACGTGATCCCGGACAGTTCCGAATTCGGGCAGGAGTATATCTATGACAACGAGGCGCAGGTGAACGCCGTGCTCACGCTGAAAAACGGCGTCACCGGTACCTTCTCCCTGAACGGGGACAGCGCCGCCCCCGATCAGGCCTACTTTACGATTCACGGTACGAAGGGAATTCTGCGTCTGGGCGACGCCAACCAGTTCGGCGGGGAAATCGCCTGGATGCCGGATGACTATATGAATCCGGCCTGGCAGGTGCTGGAGCCGGTCTCCGCGCTGGCGGACAACTGCCGCGGCATCGGCCCGGCGGATATGGGCCGATGCCTCCGGAACGGCGGCGTGCACCTTGCCTCCGGAGAGATGGCCTGCCATGTGCTGGATATCATCGAAAAAATGATCCGCAGCGGCGAAACCGGACAGCCCATGGAAACAGAGACCGGCTTCCTCCGTCCCGCGCCGTTTGACAGCTGGAAAGAATTGCTGCTGTAATCCCGACCGCCCCGGAGGTGCTGTATGCTCAGCGAAAAAAAGTATTTTGAGGATCCCTCGGTTCTGCATGTCGGCATGGAGGAAAGCCGTTCCTACTTTATTCCTTTCGCGCCGGAGGATGCGGGAGACCGCTCCTCCCGCGTGATCCATCTGGATGGAACCTGGCAGTTCCGGTACTACGGCAGCGTTTACGACGTTCCGGAGGACTGCGGGAGCAATACCGCGCAGTTTACCGACACGATCCCCGTACCCGGCGTCTGGCAGAATTACGGATATGACCGCCATCAGTACACCAACGTCCGTTACCCCTTTCCCTTTGACCCGCCGTACGTTCCCACAGAGAATCCGACCGGCGTTTACAGCCGCGTGTTCACGCTGGACAAACGGGAGGACATGCGATACTGCCTGTATTTCGAGGGCGTGGACAGCTGCTTCTATCTCTGGGTCAACGGCCGGTTCGTCGGCTACAGCCAGGTCAGCCATTCGCCGCACGAGTTCGACATCACCGGCGCCGTCACGGACGGGAATAACAGGATCACGGTCGCCGTCCTCAAATGGTGCGACGGCAGTTACCTGGAGGATCAGGATAAGCTCCGCATGTCCGGAATCTTCCGGGATCTGTACATTCTTGTCCGCCCGTTGAACCATATCCGGGATTTCTTTGTGCACACCGGGCTCGACGATGCTTACGTCAACGGCACCGTAAAGGTCGACGTCGCCTGCCGCGGCGAGCCGAAGGTCATGGCAACCCTGTACAAACCCTGCGGCTGTGAACTGGCGCGGAAGGCCATTGAAAACGGCACGGTAGCCTTTGCCGTGCCGGACGCTGAAAAGTGGACGGCGGAGACGCCCGCCCTGTATACCCTGAAGCTGGAAACCGATGAGGAAGTCATTTTCCAGAAGGTCGGGATCCGCGTCGTGGAAATCAAAAACAAAATTGTGATCTGTCTCAACGGAAAGCCGATCAAGTTCCGCGGCACGAACCGCCATGATTCAGACCCGGTGACCGGGTATACCATCTCCCGGGAGCAGATGATCCGCGACATGCGTCTGATGAAGGAGCACAACATCAACGCGATCCGCACCTCCCATTATCCGAACGCACCGTGGATGCCGGAGCTGGCAAGTATGTACGGTTTCTACCTGATCGCGGAGGCTGACATGGAGTCCCACGGCTCCACCCAGCTGATCGACGTCCGTGCCGCCGACGGGCGGAAAACCCACGCGAACCGCTATTGCCTCACCGCCCGCAACCCCATGTTCAGGGAGGCCACCGTGGACCGGTCCCGGATGAACGTGATGCGGGACAAAAACCAGCCCGCGGTTCTCATCTGGTCCCTGGGGAACGAAGCCGGGTACGGCGAGAACTTCGAGGCTGCGGGCCGCTGGGTGAAGGAGCATGATCCGGACCGGCTCGTGCACTATGAAAACTGGTATCTGGAGCCGGACAATTATGAAAGCAAGGATATCTCCATGCTGGACGTTTACAGCCATATGTACCAGTCACGGGAAAGTATCGTCGCGGATATGGAAAAGCCCCTGGATAAACCGCTGATCCAGTGCGAGTACATCCACGCCATGGGCAACGGTCCCGGGGATATCGAGGATTATCAGGAGCTGATCAACCAATACGAGGGCTTTGCCGGCGGCTTCATCTGGGAATGGTGCGACCATGCCGTGCTGACCGGCGTCACGGAGGACGGCCGGAAGAAGTATGCCTACGGCGGCGACTTCGGCGAATTCCCCCATGACGGCAACTTCTGCATGGACGGCATGGTCTATCCGGACCGTACGCCATCCCCCGGCCTTCGGGAATACAAGAACGTCATGCGTCCCCTGCGCGTGTACCTGACGGACCGGGAAGGCGTCCTGCGGTTCCGCAGCTTCCGTGATTTCCTGAACATGAAGGACGAAGTCACGGCGAAATATGAGATTTCCGCGGACGGTGAAATTGTCTGTTCAGGCGGCGTTCCGGAGATCGACGTGGAACCTCACGCGGAGACAGAGGTCGACCTGGGATACAGGGTGCCTCCGGACGGCGATAAGGTGATGCTGAAAATCACATATTATCAGAAGAAGGATCACGGCCTGACCAAAGCCGGCCGCGAGATGGGCTTTGATCAGCTGACGCTCCGCGACCGGAGCAAAGCGCTCCGGGATGTGGAACCCGCGGAAGGCTTGCGGATCGAAAAGGATCCGCACCGTATCGTCATATCCGGTTCGGATTTCCGCTATGCGTTCGACCCCTTTACGGCAGCCTTTACGGATATCACCCGGAACGGCAGAACCATGATCGCCGCTCCCGTCACACTGGATATCTGGCGTGCGCCGACGGATAACGACCGCGGGATCCGGACAGTCTGGGAGCGCGCCGGATTTGACCGGGCGAAGATACGGGTATATGAGGCCGACGCGTATGCGGAGAACGGCAGGGCTGTCCTGAAGGTCCATTTCTCGCTGGCGCCGGTCTTCCTGCAGAAGATACTGGACATACACGCGACCTGCGTCATCGGAAAGGGCGGCGCGATGAATCTGCGCCTGCAGGGTACGAAGGATCCGGGGATGCCGTTCCTGCCGAGACTGGGGCTGCGTTTCGTGCTGCCGGCGGACATGGCAGCCGCGGAGTATCTGGGCTACGGCCCGGACGAGAGCTATTGGGACAAGCATCGGGCGTCCTGGTACGGCCGGTTTGCCACCACCGCCGCCGACAACCACGAGGATTACCTGAAACCGCAGGAAAACGGTTCCCACTGGGGCTGTGATCTTGTACGCGTCGGAAACGGCCGGGAAGGCTTTGAATTCACCTCCGACCGGCCTTTCAGCTTCAATATTCAGGAGTATACGGATGAGGAGCTGACGCAGAAAAAGCATAATTATGAGCTGCAAAAGAGCGGGCACGTGATCGTCCATGTGGACTTCGCCATGAGCGGAATCGGCTCAGGAAGCTGCGGCCCGCAGCTGGACCCCAAATACCAGGTGAACCCCGAAAGCTTTGATTATTCTCTGCATCTGGAAATGTAGCCGTCACTGTGCCTCCGGATATTCGTTGCAGAGCAGCCTGTACGCCGGTTCGTCCTCCTCGATGGGCGGAAAGCGCCCCTGCGCCTCTTCGAAACAATTGTCTGTGTTGTCGTCGTTGCACATGCTCACCTCTCCGATAAGCACATACCCCGTTCCCGGCTGGGGAGTGAATTCATGAAAGCAGAAGGGATAAAGCGTCAGGCTCTGCCCGGGCTTCAGGATGACGTCGGATCCGCAGGGAACCTCGTATTCGCGGCCGTCTGAATGGATCTTCACCGGAGAAACACGATCCGGCTTCTCGTCCTTGTCCGCGTTCCACAGCCGAAACAGCAGGTTCCCGCCGCCGCGGTTGATGATGTCCTCCATCTTGTGCCAGTGGAAGTGGCTGGGGCACATCTGTCCGTCCCGGAGCATCATGATCTTCTCGGCGTATGTCTTGGAGTATCTGGAATCGTGCACGTTGCCGTTCCGCAGTGTGATGAGATACAGTCCCCTGGTTTCGAAGCAGCCGCTGCCAAAATCCGTAATGTCCCAGCCCAGCGCGTTGTCTCGGATCTCGTCGTATTCATGCCCTTTTTCCTGCCATTCCGCGGGCGTGAGACTTAGAAAAGGCGGCAGCTCAAAGCGGTGCACCCGGAGGATCGTTTCAAAGTCCCTGATGTGCCGGTTGATTTCAGACCGTCTCATATCTGTACACCCTTTCCTGCTTTTTGTGATATAATGATTTTATCCTATCCCGTGCCCGGTTTTCAAGTATTTGTTTCTGCAAAACGGGCTGACGGGGGAAAGCCTGTGCGCATACGCGCCGCAAGGAGGTTTTCACATGCTTGCTTACATCTGGCCTATCGCACTGGTGGTTCTTTCCAATACGCTCTACCAGATCTGTGCCAAATCCGTTCCGGAGGGAATGAATCCGCTGGTCTCGCTGACGGTCACGTATTTTATCGGCGCGGTGATATCCTGCGCGCTCTATTTTCTCCTGAACCGGAACGCGGACCTTGCCCGGGAGTTCCGGTCGCTGAACTGGGCGCCGGTCGTTCTCGGCATCGTCATCGTCGGCCTGGAAGTCGGGTTTATCTATGCCTTCCGGGCGGGATGGCAGATCAGCATGGCCCAGATCGTTTCCTCCGCCGTGCTGGCCGTCATTCTGATCTTCGTCGGGTATCTCCTGTATCATGAAGCGATTACCTGGAACAAGGTCGTCGGGATCGCCGTCTGCCTGGCAGGCCTCGTCCTGATTAACCTCCGGTAATGTACCTTGGAGGCTGAACCATGGAAGAAAAAAAGATCATCCGAAAACTGTCCCGTGTGGGAATCTTCGGAAACGTCCTGCTGGCGGCGTTCAAGCTCTTCGCCGGCATCTTCGGTAAATCCGGCGCGATGGTGTCGGACGCCGTCCATTCCCTGTCCGACGTCTTCGCGACGCTGGTCGCGTACATCGGCGTGCTGCTGTCCAGGCAGAAGGAGGATACCGAGCATCCTTACGGCCACGAACGGCTGGAATGCGTGGCTTCTCTGATCCTCGGCCTGATTCTGGCCGGCACGGGTATCGGAATCGGCTGGGCCGGCATCCGCAAGCTCTTCTTTGAGCGGGACTCCGTGGAAATCCCGACGATGCTGCCGCTGATCGCGGCGGTCGTTTCGATCGTCGTCAAGGAGGGCATGTTCTGGTATACCATGTACTATGCCAAAAAAATGGATTCGTCCGCCTTTAAGGCGGACGCGTGGCATCACCGGTCTGACGCAATCTCCTCGGTGGGATCCTTTATCGGAATCGGCCTGGCGAAGCTGGGGCTGCCCTTTATGGATCCGGTCGCCGGACTGATCATCTGCGCGCTGATCCTCAAAGTGGCGTACGACATCACCCGGGACGCCCTTTCGAAAATGCTGGATACCTCCTGCGGAGAGGCCTTCGAACAGAAGATCAGCAGCTTTATCCTTCAGCAGCCCGGTGTGGAACGGATCGACCTGCTGCACACCCGGCAGTTCGGCAATAAGACATATGTGGATCTGGAAATCGCGGTCAGGCGGGATATTTCCCTGGTCGACGCCCACGCCATCGCCGAGAACGTTCATGGGAATATCGAGCGGAATTTTCCGAATGTGAAGCACGTCATGATTCACGTCAATCCTGTCGGGGAAAGCTGACGATGCCGTCATTCCTCCTCGTCGTCTTCCCAGAAAACCATTTCCTCGATGAATTCGTCGTCGTCTTCCTCTGTCCCCGTGAAGCGCGCGCCGCACCGGGGGCAGCTCATGCTTTTCTTCTGAAACCGGGCTCCGCACGCGGAGCACTCATAATCGTCCGGATCGTAATAATGCGTCCGATCAATACGAACCGCCCGGCTCCGGGAGGTTTTTTTCTTCGCGCCGCTCTCCCTGCTTCCGCCCAGCAGAAGCAGGAACAGTACGCCGATCACAATCCAAAGCGCCCCCGACACGGTATCAGCTCCGTCCAATCCATTCAAACATTTCTGGTCCTGACCGTCCGGATATTCGGATGCTCGGACAGGATGGTAATCAGATCCTGATAACGGGTTTTCCCCCGCATGGACAGGGTATATACATTCGTATAGACGTTCTGCCCGTCCCCCTGGGTCTCCGCGTGAAAATCCTGATCAAGAATCTTGATCTGCATCTGATCGAATATTTCCCGGATATAGTTCAGCGTATCGGCGCGGTGGATAAACTGAACCTCCAGCCGTTTATAGGTGTTCACGTGCACGATCCGCTGCATCAGCTTCAGCACCACCATGACCACCAGGCAGGCTACCATCGCCATGGTCGTAAACCCGGCTCCCACGGCCAGGCCGAGGCAGGCGGCGCACCACAGGGAAGCGGCGGTGGTCAGGCCGGTGATGCGCCGGTCGGCGATTACGATCGTCCCGGCGCCCAGAAAGCCGACGCCCGACACGATCTGTGCGGTCAGCCGTCCCATGCTGACGTTGATGTGCGCCGCGCCGAGGGCGACAACATGGGCGACGGTCTGCTGCTCCACCAGGCCGATCAGGGCGGCGCCCAGGCATACCAGCACATGCGTCCGCATTCCGGCCGGCCTGTTTTTCACCTCCCGGTCCACGCCGATAATCGCGCCGAACACAACCGCGGCTACGATTCTGAGAAGCATCTGCCAGAAAGAGAGCGGTTCTCCAAAGGTTACCCAGTCGAAAATCATATGGAACACCTCCGCTGCGGCGCCTGTTTACACTGTTTTGCTGAAATATTATATCATTTTTCTCCGTTCCGGATCAATAGTTTCCTGCCGCTTATAAACATAGGGGTAATAACTGCTGAAATTCTCTCTCCGCTGAAAAAGCCGCCCGAAGGCGGCTTTTAGCCATATATCCAGTACTTCCGTGTTATCCGATAATCTTCTGCGTCCAGGGCTTAGCGGAATCCGAGGTGACGACTACCTTCCCGTCCTTCACCTCCGCCCGGAAGACCGCCTGCGTGCTGCCGTCCGGCCCGGGTACGGCGATCTCCGCCGGCCGCGTTACGCAGTAAGCCCGCATTTCCACGCCGTCGGCGTAATCGTATTCCACCTGGTCGCTGCTCTTCCCGACAGGCAGCAGCGTGTTTTCCTTCACCCACAGCGGCAGGGACATGAAATCGTATTTTTCCTGCACCCATCGTCCGCCTGTCATCCTGCGGCCGTCCAGCAGGTGCGTCCACTCCCCGTCCGGCAGATAGTACTGCACCTCGCCGCTTTCGTCGAACACCGGCGCCACCAGCAGGCTTTCGCCGAGCATATACTGGCGGTCCAGCGTTTCGCAGGCCGGGTCCCCGGGGAATTCCATATACATGGGCCGCAGCATGGGGATACCCTCCTCGTGGGCGATCACAGCCATGCGATACAGATACGGCATCAGGGTGCATTTCAGCTCTGCGAACTTCTTCAGCACCACGCAGGCTTCCTCGTCGAAGAGCCACGGCACCCGGTAGGACTGGGAGCCGTGCAGCCGGGAATGGGAGGACAGCAGTCCGAACTGGCACCAGCGCTTGTACACATGCGCCGGAGCGGTGGATTCAAAGCCGGAGATATCATGGCTCCAGAAGCCAAAGCCGCAGCTGGCCAGGCTCAGCCCGGCGCGCAGGGTTTCCGCCATGGAGACGTAGGTGGCGGAGTTGTCGCCGCCCCAGTGCACCGGGAAGCACTGGCCGCCGACCGTGGCGCTGCGGGCAAAGACGATCGCCTGGCCCTTTCCCTTCACTTCCTCCAGCAGGGAGAACACGGCCTCGTTGTACAGGTGCGTGTAATAATTATGCATGCGCATGGAATCGGAATGATCGAAGTACTCCACGTCCTTCACGGGGATGCGCTCGCCAAAGTCCGTCTTGAAGCAGTCCACGCCCATCTCCAGCAGGGTTCGCAGATGCTCCCGGTACCAGGTGCGGGCGTCGGGATTGGTAAAGTCCACGATTCCCATGCCGGCCTGCCACAGATCCGTCTGCCACACGGATCCGTCCTTCTTCCGGATCAGGTATCCTGCTTTCGCTGCTTCTTTGAACAGCGGGGAATTCTGTGCGATATACGGGTTGATCCATACGCAGATCTTCAGCCCGGTAGCCTTGTACCGCGCAAGCATACCCTCAGGATCCGGGAACGTTTCGTCGTCCCACGTAAAGTCGCACCAGTTGTATCCTTTCATCCAGAAACAGTCGAAATGGAACACGTGCAGCGGAATCCCCCGGCTGCGCATGCCTTCGATGAAGCTGGATGTCGTAGCCTCGTCATAGTTGGTGGTGAAGGAAGTGGACAGCCACAGGCCGAAGGACCAGGCGGGCGGCAGGGCCGGCCGGCCGGTCAGCCCGGTATAACGGCGCAGCACGTCGTGCGGCGTAGGCCCGGCAAAGACGAAATACGTCAGCTTTTCTCCCTTGACGGCAAACTCCACCCGTTCCACGTTCTCGCTCGCGACCTCGAACGCCGTGTCGCCGGTATCGTCCACCATCACGCCGTAGCCGCGGCTGCTCATGTAGAAGGGTATGTTCTTGTAGGCAAGCTCCGAGCTGGTGCCGCCGTCGCCATTCCACATTTCCACCAGCTGCCCGTTCTTGACGAAGGCGGTGAAGCGTTCCCCGAATCCGTAAACGGACTCCCCTACGGACAGATCCAGCTGCTCCGTCATCCATGTCTGGCCGGTCACCTCGTTGGTCATATGGCCCATTGCCCGGAAACCGCTGCCTGTCAGATATTTGTCCCCGTCAAAGAAGCGCAGGGACCATGCGCCGGGAACCGTGCTCAGGCGGGCCTCCATGGCGCCGCTTTTCAGCACGATCTCCCCTTCCCGCCGGATGATCTGCGCGCAGCTGTCTCCGGCGTTCAGATGATAGTGCGGCCCGCGGTCCACCGTTCCGGCAAAATGCACGGCTTCCACGCCGATCACGCCTTCCGCCGGTGAAAAGAGACGGAGACTCAGCGCCGGAGACATGGTCGCGCCGCGGTTTGCGATATGCGCCGTAGCCACGAGCACCTCAATGGCGTTTTCTGTTTCCCGCACGCGGTACGCTTCCACCGCGTACAGCGGTTTAATATCCTTTTGCATCAGCCAGAGCCCGCGTTTGAATTTCATAAATCGTTCCTCCATTCTCCTGAACAGGTACAGAAACCTCACCTGTGAACAGTATATACCCCGAAACCCGATTCAAGTCAATAGTCCGGTGAAAACAGGTTCCTTTTCATTCCCGCGGTTCCGAAGTGCTTTCGGATGATCCGGGGAAACCGGAGCGTCATTCACGCCATGGACAGGGGGCAAAAAAGAAGGGGCGGCCTTGTGAAAGGCTACCCCTTCTTCTCAGTGCGGAGAAAATTACTTTTCAACCCGGGCGAAGTAGAACAGCATGCTGCTGCCGATAAGGACAAGTTCGCCGTCCTCTGTCAGCGCCAGCGCCGTCCAGTGGCCGTCGCTGTTCACTTTCAGCACGCCGTCCGTGATTGACAGTTCCGCGGTTTCCGGATAGAGATAATCCTCGCTCTTCTTACCGTCTACCGTCGTGTAATACGTGTTTTCGGCGATATACACTCCCTCATTGTATTCGCTCATGTCGTATTCCTGCCCGTCATAGATATACTTGGTCTCCATCCAGTCGCCGTAGAATTCCTCGACGCTCTCAGCCGGCTTCCAGTTCGGCACACCCTCACCGGTCGCGGCTTCGGCCTGCCTGTTCATCTCTTCGAGCATGGCGTAAAGCTCTTCATCATCTTCTTCAGATGATTCTTCGCTTTCCTCTCCTGAATCTCCCAGGATGCCGCTCAGGTCGAAGCCGCTGCCCCCGAACAGGCCTCCCAGCTTGTCGCCAAGATCCGATTCGCCGCCGCTGAAAAGGCCGCTCAGGATCCCTCCCAGATCTATGTCACTGCCGCCCGCGAACATTTCCTTGATTCCGGAAAGCAGGGATCCCAGCGCTTCTTCGCCGGGTTTGATCAGATCCTTCAGTTTTTGGCTCAGAGAAGAAAGGAATGCCGAGAATTCTTTGTCTTTACCGGCGAATTTTTCTTTCAGCCCGGAAAGCTGCTCAATCAGCGCAGCGGCTTTCTCCTGGAGGCTGCCTTCGCCGCCCAGAATCCCGGCGAGGATTTCTTCCAGTTTGCCCGAACCGCTTTCCTCTTCAGCAGGTTCCGCAAACACCGGGAGAACGGTCATCGCCATACACAGCGCCAGAATCAGAGCAAGAAATTTTCTCATATATATACCTCCAATGTTTTTTCGATCGGAATATCATTTCGATCATATTCATATTTTATCATCTGATACACTCAAGATCAATCCAATTTGTCTCGCTTCCGTTATGATAAAGATCCTCCCCGGGCTGCACCGTCCATCCCCAAATAAAAGGCTCCCCTTGTTGTAAGGGGAGCTGCCGGCTTCGCCGGCTGAGGGGATAATCATCCTTTCCCCACAGCCGCCCGGATAGTCTGAAGCGAAACGTCGTTCTTCACAGCCAGCGCCGCGAGATCATCGTATTCCGGTTTCGCCCTCTCTGTGCCCATGCCGGACGAACGCTTGATCCTGACTTCCCCGTACGGGGTACGGACGGTTTCCGTCTCCCGTTGAAGTACATACCGGCTTATATCCTGCCGGCGGATCCCCAGGGTGGTGGTATGCTTCATCATTTCCCCAGCCAGCCGGTCCGCGTCCTCCGGCAGGCAGATCACAGACAGCAGCACTCCGGGCCTGCATTTTTTCATGCCGATGGACTGCGTATACACGTCTCTGGCGCCTGCTGCGAAAAGCCGCTCCATCGCGAAGCCGATGTCTTCCCCGGTCATATCGTCCAGGTTGCATTCCAGCTTCACGACAGTTTCCCGCTGTCCTTCGCTCTCCCCCAGGAACGCGCGAACGCAGTTAGCCTGTTCGAAGTCTTTCTTTCCCATCCCGTAGCCGATGGCCTGCACGGACATGACGGGCCTGTCCCCGAAACGGGTCGCAAAGTGCTTCAGCAGGGCCGCACCGGTGGGCGTACAAAGCTCGCCCTTCACCTGTCCTCCGTAGGAAGGAATCCCTTCCAGAATCAGCGCGGTGGCCGGCGCCGGCACCGGAAGGATGCCGTGGGCGCAGCGGACGAAGCCGCTGCCCGTGTGAATCGGGGAAGCCATAATCTGATTGGGAGAAAGGATCTCCATCAGCAGGCATACCCCGACCACGTCCGCGATCGCGTCCATCGTTCCCACCTCGTGGAAATGGATCTCGTTCACGGGGCAGCCGTGCACCCTGCTTTCAGCGTCCGCAATCAGGGCATATACCGCCAGGGCGTCTTCCTTAACCTTCTCCGAAACGTCCAGGCCCCGAATAATTCCTTCCACGTCTGTCATCGAGGCGTGGTGATGGTGCCCGTGGCTGTGTTCATGGTCGTGGTCATGATGTTCGTGTGTATGCTCATGATGTTCGTGGTCATGATCATGGTGAGCATACTCGTGCTCATGTCCATGCCCGTGATCATGGTCATGCCCATGCTCCGCCGCGTCCATGGATTCTTCTTCCTCACCGTTAACCGTCACGGTCATGTGCGTTCCGGTAATCCCGCATTTTACTGCCTTCTCTGCTGATACATGAACGCCCGGAAGCCCGAGTGCGTTCATTTTGTCGATAAAAGCCTGCCGGTCTTCCGTCAGTTCCAGGAGAGCCGCGGTCAGCATATCGCCTGCCGCGCCCATATTGCATTCCAGATACAGCGTCTTCATCCTTTTCCCTCACTTTCCTTTGCTGACAGCAGCATACACCCTGAAGCGCACTCAAAGTCAAGAATCATATCAGGTATGCTTTTCCCCTCTCCGAGAGCCTCCCAACTCAGCCCTTCTCGGCCAGAAGCTGCCGCAACAGCCCGTCGCATCCTTCCTCGATCTGCCGGAGCACACCCTGGAAATTCCGGGTATACCAGGGATCCTCGATCTCCCGTCCCGGCTTTCCTGCCCAGTCGAGCAGCAGGGAGACTTTCCCTTCCGGATCGCTTCCGTATATCCGTCGAAGGTCCCACAGGTTTTCTTCGTCCATGGCAATCAGGCAGTCATACCGGTCATAGTCCGCCCGGGTCGTCTGGCGTGCGGCATGCGGAAGGCAGGGATATCCCGCCCCAATCAGCGCCTTCTTCATCGGCGGATATATATCGTTTCCGATCTCCTCCCTGGTCGCAGCCGCCGAATCCGCGGAAATCCGCTTTTCCGCGCCCAGATCAGCAATCATCTTCCGGGCTACCATTTCCGCCGCCACACTCCGGCATATATTCCCGTGGCAAATAAACAAAATCTTAGTCATAGGCCTCCAACGCCTCACAAGGCGACGTTTTGCCGCGATTTGCGCACTGGGAAAATCGTACATTTCTGCCGTAAATCCGGGCTAACCCGGCAAATCGCGGCAAATCGCGGCAATGGATGGTAGTCGAATGGTAGTAGAAATTTCGGGCTCCTACTACCGTTTTCATTTGCCGTCATGACATACGAAGGAAAATGAATACATGCCATGCCAACTTCACACAGGCAAAAGCAAATGGTCTGATCCTTATTTTACCTGCATCCCAGACGTTTGACAATGGTAAAAGCGAACGTGGAAAATCAGAAGAAGCAGAGAAAGTAAGGCATTGGTTTTTATATTCTTATATCGCTTTTGTGTTGCTCAAGATACTGGTTGAGGCCTGCCACAGACGGTTTTTCAAAGGTGTTGCAGAACAGCTGGGGATCCCAACGATATATTTCCCGATAAGATGAAATATAAGAACGGATAGTCCCGGATTTGAAGCCTTGCTCAAGGAGAAATTTCAGGAATTCGTAAATGTGTACTGTTTGAATTTCTTTTGTGGTCTTAATTCCGTGATGAAGGTCTTCGTAAACTGCAAGGCGCGAAAAATGCATTTCATGTCCTCCACCTTGGCGGTGCGCATAAAAATCGTTCATAAGATCATTTCCAATCCCACCGTAAGTGTATGGATCATTTAGTGCCGAGAAATAATTTGGATTTTCTTCGCTTTGGGCTGTTGCTGACTCATTTATTTGATCGATTACCGACTTAATAAACTTTTCAGCCTTTGCAATTTCAACCGAAGAGAAACCATGGATATCTTCCCAGCGATATTCTGGCAGCCAGCATGTTGCACGATCTGTATCTACATCAAAAAGGTTCTTCTCGCGTTCAATGCAAACCTTTATTTTTCCATCTGGGTGAAGGCATGAGCAGCTTAGAATAGTCCCATCTTTAGCCTCGAACAATTGGCGCAAAGTAAAAAACCTCCTTATGATTCAGTCTATCTGTTATCCTCCATAAATCCAGAGATATTGATTGTCATATCTCAATTATAATGTGGTAAGCCCAGTCCCTTCCGAGCTCCTGAGAAGTATACCATTTCCGCATAGAAAAATGTAGAACCACAGCCAAAAACGAAAAAAGAGGCGCTCCACCGTCATAGTGAAGCGCCCCGCCTTCTTTACACCACCGCAGTAGTTCCCTCGGTTTCATCGTCATCCCCCGGCCTGTCCATCTTCTCCTGTTCCATCCTCGCGTTTTCAATCTCACCAAGCCGTTTCATTTCTTCAGCGGCATCTTCCAGCCCAAGATGTGTGTAGGTGTTCATCGTCACGCTGATGTCGCTGTGGCCCATCAGGTACTGCAGTGTTTTCGGGTTCATCCCTTTCCGCGCCATATTGCTGCAGTAAGTGTGGCGGCATACATGCGGAGTAATGCTCGGCATCTGCTCTTTATAGATCGCGTTGTAGCGGTTTACCATGCTGTTGAACCGGTGTTCCCAGTGCATGGCCACCAGCGGCAGGCCCGCATCGTCGAGAAAAAGGAACCCCCTGTAACCGTCCACAGCTTTCTCCATCTGGACAACATCGCCTTCGGAAGAAGGTTTCAATACTTCCCGGTCTTCCACGATCACCCGGAAGCAGTCCTCCACTTCCTTCGTCATAGGCAGTTTCCTTTTCCCGGCGCTGGTCTTGGTTGCCTGAACGTGAAGCGCCATGTCCGGCGTCCGGATCAGCTGACGATCAATGTTGATGAGATGGTTTTCAAAGTCAATGTCGTTCAGGGTCAGGCCGCAGAATTCACTGATCCGCATCCCGGTATGGAACAGGATGTATACGACCTCGTAATATTTGCAGTAGCAGTTGTCGTCATGGACAAATTTCAGGAATTTCTTCATCTGCATTTTACTGATTGCCTCCCTCGTCACACTGTCGTCAATGATTACCCCAGCAAGCTGGAAAGCAAAGGGGTTCTTTGTAAGCAGGTCATCGTCCACCGCCATCTGAAAGGCAGGCCGGAGAACGCCCCTCATGCACTTTATCGTGCTATGGCCCTTTCCGGCATCCTGAAGCCCGATCAGGAAAAGCTTCGCGTCGGAGGTTTTCACTTCCCCGATCTTTTTGCAGCTGAAATCCTCCTGCGCCAGCACGTTTCTCACAAAGTTGTAATTTGTCGTCGTGTTCGGCCTTACACCAGTTTTCGTCTTCAGGTACCTGTCTACCAGTTCAATCACCAGCATACCTTTCTGGCTGGGGTCGATCATGGAATCAAAGTCTTTCCCTATCTGTTTCTCCATCTCACGAAGGGATGGACCGGGCCGTTTTCCTTTCGGTACAGGATCCGTGGGTTCCAAGCGCCAGCTGTAAACGAATTTGATCTTCCCGCCGACGTAATACTTGAACTGGTATTTCCCGTCAGCCCGGATGGATTCACCGTTTCGTAGCACCCTATGTTTTGAGTCCCGTCGTTTTGATTTGCTCATGTGTACTCCTTTCCCCACACATCACGATGCGGATGATCTCGCTTTATACAGCGGTTCCCCGTTCCGGAGAGA
>CAMKJS010000042.1 GCA_946413245.1 uncultured Clostridia bacterium
CCGGCCCTCGATGATCATGGACAGCGGATACCCGCTGTGATCGATCGCTGTAAAACCGCCGCTGATATCGCGGTCAAACTCCTGAAGGCCGGTGATCACCATTCCGTTGGCGCACATCCCGGATATGATTTCTGACATCGAATGGGTAAAATCGGTAAAGGTCTTTGAATGATAGCTTTTCTGCGTCATATAATACATGCCGCCGTTGCCGGTCCACTCGTGCTCGAAATAGGAAAACCGGCATTCCGTCCTGTGTTCCGGATCGAACTCTTCATCGCCTTCAGAAGCAAGCATATTCGTGAAGGGATGCTGTTCATTGATCACAATGACCGCACCGGGTTTCATACACTTTGCGGCAACGGCAAAAAAGCGGTTCAGGTCATCAAACCAGCAAAGCGCGCCGATTGTGATGATCACAATGTCGAACTGCTCCCTGTACCGGTCATCGATATCATATATGTTTACAGCTTCAAATACGCAGGGCAGGCCCAGCTCCTTTGCTTTTTCATTGGCGAAGGCCACCTGGTTTTCGGCGATATCAAAGCCGATCCCTTTCGCTGCCTTTCCGCTTTTCACCAGGGAAAGCAGTTCCCGTCCGTTGTTGCAGCAAAAATGGCCGATTACCGTTCCCTCTGTATGGATCTGTTTCAGTACGTTTTTCGTTTCTTCGTTAAAAAACGGGTAGTCTTCCTTCTGTATGCGGTCTGTGATATCGGCTCCCCAGGAAGCATGCCTCTGATCAAAAGCTTCCTCCCAGGCCGCCTTATTTCCCTCAATATACTTTTCCATGTAATCTTCCTCTCCTTTTCGCAATCATCCATCTCCGGGATATCAGCAATGGTCGCCTTTCAGCACAAGCACCTGATTCGGATACCTCCGTCCTATCGTTCTGATAACTCCTGTTACAGCAGAACGAGAATATTCAGCAGAATCAAAATATGCTGAATCATGTGATACAGATCCGGGATCAACCGGGTTTCGCTCATTGGGAAAATGCGGATCGTATCGCGGAAACAGTCGTTGTATCCCTTCAGCTTTGTTTCGCTGGCTCCGAAGATCGTGAAATACCAGTGGCAGAAAAACTCCACCACAAACCATAGAATCAGTACGCCCAGCAGCACCCATTTTCCGGCAGGCAGAAGGCAATAATTCAACACAAGCGCAACAGAGTAAACACACAGCATTATGAATTCAGCGCTCTTGATTCCCATGCCCTCCACAAGAAGATGTTTCCCTGTTCTGTATGTGATGGTGCATCCCAAAAACCATATCCATAACGCAATCTGGCAGATGATTGTGATAACCATAGTCGTTCACTCCTTAAAAATGAAATTCAAATCATGGCGTTAACGATGGTGGAGCCTGTTATCTGGCGATGAACATTCCGTATTCCTTCGGAACGCGCAGAACACCATTCTGCAGGTTCTTTTCCAGCACTGACTTCACTTCATCTTTGGGAAGCTTCTGCAGATCGGTCATTCCGGTTAAGGAATAGATGTAGTCCACCATATCATCCACATCTGTGACCTCAAGTGAGTCTTCATATAGAAATCTTTGGACATCTGAAAAAACAGATTTCAGCTTTTTCTCTCCATTCTGCAACGTAAAATTATCATTGATGCAATTCTGAACTGGATAATCTGCAAACAGGCTGTAGATATACTCCATCATGCCGTGCTCGCCGTATGTCGCACAGTAGAAAATACCGTCTGTCTTTAGCACACGGTTTACTTCCCGTAGTCCCTTTTGAAGGTCCGGTACATGGTAAAGCATCATATTTGCGATGATAACATCAAATGTTTGATCCGCAAATGGAATATCCTGAATATCGATCTGACGGTATTCGATTCCGCTTTGATTGTGCAGCGTCTCTCTCGCTCTGTTCAGCATGCCTTCAGAAAAATCCGACAGTATGAACCGGTCGCAGCGATTGATGATCTCATCTTGATCAGTCCACATATCACCGGTGCCGCAACCGAGTTCCAGTACGGACGCGCCTTCCCGGATCTGATAATGGGAAGTAATCCAGTTCCCGAATCCCTGCTTGTTTGTAGAATACTTGTTGTGAATCGAAATCCGCGTATTCAGTTTGTCTGCTGTGCGGTATTGATTTTTCACTGTTGCATCGTCATTGATTCCGGCTTCTTTTTCGGAATGTTCTTGAAGAAAGATCTCTTCAGTTTTCAGATCAACTGCAGGAAAGAACTCCTTATCCTTCATAGATTCGGGCATCTCAGAACAAACATTTATCATCGGCCGTCCTCCTCTGACAATACCGACACAAGATAATTCACGTTTTCCTCAACCGGCAACGTTCCGTCAATCCGGATCACAGGGCAATCAACCGTTTCCAGCCAATCTGTGACGTAAGTGTCCAGCCTGCTGTCTGTCAGTGAAAACCATGTGTTCTCCTTATCATACAGGTCACCGCCCGGGAGGATTCTATCTCCGAATTTCTGGTTTTCCTCCCGTGGCGGCCTTAATCGTGCCTGTGCAATGAATTCTTACAACCCGGTTCCTGTCCGTTTCAGATATTTGCCGCAACTGTGCCAAATAAGATCTGACGAATTCCGGCCTCCGCTTTCCGAGAACGCGGAAGATCTCCGGTGCTTCCATCCTGACCTTATCGTCCGGATCGTGAAGCAGTTTCCCGAACACCGGCATATAATCCGCATAAATGTCAGGGCTGTTCGTGGCAATGTTTTCCGACGCCCAGATAAAACTCAGTCTGACCTGCGCAGCTTCATCATCAGCAAAGCGGAACAGATCCGGCCAGTACGGTTCAATCAAAGAACAGTCAGCCCGCCCGATTCTGCCGAGGGCGTTCAGGGCACGGTCCCGCAGAAGCGGAACCGGGCTGTTGCAAAAGGAAACGATTGCCGGAACCGTATCTTTCACTGACTGAGGATAAACAAAGCCCATCTCAGCAAGCAGCCAGAGTGCTTTTGCCTGAATTTTGACGGATTCGTGGGTCAGAAGAGACGATACATACGGAATGCTTTCTTCCCACCGATCCCTGTCCTTCGTCAGTATCCCAAGCTCTTTATAAAGCTCCGATTCGCTCAATCCGTTTTCTCTCCGGATGATCTGATCAATCATGATCCAGTCTCTCTCATCCGATTCCTTCGTCGGCCTGATCGGCAATCTGCCGGTTTCCATGGTCAGCCACCTCTTCTTCTGACGGCCAGCCGCCATCGCCCTGTATCCTGCCATTTACAGTTCTTTCATGCCGATTGCCGTGGCTGCTGCCCGCATGGGCAGGTTTGTCTTTTCTGTTGTCAAGGTAACGGATTTCCAATTGTCCAGTATCCTGAAAGCCATTTCCGAAATAAGTGCTTTGCAGAAACCTTTGTTCCGCTGCTCGGGAATGGTTGCGATACCGCCTATTTCCGTTTCGCCGGCCCGGAAAGAGAGCGGTAATGCCAGACTGATTATGTCGTTTTCATCCATGATGACCATCGGGGCCCCTACTACCGCCTGATCAAACTCGTCAGGGTTGATCTGCGTATCGGTAAACCGGGCATAAAACCTTCGGATGACAGCCAGATCTTTATGCCAATCCAATTCACGAACGGTATAAGGCGTATCGTGTTTCAGTTCCTCTGCGGAATCCAAACGGAAATAAATAAACGGGTTTTCCTCTGTCCTGTTGATCGCCATTTTGATTTCTCCGTCAATACCCGGGTATCTGCCGGCACTTCCTTCCGGCAGCTAGCTCCGTTTAAGTCCCCCGGTTTTGCTTTCCGCCATTCGTTTTATAAGGTCATGCCCGCCTCACTGAAGTGTTTGGAGTTCCATTCCTTCCAGTGTTCGTAAATATCTGCGAACGGTTCTCCGAAGACTTTTTCCATATCTGCCGGATCCATGTTCAGATGGGAGAACACCGTTTCTCTCGAATATGTTTCCACAAGGTAAGCCAGAATGCAGGCAGCTTCCTCATGGGAGATGTTCTCCGCTGTCGGATTTTGCTGGATCTCCGGCGTTCTGACAGTCGGTACATCCATTGTTGACAGATATTCCGTTCCCTCCGCGATTCCCTGTGCATAAGATTCGGCCACACCGAACTCGTACAGCTGCAGATCCACGCAGTCCTCTTCCGTATCCCACGCGCCGCGCACTCTGAAAAAGTTCTTTTCCTCCTCGCTCAGGCTTTTGAAGAAGTCACGCCTCATACGGTTTTTACACGCAATCGCGTTGATGTATTCCGCGATTCCCTCCGCGAACAGGCCGTGGGTAACAGGGGTATCCGTGCAATGAAGTGTCAGATAATGGACATATTCATGAAGCAACGCGGCTTTAGCCACTTCCCAGTCGCGGAATAACTTGATGAAGTTGCTGCGAGGATTGTAGTAGGCTCCGATTATCTCCACCTCAGAAATCCCGGCTTTTCCGCAGAAATCCGTCCGGATTTCAACAGGTTCCGTCTCTTCCCGAATGAATCCGGCAAGCGCGGCTCTCGCATCGGCGAAATCTGCGTCCTGATATTGCAGGATCCCCCGGAGTTCTTCAAAAAAGGCGTCTTCTCCCATCAGATCGATATCATCTTTGGCAAGGTACCAGATCGCAGATTCCGTACGGACGATATACGGGTATGTTATTTTGTTCTCAGCTGTGTTTTCCTCAATACTGTATTGATCGGGCTGTTCAGCTGCGCATGTACTGACGGCACACAGGGCGGCCAGCATGGATAAGATGAACAGGATTGCCGCGATTTTTTTCATATGTCCGTTCCCCCTCTGGTTTCTGATCAGTTACCTGCCATGAAAGACGCCTTTCCTGTCCCGGGACGCTCCATAACCTGCATTGGCTGGTTCGTCCCTTTCAGGAATCTGCTTATATAGCATAATCTTGTATCAGGTGTCGCGTCAAGCAAACTTTCGGGATAGACCGGATATAACTCCGATCGGACCGATCCAGGTCATACGCATTTGCATGTCCGGATTGTACGGGTTTTTTCTTTTTCTCTGATCATGCGAACGGGAGAGTATGATGCCGACAGAAAAAGCGCCGCCGAAGCGGCGCCTGCATATATATGTCTTATCTGACTTTCACCGGGAAAATCACCGGCTCTCCTTCTTCCGGAATCCATGAAAGCGAGATGACGTCCGTCAGTTCCTCCTCTGTCAGTCCGTACCAGTGGTAATTCGCGTACTTGCCGCCCGAGGCCCAGCCCTCCGTACGGGGCATGTCTTTGTCCCAGCCAACCAGAATGTTTCCGGCCCCGTCCGTCAGATACCACCAGCCTTCCTGCAGGAAGGTTTCGTCTGTCGCGTCCGTCGTCAGCGCGAGATACAGCCCCAGGGAAGAGATTTCCGCCTTCGTGTAATACGCTGTGCCGTGTTCATTCTCATACAGTTCCTCTGTCTCCAGCTGCCGGACGCTGACCTCGTTCTTCGGCACGTCGAAGCTGAGCTCCAGCGTTTCCACGTCATAATCTCCCATGCCTGCCGGCAGCTCATCCGGCATGAAATAATGGCCCCATCCTTCCTCTTCGTAATAAATGATAAAGCCGTCTCCGCCGCCTTCAGGCAGATCGCTGTCCGGAATCACATAGTATCCCTCCGCGACCTTTTCCGCGGCGAGGGCGGGATCAAAGCTGTTATACCCCGGAATATGCACCACAGGCCGTTCGGGGCGGAAAAGCGACACTTTCAGTTCCACATGTATCGTATCCGCTCCGACGATTTCCTCCGGCAGTTCGATCAGTTCGCCGCCCTGGGCACAATTCTCCATATAGGCGCCGGGCATCCAGTTTTCCTCAAAATCGTCGCATCCGTCCATCCAGAGCTTTACCCCGTTCCCGGTGAAGGTCTTCACCCGGCAGTATACAGGCACTTCCGGTTTTTTGTTCTCGATATACCAGTCGAAAGCCAGCATCCGTCCGTCATAGGTGGCGGAGGCCACCTTCAGGCACGCGCTGTCCGTGACCGCCTCCTTTCCGACCGTCGTCATCTCCACATCCGGCACTTTCCTGTTCGACCCGTCAAACAGGTACCGGATCACATTCCATCCGCTGACTGCCGCTATCGCGGCGCCCATGGTTACGATCAGCAGCGCGATGACGATGACGGCGCCGTACCGGATCTTTCTCTTCCGCTCCGGCTTTTTCTGTTCCGCCCGGTTCATCACCTTCCGATACAGCCACGGATCCTCCCGGATGCCGGAAAGGGCATCGTCGAGGCGGTTTTTCAGTTCCTCATTCTTCATCGATGTCACACCCTTTCAGCTCGCTGCGCAGTCTGTCCCGGGCACGCTTCAGCCTGCCGGTTACGGCCGGCTGCGTGATGCCGAGCATATCGGCGATCCCGACGGTGTCGATACCCTGATAATAGTACAGGATAATCACTTCCCGCAGCTTCCGGGGAAGGTTCATCACAAGAACGGCGATCTCGCTGTTTCGCGGGTCTGCCGTCCTGCTCTGATCCGGAAGCCTGTCCATCGTGATGCTGCGGTCGACGTGCCGGAACCACGATGAACGCAGCATATCCTTGCATGTGTTGACCGCGATCCGCGTCAGCCATGTCTTTTCCGACGCTTCGCCCCGATAGTTCTGCAGCGACCGGTACGCTTTCAGAAAGGTGTCCTGAACCGCGTCGTCCACCAGCGCCTCGTCATGCAGGTATAGGAAGCACAGCCGCTTCAGTGAAACCTGGTTCTCCCGGATCAGTCGTTCCAGTCTGGTCTCCGCCTGAATGTCAGGCGCCTGCGCAATCTGCATGGCCGGTTTCACCCCCTCTTCATCTATTGGACGACGCCGCACGGCAAAAATATAACATCCGGAGAAACAAAAAGCAAAAGCAAAACCCTCCGGCAATCGTGCCGGAGGGCAGAAATCATAGGAAGCGTGTTCAGTCCGTCAGGTAGCTGTATTCCAGCACCGTGCTCTCGCCGTTCTCGGTCCAGACCACGTTGTTGTGTTCGTCGTAGGAGAAGGTCACCGTGATGGGATCCTCTCCCTCAAACTCGCCGTAGGCCGTCAGGGTGTCGGTTGCGGCGTCGTAATCGCCCTTCAGGATAGCGTCCTTCAGGATCTCGTTGTTCTCTCCCCGCTGATAAAGGCGGATGTCATATTCGCCGTCATACCAGTCGTAGAAAATCACTTCGATGTCGCCCTTCATCCAGCGTCCGCCGTAGAAGTTCCCGATTTTCTCGAATTCCAGGCCCTTGCCGGCGTCTTCCTTCAGATCGGTCCAGATCAGCTTGCCGTTTTCGTTGATGGTGAGGGTCGCGTCCCCGTCTTCATAGTAGGTAACGTCCCAGTCCAACGTGACGACGTCCTGCTTGTAGTGCAGACCCAGCGGGACAGCGGTCAGCGCGGTTTTCTCCGTGTTGAGCGCCATGGCGTATTCCCAGACATCCTCCTTGTTGTCCCCCAGCCGGTGAACGACCATCGGCTTGATTCCGCCGTCCTCGTCGTATACTTCGATCCGCCAGTCGCCGTCCTCGGCTACCCAGGTGCTCACATAAGCCAGCGCTTCCGGATAATCGTCCGTATAGAATCCATACTCCTCGTCCTCCGCGAAAGCGGCCGCCGCGGCCAGGGAGAGGCAGAGAACCAAAATCATCGCAATCAGTTTCTTCATGTACCATTTCCTCCTTCGTAAATTGCCCGTTTAGCCCGGATCCGTTCCCGGACCCATTTATTGGTACGCAGCCGGGCGCCGACATGGCACTCTTTCTTTTCGGCATGTACTCCGCCCATTCCTTCTTTTCCCTTCTTTCATTCTCTCTTTTCCGATTTATACTTTCCTTTTTCGGTCCTCTATGGTAAGATGAGAGGACACCTCCGGAAAACAAAACACCAAAGGAATGATCTGACGATGCCGACAAAGGAGAAAAAAAGCAAGAATACCAGATCAGCCCCGCCGGAAAGCATTTTCATCAACCGGGAGCTGAGCTGGCTGGCCTTTAACCGGCGCGTGCTGCTGGAAGCCGCCGATCCGAAGGTTCCCCTGCTGGAGCGGCTGAAGTTCCTGATGATTTATCAGTCCAATCTCGAAGAATTTTTTCAGGTGCGCATCGGCATTCTGACCCATCGCGTGCTGCTGGCGCCGGACAAGGCGGACCCGGTTTCCGGGCTGCTGCCCGCCCAGCAGATCTCGGAATCCCTGCGCATCACGACAGAGCAGCAGAGCCTGCTGGAAAGCGTCTGGAAGTCCGTGCGGGACGAGCTGCAGGCCAACCGGGTGGAAGTGCTGGAATTCAAAAAAATCAGCAAAGTGGACGAGCTGATGAGCAAAAAGCTCTTCGGCGACATCCGGGATATGCTGCAGCCGCAGATGATCGGGACGGATCAGCCTCTTCCCTTCCTGTGGAGCGGGGAAGCGCATATCGTCGCCTTCCTCGGCCGAGGAACGGAGCAGAAGCTCTGCATCATTCCGCTGCACCGTCTTCCCGCCTACCAGAGCTTTGAGATCGACGGCTGCCAGAAGATCGTGCCCACGGCCCTGCTGGTGAGGCATTTCCTGCCTCTGCTGCTGAAAAAGGAAACCATCATCCAGTCCGCCATCGTAGACGTAACCCGGAACGCCGACGTCTTCTTCTCCAGCATAGAGGACCGTGCGGACGACGACCTGCGCCACAAGGTGTCCGGCATGCTTTCCAAGCGGAAGCGGGAGATGCCTGTGCGCATGCGGATTTACGGCAAGCTGACCGAGCCGTACCGCTCCCTGCTGATCCGGAAGGTCCGGGTGCCGGAAGCCCACGTGTTCTCGCAGAACGTTCCTTTCAATCTCTCCTTCCGCTCCCTGATCGGCGGCCCCTCCGGATTCCGGTATCCGGAGCGCAAACCTTCCCGCGACATCGGGCTGAAGAAGGGGGAATACTTCAAATATATCGAAAAGCACGATCTGCTGCTGAGCTTCCCCTTCCAGAGCATTACCTGCTTCGTGGATCTGATCTACGAAGCCGCGGACGATCCGGACGTTCTGTCCATCAAAATCACGCTGTACCGGATGGCCGCCAGCAGCAAGATTGCCGCCGCGCTGGCCTACGCCTCCGACCGCGGCAAGGACGTGCTCTGCCTGCTGGAGCTCCGGGCCCGCTTTGACGAGCAGAACAACATCGACTATTCCGAAATGCTGGAGGACGCGGGCTGCCGGGTCATCTACGGCCTTCCGGACCACAAGGTGCACAGCAAGCTGTGCGTCATCACCCGGCAGCGTGGCGGAAACCTGAGCCGCATCACCCAGGTCGGCACCGGCAACTACAACGAGGTAACCGCGGAGCAATACACCGACCTGTCCCTGATCACCGCGCGGGAGGATGTCGGCCTGGAAGCCGAAGCCGCTTTCTCCGCCCTGATGGAGGAAAAAATCCCGCCGGAGATGAAGGCGCTCTGGATCGCGCCCCTGAGCTTTAAAACCAGGGTTCTGGAGATGCTGGACCGGGAGATCGCCAAAGGGGAAGCCGGGCGCGTCGCCATGAAGGTGAACGCCCTCAACAACCCGGATATCATGGAGAAACTGATCGAATGCTCCCAGGCGGGCGTCCGGGTGGAGCTGTTTATCCGCGGCATCTGTTCCCTGCGCCCCGGCGTGCCCGGAATGACGGACAACGTTACCGTGTCCGGCGTCATCGGCCGCTGGCTGGAACATTCCCGGATCTACAGCTTCGGCGAGGGCGATGAGCAGCGGCTGTTCATCGGCTCCGGGGATCTGCTGAACCGGAACCTGGAGCGGCGCGTGGAAGCGCTCATCGAAGCCGTCACGCCGGATACCCGCGAACAGCTGAACGAGATTCTGACCGCCCTGCGCAACGACCGGGAGAAGTCCTGGCATCTGCAGCCGGACGGCCGGTATATCCGGGAAGAAGGCGGAGAAGGCACCTCCTCCCAGGAAGCCCTGTACACCTATTTCAGCACGTACAGGGTATCGCTGGCGGATCCTCTGCCGCCGGCGCCGGTGCGGGAAGAGGCGGATACCGCTCCGCGGAAATCCGCTTTCGGCTGGCTCAGCCGGCTGTTCGGCAAACAGCGTTAAGCGTGCACGCTTCACTCTCAATGAAACACTATCCACTTTGACAAGGAGGGGTATACCATGGCTGAAAGCTACAACATCTGTCTCGACGTAGGCGGCACCAAGGTTCTCGGCGCGATTTTCAACGAAAAGGACAAAATTATCTACCGGCTGAAAAAGCGCTCGAAGGACAACGGCTCCGGTTCCGCCGACGTGGAAAAGGTCATTATCAGCGTCGTGGAGGAAATGATCAAAGAATCCGGTATCGACCGGTCCAAGCTGAACGCCATCGCTTCCTGCGCGCCCGGCGTGATCGATCAGGATCGGGGCATCGTCCTTTTCACGCCGAACCTCCCCTGGCGCGATTACGACATGGCCGCCTCCATGCGCAAACAGTTCGGCGTCCCCTTCTACGTGGGCAACGACGTAAACCTGGGCGCGCTGGGAGAATATCACTTCGGGGCGGGCCGGGGCTATCAAAATATCGTGGCCTTCTTCGTCGGCACCGGGATGGGCGGCGGCCTTATTCTGAACGGGGAGCTGTATACCGGCCACCAGTTCAAGGCGGCTGAATACGGCCATATGATTCTCGATCCGGAAGGTCCCCTCTGCAACTGCGGCCAGCGCGGCTGCCTGGAAGCTTTCTCCAGCAAGCAGGGCATGAGCTCCTATATCCGGCAGCAGATCGGCCGCGGGCGGCAGAGCCTGATGGCGGATTCCATGCAGTTCGGCACCTTCCGCTCCAAAAAGCTGGTCAGCGCGCTGCAGGCCGGAGATCAGGTGGCCATGGAAGCCGTGGACCGGGCCTGCCACTGGCTGGCGGTCGCCACAGGAAACATGATCAACACCTTCTCGCCGGATCTGATTCTTTACGGCGGCGGCGTGATCGAAGCCCTGGGAGATCTGTTCCTCGGAAAGATTCTGGCCGAGGTGGACCGCTACTGCATGCCGCAGATCCGCTCCACGGTGGAGCTGAAGAACGCGGCCCTGGGGGACGATTCCATCCTGTACGGCGATCTGGCCATGATCAAGGGACTGAAATAACCGCCCCTATTTTTCCGCATCGGTCCTGTTTTCCGCTGTCTCCGAAGAATAGAATCATCCTGAGGATTACGGTTCCCCGGTTCCGGGGAACCCGGCACTGCAGCGGGACAAGAACAAAGGAGGATAAAAAGATGTACTGTGAGAAATGCTACCATATCGTCGAAGAGGCACGCTGCCCTTTCTGCAAAAACAGAAGGCTCAGAGAACCCGAAGGAAAGGATCCCTGTTTTCTGACCGAGCAGGATTACGTGTCCACCGGAATTCTGGAGGACGTGCTGCAGCAGAACGGTATTCCATTCCTGAAGAAGGCCCTCATGGGCGCCGGGATGGCGATCAAGGTCGGCCCCATGCTGGAGCGGAACCGGTTCTACGTTCCCTTTGAGCAGCTGGAAAGCGCGGAAGCCCTGGTGGAGGAACTGTTCTCCGTTTCGGAAGAAGACGGTGAGCTGCCGGAAGAGGACGGCGGACAGCCGGAAGAAGAGGAATAAACAGAACCGATTCCTGTTGTCCGGCAGTCTCCCTGCGTCCGGAGGCTGCCGGATTTATCGTATGTGAATCCAAGAAGGAGTAGCTGCAATGTCTCCCGCACAGATGATCCTTAACTGCCTGAGCATCGTTTTTCTGCAAGTCCCGTATGACCAGACTTTCACAGCGGTCACAGCCGCGCTCTACCTTTTCGGTGCCTGGGGAATTCTCCGGAAATGCGGTCTCACCCCCTGGCACGCGCTGATTCCCTGCCTGCGCGAAATCCGTCTGGGCGAAGCCGCCGGGATGGAAAAGGCAGGACGCGTCGCGGCTTTCACCATCGGCCTGTACATCCTGCTGGAATGTGTCCAGGAGCTGTTTCATCCCGGAGAGACGCTCGGAAACATCATCATGGTCATGATGACCTTCAACGGCATTATCCTGACCATTCAGCAGGTCCGGATCTTTCTGGGCCTCATCGCTGTATTCGGCCGGAAAAAGCGGTGGCTTCTCCTCTGGATTACGTTTGAATTCATCCCCGCCATTCTCTGGGGCTGGCTGAAGAAGTATCAGCCGCTGTGGAAGGCAAGCGAACTGAAGCAGTCCGCCTCCGAATTCTTTTCCGGAACGAAGGCGGAAGTGCTGGATCAGGGCCTGACAGTCAACCTGGAAGAGCGGACCGCCACCGAATTCTTTAAAAAGGTCTATCTGCTGCGGGATATCCATATGTATATCCAGCCTGGCCATATGGAGCTGCTGCTGGGCGGCTCCGGCGCGGGCAAAACCACCTATCTGAACGCTGTCAACGGCTATGAAAAGGCCCGGGCGGAGGTGATTCTCAACGGCCGGAATCTGTATAAGGAATACAAGGATATGCAGTACGAGATCGGCTACGTGCCCCAGCAGGACCTGATGCGCGGATCCGACAGCGTTTACCGCACGCTGGCGGACGCCGCGACGATGCGGCTTCCCGCCACGTTCACCAGGGCGGAGCGCGAGGCGCGGGTGGACGAAGTCATGGAAATCTTCGGCCTGACGCCGGTGAAGGACAGCCTGGTGGTGAAGCTCTCCGGCGGCCAGCGCAAGCGCCTGTCCATCGCCATGGAATTCATCTCCAATCCGTCCCTGTTCATTCTGGATGAACCGGACAGCGGCCTGGACGGCGTGATGGCGCGGGAACTGTTCCTGCAGCTGCGCCGGATCGCGGATCAGGGCAAGATCATCATCGTCATTACCCATACCCCGGACCGGGTGATCGACCTGTTTGACGACGTGATCGTGCTGGCCAAGGACAACAACCGCACCGGCCGCCTGGCATGGTTCGGCCCCATCGCGGAAGCGCGGACCTTCTTCGGCAAAGACAAGATGGAGGAAATCGTCAAATCCGTCAACCGTGAGGAGGAAGGCGGCGAAGGCCGGGCGGACGAATTCATCCGGAAATACGCGGAGGTGCAGCATGTCTGAAGAAAAGAATGCCGGCGTAAAACGTGTCAGAAGGATCCTGCATACCGGCAGAGCAGGACAGGTACTCATCTATCTCGGGAAGCAGCTCCGCTTCTTTATCAATGAAAACGACTGGAAAGTGCTTCCCATGGCGGCCATCATCGCCGGTCTGGTGTCCATGGTGATCCGCAAGCGTTATTTCGTCACGATGGAAGGCAGCCTGATCGGCGCCTTTGCCCTGACCTGCGTCGCCATCTGGAACGGCTGCTTCAATTCCATCCAGGCTGTCTGCCGGGAGCGGGCAATCATCAAGCGGGAGCACCGTTCCGGCATGCATATCACCGCCTACGTCGCGGCGCACATGATCTATCAGCTTCTGCTGTGCGCGGCGCAGACCGGGCTGACCCTGTTCGTGATCCGGCAGCTGGGCGTGCCGATCCCGAAGGAAGGATTCATTACAAACTGGATGCTGGTGGATATTGGCATTACCATGCTGCTGATCTCCTACGCGGCGGATATGATGAGCCTGTTCCTTTCCAGCATTTCCCGAACCACCACCGGCGCGATGACGCTGATGCCCTTCATCCTGATCTTTCAGCTGATCTTTTCCGGCGGAATCATTCCGCTTCCCGCCTGGAGCCAGTCCCTCTCCAATTTTACCATTTCCAATTACGGAATCCGTGCCCTCGCGGCGCAGAGCGACTACAACAATCAGCCCATGACCGCCGTATGGACCACGATTTCCGGTATGAAGGACAGTGAAGTCGGCGGCACGGTTTCCCTGGGTCAGATCCTGGACGGCCTAGACAGCCCCGCGCTGGAAAAGTACCGGGACACCGAGGTGATCCGTTCCTTCACCGCGGAGGAAATATCGGAGATGCTGGGCTTCGCGGAGGAAGCACCCGCGCTGCCCCCGGAAGACACGCAGCCCGGGGAAGATGCCGCGCTCCCGGAAGACACCCAGCGTACGCCGCCGGTCACCGTCGGCATGATCGCGGATTTCCTCCGGAGCAGCGAGGTGCTTCAGCAGGAACGTGACAAAACGATTACGCTGAAGATGACCGTCGGAGACGTGCTGGATCTGCTCGGCGAGGAAAACGTGAAGAATTACGTCCAGACCAAAACCGCGGAAGCCGCTTATAAGGATATTTACAAGCAGTCAGAAAAAAACATTTACGGCAACTGGGTTGTTCTGGGCCTCTTTATCGTGCTCTTCGCGCTGATGTCCACCATTGCGCTGGAACTGATCGACAAGGATAAGCGGTGAGGCAGGATGTAATCCCGGCTCCCGCGGAGAAGTGAAAATGATTCTTGTAACAGCCTTTGAGCCCTTTGGGGGAGAAACGCTGAATCCGACGCAGATGATTCTGGAAGCCCTGCCGGACACGGCCGGCGGGTACAGCATCCGGAAGCTGCTTCTACCGGTTGAGTTCAAAAAAGCGCGGGAGATGGCCTGCGCGGAATACGACCGTCTCTCCCCTGCCGCCGTCGTCATGCTCGGGCAGGCCGGCGGCCGCAGCGTAATCACGCCTGAAACGTCAGGCCGGAATGTCATGCACGGCCGTATTCCCGACAACGCGGGCTTTCAGCCGGACCATCTGCCGGTCGTGGAAAACGGGCCGGATGTCCTTTATTCCACCCTCCCCGTCGGCAGCATCGTCAAAGCTGTCCGCGCGCTCGGCCTTCCCTGCGAGGAATCCGATAGCGCGGGGGAATACGTCTGCAATGCCCTGCTGTACGGGATGCTCGCCCACAACGGGGGCGAGGTTCCGACAGGCTTCATCCACGTCCCGTATATCCGGGAACAGGGGCACGAAGACAAGCCATTTATGGAACTGGAAGAGATAGGCAGAGGGATCGCCGCGGCTCTTGAAGCCGTGGCCGATAATCTGCGGGAACGCTTCAGTCGAAATGCTCGAGCTTCCGGATGTGTTCCGCCTGCTCGATAATCTTCCGTCCCCAGTCGTCGTCCTGGGCGTTGAGCTGATAAGCCCGGAAACCGTACTGCCCCGCGGAGGAGCAGATCACGGATTCGTCGTCGATATGCAGGGAGATACGGTACCGGTTCGGCAGCTTCTGGGGCAGGGTGGTTTTGTTGTCCCGCTGAACCTCTTTCAGATGCCGGTTCCCGTTGACGATCCCGTCAAAGCGGACTCCGTAACAGCGAAACAGCCGGCTGATATACTTTTCGGAGCGGAAAGAAGAAGTGTATACCCACACTTCGAAGCCCATTTCCTGCAGCTTCCGGATTACCTCCGGGGTTCCCTGCCGCAGACGCTCCGGGAAGATTTTGTTGAGGGGAAACGACAGGGGCGGTTCTGTTTTATGGGTTTCCGGAGAGACGAAAAGCACTTCGTCCAGATCGAAGGAAACCCTCATTTTTTCGTTCATGGGATTCATCTCCCCTTTTTTCCGCGCTTCAGGTCAGCAGGGACGAAATCCGCTGCACCTGTTCGGAGAAATACGGCAGAAACTCCCGGATCTTCTGATCCGTGAGCCGGAATATGGGGCCGGTGACGCTCACGCCGGCGATAATCTGATGATACTGGTTGAAAACCGGCATCGCCACGCACCGCGCGCCGATTTCACATTCCTCGTTGTCGTAGGCGAACCCCTGTTCGCGAACCCGGTCCAGCTCCTCAAACAGAGCCGCCTCGTCCGTGATGGTGTGCGGCGTAAAGGAGTCCATCCCCCGCTGCTTCAGAATCTGCCGGACCTCCTCCCGGGTATGCCCGCACAGCAGCAGTTTGCCGATCCCCGTGCAGTGCATCGGCGCGCGGTTGCCGATGCGCTGCATCGTCTGCATCATCTTGTCGGCGGCGGAAACGACGCCGATGTATTCCACCATGGCGTTCTGTTCGATCGCCAGACACACGCTTTCGCTGAGGGTGCGGCTGATTTCTTTCATAATGGGAAGCGCCAGGGTATACACCTGCAGATTGGCGTTGATTCTGTCAGCAATTCCGCAGAAGCGCAGGGAGAGAAAGTAGCGGGAGGAATCCGCGTCCTGCCGCACGTATCCCCGCGACGTCAGCGAGGACAGAAAGCGTGAGACAGTGCTGATATTCATGTCCAACGCCGCGGCGATGTCGCACATCCGCTGCGGTTCGTTGTTTTTTTCCGCCAGGAATTCGATGATATCCAGCGCCTTCATGATGGACAGATTCTGGGTGTTGCCGTTCATGCCGTCTGCCTGCTCCCCTCTGCTTGTTCCGGTATCCGCGTTTCCGTGGACCGTATATTAAAGAGTATCATATTCAGCGTACAATTTCAATCGTTAAAACTATTTCGTCAGCCTGTTTACTCCGGCGGAGCCCTTGACAGAAAAGGGTTGTTGTGGTAGGATAAGCCATAATTGAAATGCTATTTCAATTATTAATAATATTAGTGCCTGTTCCCGACTGGAGAACACACATTTCAGAAAAGGAGAGAACGAGGATGAAGGATTCCATACACAAGTATTTCCTTGTGGGCACGATCCAATGGATGAGCTATCCGCTGAGTGACCCGATGGATTCCCTGCTGGCCATCTGCCGGGACGATTTTTTTGACGCCATCGAGCTCAAGGGCTTCGGCGCAAAGAACGAAGAGGCGAAAAAGCTGCTGGCCCAGAGCCACCTGAAGGTATGCTACGGCGCGCAGCCCCGGCTGCTGGGGCCGAAGCTGAATCCCAACGCGCTGGATGAAGCGGAGCGGCTGAAGGCGGAAGCCACGCTGATTGAAGCCCTGGACGAGGCTGAATACCTGGGCGCCCGGGGGATCGCCTTCCTGGCCGGAAAATGGCAGCCGGAAACGAAGGAGCAGGCGTACAGCCAGCTGCTGAAAACCACCCGGAACGTGTGCGACGCGGCCGCGAAGAAGGGTATGAACGTGGAGCTGGAAGTGTTCGATTTCGATATGGACAAAGCCGCGCTGATCGGTCCCGCGCCGTATGCCGCGAAGTTCGCCGCCGACATGCGCACTACCCACAGCAATTTCGGCCTGCTGGTGGATCTGAGCCACTTCCCCACCACTTATGAAACCAGCCGGTTCGTCGTGCGTACCCTCCGTCCGTACATCACGCACTTCCATTTCGGCAACGCCGTGGTGAAGCCCGGCTGCGACGGGTACGGAGATCTGCATCCCCGCATGGGGTATCCCGAAAGCGCTAACGATACGCCGGAGCTGCTGGACTATCTGCGGGTGCTGAAGGAGGAAGGCTTCTTCAACGCGGAGGATCCCTATGTCCTCTCCATGGAAGTGACGCTGCGTCCCGGAGAGGACGAAGGAATCGTGCTGGCCAATACGAAGCGGGTGCTGAACCGCGCCTGGGCGATGCTGGAGGATTGATTGTATGAAGATCGTAATCCTGGACGGATATACTGAGAATCCCGGCGACCTGAGCTGGGAAGCGCTGGCGGCGCTGGGCGGGCTGACGGTGTATGACAGGACGAGCCTGACCGACGAGCAGGAGGCCATTGACCGGATCGGAGACGCCGAGGTGGTCATCACCAACAAGACGCCCCTGACCTCGCGCATTCTGGACGCCTGCCCTTCCATCCGCTATATCGCGGTGCTGGCCACCGGCTATAACGTGGTGGACGTGGCTTATGCCCGGGAGAAGGGCATCCCCGTTTCCAACGTGCCGACCTACGGTACCGCCTCTGTGGCGCAGTTCGCCATCGCCATGCTGCTGGAGATCTGCCACCACGTAGCCGATCACAGCGAAAGCGTGCACCGGGGGGACTGGGAAAAATCCCCGGACTTCTGTTACTGGAATTCCCCGCTGATCGAGCTGGATCATAAGGTGATGGGCATTATCGGGTTCGGCCGCATCGGGCAGCAGACCGGGCGCATCGCCAAAGCCCTGGGCATGAAGATTCTGGCGTATGGCAAAACCGAAAGCGAAAGCGGGCGGCAGATCGCCGAGTATACCGATCTGGATACGCTGCTGGCGTCTTCCGACGTGATCGCGCTGCACTGTCCCCTGTTCCCCGACACCCGGGAGATCATCAACGCCGCGTCCATCAGCAAAATGAAGGACGGCGTCATCATCCTGAACAACTCCCGGGGTCCGCTGGTGGCGGAGCAGGATCTGGCGGACGCGCTGAACAGCGGCAAGGTGTACGCGGCCGGCCTGGACGTGGTGTCCTCTGAACCGATCCGGGGAGACAATCCCCTGCTGAAAGCGAAGAACTGCTTTATCACGCCGCATATCTCCTGGGCCCCGAAGGAAAGCCGTCAGCGCATCATGGACTGCACGGTGGAAAACGTAAAGGCCTATCTGGCCGGCAATCCGGTCAACGTGGTCAATCCGTAAATCAGTCCCTGCTCTCCGCTCTCAAAACGCCGCTCTGAATGAAACTCCAATCTGAAAGCAGAAAGAACGAACAGAAAGGATGAAAAGTATGAAAATGACAGTTGCGCAGGCGCTTGTGGAAATCATCACCAAAGAAGGCGTTACCACCGCGTTCGGCATTCCCGGCGCGGCCATCAACCCGGTCTACAAATACCTGGAGCACGCTCCCATCCGGCATTTCACCATGCGGCATGAGGAAGCCTGCGTCCACGCGGCGGACGGCTATCAGCGCGCGAAGCATGAAATCGCCCTGGCCATCTGCTCCGCCGGCCCCGGCGCCACCAATTTCGTCACCGGCCTCTATACCGCGTTTATCGACTCCATGCCCGTGCTGTGCGTGGTGGGCCAGGCGAATCTGAACCAGCTGCGCCAGGAGCCCTTCCAGTGCGTGGATATGCCCGACATCGTCAAAACCGTCACCAAGAAGGCCTGGTGCCTGAAGGAAGCCGATAAACTGCCTGAGATCATGCGGGAAGCCTTCTGGCTGATGCGTTCCGGCCGGCCTGGACCGGTGCTGCTGGAGCTGCCGCTGGATATTCAGAAGGCGGAGTTCGATTTCGATATCGATGCCTACCAGCCCCTGCCCGTGGAAAAGCCCGCCCCCGATCCGGTCCTGATCCGTCAGGCGCTGGAAATGATCCGGGAAAGCAAGGCCCCCGTCATCATCATGGGCGGCGGTTGCTTCATCGGCGAATGCTCCGACCGGGTCGTCGCGCTGGCTGAAAAGCTGCAGGTGCCCGTGATCACCACTTACCAGGCCAAGGGCGGCATCCCCGAGGAGCATCCCCTCAACGCCGGCCATGCCGGCATCCAGGTGGGGCAGCCCATCGGCAACCGCGTCCTGCTGGATTCGGACCTGGTGCTGGCCATCGGCAACCGCTTCTCCGACCGCCACACTGGCGATCTGAAAACCTACCGGGAAGGCCGCAAATTCATCCATATCAACATCGAGCCCAGCCAGATCGGCATGGTGTTCGAGCCTGATCTCGCCATCGTTTCCGACGCCGGCCTGGCGGTGGACGCGCTGCTGAAGGAAGCGGAAGGCTGGGAGTGGACCGCCGCGCCGCGCGTGGCGGAGATCCCCGCCCTGCGGAAACAGCTGGCCCGCAAAACCGATTACGGGAACAGCCCCATGATGCCGCACCGCGTGTTCCGGGAGGTCAACGAGGTCTTCGGCGACGAAACCTATTTCACCTCCGGCTGCGGAATCACCCAGATCTGGAGCGGCCAGCTGCAGACCATCAACAAGGCAGGAAAATATCTTCCCTCCGGCGGCGCCGGCACGCTGGGCTACGAGATTCCCGCTCTGTTCGGCGTGAAGGTGGCTCATCCGGAATGCGACTGCGTGACCGTGGTGGGCGACTTCGGCCTGACTTTCATGGGCGAGGAAATCGCGGTAGCCTCCGCCTTTAAGAAGCCCATCATTATCGTGGTGGTAAACAACGCCTATCTGGGCCTGATCCGCCAGAACCAGAAGGGCTACGGCTTCGAATACGCGGTGGATATGCCCTATAACCAGGACGGCACCATCGACTACGTCAAACTGGGCGAAGCCTACGGCTGCGTAGCCGAGCGCGTGTTCAGCCCTGATGAGCTGCGCAGCGCCCTGATCCGCGCCAAAGCCTCCACCGAGGCTTCCGGCCGCTGCTACCTGATCGACGCCATCTGCATCAAGACCCAGCTTTGCGACATGGGCGGTTCCATCGCGGCTATCAAGTCCTGGGCTCCGCAGGACGAATAATATTACGCATCAAGTAACAGGAGCAGCGCCGGGTTGCCCCGGCGCCGCTCCTTCTTCGCAGGAAGGAGGAATCCATGTTTTTTTCCATCGGTATACTGATGCTTTCCTCCATTATCCTGCTGATTTTTGACCATCATAACCGCTATTCCTTCTTTTTCGTGCTGATGGCCCTGGGCTGCATCCTTTCCCTGTTCGCCCTGGCCTTCCACGTCAGCGTGTTCGGAACCTATTATTTCTATACCACCAATCCCCTCTACGTACTGGATTACCGGATGTATACCTCTCTGGTGCAGCGGTTGCATTTTCCGCTGTCGGTGGTGCTGCAGTTCATGAACGCGGGATTATTCCTGTATCAGCTTTCCAACTGTCTCTTTGCGCTCGAGCTGAACTCCTGCCTGCGGTGGTACCGCGCCGGATGGAAGTTCGGAACATGGCTTCACCGGCTGATCTTTGCCGTGCCGGTCATCACACTGGTTTTCTGCGATCCCCGGGTTTCCAATCAGATTTATATTTTCTGTCACCTGCATCCGACGCTTTATCCGCTGCTGCAGGCGGCCGCCGTGCTGTACAAGACGCTTTCCCTGGCGTCGATCCTGCTGCCGGTGTGCGATCTGACCGCCTATGCCTGCGTCATCCGCCTCCCCTATCTGTGCAAGCGCATCGTGGCCCTCACCGTGATGCTGGCCGTACAGCACACGGGGTATGCGCTTCTGTTCTATTTCGGCGATTTCAGCATCTCCGCGGAGAAGGTCTACCGGAGCGGCTACTGGATCTTTGAGACCCAGCAGGCCGGCAGGCAGACGATCTATCTGTGGCTGCCCATGATCACGCTGTTCCTGATGGTCGGCTGCCTGGCCATCCTTCTGTCCTTCCGCCTGGATCTTTCCATGCGGCTCTTCCCGGGGAAAACGATCCAGAAAAATCTGAAACTGATGAACAATACGCTGGGAGATATGCTGCATTCCCACAAGAATCAGCTGTTCACCCTGCATATTTATACGGAAAAGCTGAAAAGGCACAGCGATATTGCCGGGCTGCCGGAAATGCAGAAGCTGGACCGTCTCGTCAGCAGCGGCCTGGACGATACCGCCCGGCTCCTGGACCGGCTGAACGATCAGCATTACAAATTCAAGCCGTACGATCTGTCGACCATTATTCAGGACGCCGTGGAAAAGACGTTTTTCCCGGAGGATATCAGCGTAAGGATCGACGATTCGGTCTTTCACAGCCCGCCGGGCTACTTTGACCGGTATCATCTGGCGCAGGCCCTGATCAATATCCTGAACAACTCCGTGGAGGCGGTGCAGAAGGCGCAGCGGGAGCACCCCGCCATCCGCATCAGCACCGCGTACTTCTTCCGCTGGATCGTGGTGATGATCAGCGATAACGGCGTGGGCATCTCGCCCGCGGAAAAAAGGAAGCTCTTCCTGCCCCATTACAGCAACAAGAACGGACGCCTGAACTGGGGGCTGGGGCTGCCTTACGTGTATAAAGTTGTCGACGCCCATCTGGGGCAGATCAAAATCAACAGTCGGAAGGGAGAATACACTTCCGTCATGCTGATGCTTCCGTCGGTGGAAAAGGGGAAAAAGAAATGAGTCAGGCAAAAACGATTCGCGTGGTTATCGTGGACGATATGCAGGAAATCCGGGAATATCTGCAGGATATCATCACGGAGTCAGCCGAAAACATCCAGGTGGCTGCCGCTGCCTCCTCCGGCCGGGAAGCGGTGGAAGTCGTGCTGCGGGAAAAGCCGGACGTGGTGCTCATGGACATTCAGATGGAGACGCGCACAGCCGGAATCCAGGCCATCGGCACCATCCACGCGGCCGCTCCGGAAATTCGGTGCATCGTCCTGACGATCCATGAGAACGACGAATATCTCTTTCAGGCATATCAGGCCGGCGCCTCCGACTTCATCACCAAAACCATGGAACCGGAAGCCATCGTCTCCGCGATCCGGGACGTGTATGAAAACGAACTGCTGCTGCGGCCGCAGGCGGCGAAAAAGTTTATCCGGGAATACCAGCGCCTGCAGGCCAATCAGTCCCAGGTGCAGGAAGCGCTGCAGGTGATGATGCTGCTGAGCACCGCGGAATACAAGATACTGAAGCTGATCAACGACGGCTACAGCTATCGCGATATTGCCCGGCAGCGCTTCGTGGAGGAATCCACCATCCGTTCCCAGGCCAACCATATCCTGAAAAAGTTCAGCAAAAAGCACATGCGCGACGTGATAGCCCTGCTGCGTGACCTGAATATCCTGAATAACGTCTGAAAGGCGCCGGGGGACGGTTCCCTGTCTCCTCCGACCGTGCGGAAGCGGATCCCTGCGGGAGGGCACTTTTGATTGATTTCATTTCAGGACTGTCGCTGCGAAGCGATCCAAGCAGTCAAAGGTGACAATAGTTCCATCCTCTGCCTCCAACAGGGTCACAGAGGTTTCGGTCAGGGGGAAAGCTGTCACCCCTTTACACGGCACAGTCACACTGACGTTCACCATGGGAACCGGTGCTTCCGCCGTGGTTCCGTTGAAACCGGACAGGTTCAGCGCCTGCAACAGCATCCCCTGCCCACAGTCATCCCAAAAAAGTTCCACACTCGGATGTGCCGTCGTCCGGAGGACGCGAACCGCCGGACATAACGCGTCCAGCAAGTCAGCCAAGATGTATTTATGATCCTGACAGCCATACTGATGATACAGCTTGCCGAGGGACCAGGTGATCAACGTCACATTTCCTTTTTTCAGCACAGTTCCCCGATCAGTCCGCCGATAGCCGTAGGCTCGTTCAGCGGGTCCGAAATTCCCTTTTTCAACATAAGGAAGAAGCTGTTCATAACCGGGAGCGTCCACCAGACCGACGTCGCCAGTCACAAACACCCAGTCCTTCCATGAAAAATGCCTGAAGATGTCCTTCTGCCTGGTTTCGAGGTATGCGCCACTATTGTCGTTTTCTACCCTTTCAATCCTGATTCCAAGCAAAGAACAACATGATTCACGCAACGGTTTGTTTACAGCGGAAACAATCACTGTTTTGCCGCTTTTTCCGGCCATCCGGAGAAAACCGTCGCTCACGCCGGTCAGATCAGGCACCAGTACAGCCTCGTATTGCTCCAGCAGTGAGGGATTTTGCAGCAGGTTGGTTCCGGTCTGCACGTCAAAGAGGATATGCTCCTCTTTCAGTGCCTTCATGATGCCATAGAGTTCCGGAGAACCATCGTGAGCGGAACGCCCGTCGTCGGTACGCAGCACCACCAGTCTGGCCTGGGAGATGAGACTGCCATAATACTCCTCGTTTTGCGCATGGTACCGGTAAACCTCCCGTACGGGTTCTAAACTGGCCTGATCGGGATAGTCTGCAAAGACACCGTTGATACAGAAATCCGGGAAACCGCCGGCAGCGATGTTCTCATACAGTCGGATTTGCGTCAGGTTTGGAGAAACGCCCGCATAGCGCCAGCGAAGATCGGTCGCGTTAATGACACAGTTGTCAAGCGGCTGGCTCGGCCATGTATGTCGTGTAGTCGCCATATTGAACGAGGAATGCATCAGCATAAAGGGCAGCGGGCGTCCCACGGCAGAATTGGATTCACTCTTGATGAGATCTACGCCGTCCGTGGCATAGGTACACAAGCATGCTTCAGGCTTTATGGAGCGAATCATGCTCTGCATCCTGTGAAGCGTACGGGAAACCATTTCACGCTGAAAGCGGAGATATTCAGACATCGATGGATCCTGCTCGTTGGCAGGAAGTTCCAAGCCTGCGAATTCCCTGAATGCCCGCTGGCAGTTTTCGCAGTGGCATGGGCCATAATTGTTCCCATAATAGTCCCAGCTGGTGAACCCATAGGCGTTAAAAAAAATGCCGTCAATCTCCGGATAGCGTTCCATGGCTTCTCGGACAATCTCCAGCGCGTATTCCTGCTGGTAATATCCGCAAATGCAGGTCGTAACCGTGTCCGCCACACGCAGCAGTCTTCCATCTGCAGAGCGATAAAACCATTCCGGATGCATAGTGTAGAATTTTTCATGTGCCCGTCCGAAATCAAAACGTCCCATCACACGGATACCCGCAGCATGGCATTTTTCCAGGATCTCCCGAATGAGGTCCCTTCCTTCAGGCAAATAAGTGCTGACTACTTGATACTGCAATTTTGTCGGAAAAAAGGAAGTAACGCCGCCGACACCAACCAGCGCGACATTGCAGTCAAAAGATTTCAGATCACTGAGCCACCGATCCACATCCATGCCTGCATTCAGATCAATAAAATTATTCTGAATCAGTCGCATGTTGTTTGTTTTCCACCAGTCCATACCCGATCCTCCCTCTTCTTTTTTCATATCCTTTCGGAATTCCAAGCCCTTGATCCATAAGCGATCGAGGGTCCTCTTTTGTGCGTCCTTTTGCCCTTCTTTTCCTTGGATTATGCAGATTATTCACTGCTTTTCCGAATGCTCATATCTGTTCTGTCGTTACAGTTTCAGATTCATACCGATCCGAATGGCGCGCAACAGCCGTTCAGCAGCATATTCGTACAGGGCCGGGGCGTCCGCCATGGCCTTTTCCAGGGTCATGGGCCCGGATACGGTGGTCTGGATCGTGCTTTCGCACAGGTCGAACAGGCCTTCCGCACCGTCTCCGATGCCACCAACGATGGCGACGGTCGGAATGCCCTTGGTGGCGCAGCGCTTTGCCACGCCGACCGGAACCTTGCCGAAGCGGACGCTCTGCCCGTCGATCCGGCCTTCGCCGGTGACAGCCAGAGATACGCCTTCCAGTTTCTGCTCGAAGTGGACAGCGTCCAGTACGGCATCGATCCCACTCTTCAGCGCGGCGCCCAGCACGCCGCCCAGCACCGCCCCCAGGCCGCCGGCTGCGCCGGCGCCGGGGAATCCGGCGATGTCTCTGCCGCAGGCGGCATGGACGACTTTTGCGTAGTGCGTCATCCCTGCCTCCAGTTCGTCCCGGACGGCGCCGACCGCGCCTTTCTGGGGCCCGTAAATGAAGGTGGCGCCGTTTTCTCCCAGCAGGGGATTTGTCACGTCGCAGATCACGGTGATTTCCGTTTCCTTCAGGGCCGGCAGCAGCCCGCTGAAGTCCGCCTTCGCCACGCGGATCATTTCTCCGCCGACAGGCTTTACTTCGTTGCCGGCGTCATCTGTAAAACAGGCGCCCAGGGCAGCCAGCATACCTATGCCGCCATCGTTGGTGGCGCTGCCGCCGATGCCGATCAGGATCCGACGTACACCTTTTTCCAGCGCCGCGGCGATCATCTCGCCGGTACCCAGGCTGGTAGCGCTCCGGGGATCCTTCCGATTCGCGGGCACGTATGGGAGACCGCTGGCCTGGGCCATTTCCATCACGGCAGTCCCGTCTGCCAGCAGGCCCCATTCCGCCGTTTCCGGCTCAAACAGGGGGCCGGTAACCCGGGTCTGAATCCGTTCACCGCCCATGGCGCGAAGCAGGGCGTCCACGGTGCCCTCGCCGCCGTCCGCCACGGGAACGGATACGGTTTCCGTACCGGGGAAAATCCGGGCGGTGACCCGCTCCAGAATGTCGCAGCTCTCCAGAGCGGACAGGGATCCCTTGAAGGAATCAGGAGCAAAGATGAATTTCATGGTTTCTCTCCTGTCGCTTTTTACGCAGGGCGAAGCCCGGAGGCTTCGCCCTGTAGAATTCAATCAGTGATGCAGCACTTCGCCGGTGAGCTTCTGATAATACTTCAGCAGCGCGCTATGATCGCAGGCGCCGTCGCCGTCGTGATGCAGGATCTTCATCATCTCCAGCACCATCTGGGTCAGCGGAATCGGTGCATCGACGGCCTTGGCCGCATCCTGCACATTAGTCAGGTCTTTGATGTGCAGATCGATACGGAAGCCGGGCTGGAAGTTCTGATCCATCATCATGGGAGCCTTGGCGTTCATAACGGTGCTGCCGGCCAGGCCGCCCTTGATGGCCTCGAAGATCTTCTCGGGTTCCACGCCGCACATCTGGCCCATCTGCAGGGCTTCGGCCAGCGCGGCGATGTTCACAGCCACGATGGTCTGGTTGCACAGCTTGGTCACGTTGCCGGCGCCGACGTCGCCGCAGAGCACCACAGAAGAACCCATGGCTTCCAGAACGGGCTTAAACTTATTGAACACTTCTTCCTTGCCGCCTACCATGAAGGCCAGAGTACCGTCCACAGCCTTTGGCTGTCCGCCGGAAACCGGTGCGTCCAGCATATCAATGCCGTATTCGGCAAGCTTCGCCGCGATCTCGCGGGAGGCCACGGGATTGATGGAAGAGCAGTCGATGAAGGTGGCGGTCTTCGGCATCTTCTCAGCCAGCTTGTCGTGCTCCAGCATGACGGATTTCACATGGGGGCTGTTGGGCAGCATGGTGATCACCAGATCCACGCCTTCGGCGGTTTCAGCGGAGCAGGAGCAGATGGTGGCGCCGGCGGCTTTCATCTCTTCCAGCGTCGCCGCGTTACGGTCGTATACCCGGAGCTCATATCCGGCTTTCAGCAGGTTCTTGGCCATCGGTTTTCCCATGATTCCCAGTCCGATAAACGCGATTTTCATTGATGTTTCCTCCTTCAATTTCTTGATATCCTTTCGGAATTCCAGGCCCTTGATCCATAAGCGATCCATCGTTCCATTCATCGACCTCAACCTCGGCAATTCCAGGAAAACTGAGGATTACC
>CAMKJS010000043.1 GCA_946413245.1 uncultured Clostridia bacterium
AGGCCCGCGGATCGTCGTCCACCGCCACGCTGATCTCGTTCACCCGGGGCAGCGGGTGCATGACGGACAGATCCTTCCGGGCATCCTTCAGCTTTTCCGGGGTCAGGATGTAGCTGTCCCGCAGCCGGAGATAATCCTCCTCATTGAAGAACCGCTCCCGCTGTACCCGGGTCATGTACAGGATATCCAGATCCCCGATTACCTGCTCCATGTCCGTGGTCTGCTCATAGGGAATACTCCGCTTCTTCAGGGCGTCGTTCTTGACATAGCTGGGCAGCTTCAGCTCCTCCGGGCTGATCAGCACGAACCGCAGCCCCTCATAGCGGCTGAGGGCATTGATCAGGCTGTGCACCGTACGGCCGAATTTCAGGTCTCCGCACAGGCCCACCGTCAGATTTCCCAGCCGTCCCTTCTCCCGGCGGATGGTCAGCAGGTCCGCCAGCGTCTGCGTTGGATGGCAGTGGCCGCCGTCCCCGGCGTTGATCACCGGAACGGAAGCGTTCACAGCCGCCACCTGCGCCGCGCCTTCCTTCGGATGGCGGATCGCGATAATATCCGCGTAGCAGGAAACCGTCTTGGCCGTGTCCGCCACGCTTTCTCCCTTGGCCGCGGAGCTGGTCCCCGCGCCGGTCACGCTGAGCACGTTCCCGCCCAGCTCGTACATGGCAGCCTCGAAGCTCAGCCGGGTGCGGGTGCTGGGCTCAAAAAACAGCGTCGCCAGCTTCTTCCGCCGGCAGGCGTCCTGATAAGCCTCCGGCCGGGCGATGATGTCCTCCGCCGTGTCCATCAGGCGGTCCAGCTCCTCCGTGGTCAGATCGGAGATATCGATGATGCTTCTTTTCATGTTCTGTATCCTTCCTCTTACTGGCGCATCCATCCGGTATCCGACGGATTGTTCCGGAAGGCAATCAGCCGGGCAATATCCTCCGGCCGGATATAACCCTGCTCCGCGGCCACCTTCGCGATCACGTCGAAGTTCGTCAGGGACACGTTTTTCACGCCGGCTGCCGCCAGGCGTTCCAGCCCCTTTTTCATACCGTAGGTAAAAATGCTGGCAATGCCCAGCACCTCCGCGCCGGCCTGCCGGAGCACATCAACCACCTCCAGCACGCTGCCGCCGGTGGAAATCAGGTCCTCCACCACGACCACCTTCTGTCCCGGATCCAGCCGGCCCTCGATCTGATTCTGCCGGCCGTGATCCTTCGCTCCGGAGCGCACATAGCCCATGGGCAGATTCATCAGGTGGGCGGTAATGGCCGCGTGGGCGATGCCTGCCGTGGAGGTTCCCATCAGCACCTCCGCGTCCGGGTATTCCTCCCGGATTACCTGCGCAAGCCCGTTTTCCACATGCCCGCGAACCTCCGGCGCCGTCAGGGTCAGCCGGTTGTCGCAGTACACCGGGCTCTGAATGCCGCTGGCCCAGGTGAAGGGTTCCTCCGGGCGGAAAAACACCGCGTGAATCTCCAGCAGATCACGGGCGATGGTCTCGTTCAGCTCTGTCCTGGTCATGATCTATTCCCCTTTCTTATTCCGCAGTTCCGGTGAACTCCCGCAGGCACCGCCCGTACGCCGCGACGGGATCCGCCGCCGCGGTAATCGGCCGGCCCACCACGATGTAATCGCTCCCGATCCGGTTCGCCTCCGCCGGCGTCATCACCCGCTTCTGATCGCCCGCCTCATTCTCCGCGAACCGTACTCCGGGGGTAACGGTCAGAAAGGAAGCGCCGCAGGCTTCATGCACCTTGCCGGCCTCCAGCGGCGAGCATACCACGCCGTCCAGGCCGGCCCTCTTCGCATTCAGCGCGTAGTGCATCACCACCTGATCCATGGGCCGCTCAATCCACAGGTCCTTTTCCAGGGCCTCCTGATCCGTGCTGGTCAGCTGCGTCACCGCGATCAGCAGCGGCCGGCTTCCGTCCGGCCGGGTCAGCCCCTCCAGCGCGGCTTCCATCATCCGCCCGGTTCCGGCAGCGTGCACGTTGCACAGATCCACGTCCAGATCCCGCAGCACCGCCATGGCCTTTTTCACCGTATTGGGAATATCGTGCAGCTTCAGATCCAGAAAAATCCTGTGGCCCCGGGCCTTGATCCGGCGCACGATATCCGGCCCCGCGGAATAGAACAGCTCCATCCCGATTTTCACAAAGGGTTTCCGCCCCTCAAACCTGTCCAGAAACGCCAGGGTCTGCTCCTCGCCGTTAAAGTCACAGGCGATAATCACGTCCTTGCCCATCTTTCTGCCTCCTCATCCGGCTCCGCCGACAGATACTTACGCCTGTATCAGCTTATCACAGAGAGCCTTCTTCCTTCAAGAGATTCCAAAGATCTTTTGCGTGTGCTTCCGCATCGGCATATTCCTTTTCCCTTTCATCCCGGGCCTGCGCAATGAGTTTCATAGCAATCAGAAAATTTCTTCTCTGTTTGTCCTGTACTTCCCGCAATTCCTTCTCCAACTCCTCCGGGCGCATGAGCCACTCTGCTTCCGTCACGCCTTGATCCATGCGTTTTCTCAGTTCCAGCAGCAGCTTCCTGTCTGTCCCCTTTTTTCCGGCCGCCTGGAGCGCCGTTCGGGCAAGAGCTGAATATTCATAGCAGTCAAAGGTGTTGGACTGCGCGTTGTACATCAGATCCGCCGTAGGCTGCCCGTCATTTTCATTCGGCAGATAATCCCCCTCGTCCGCCCGGTCCCCCACATGAAGATAATACAGCGTTGCCCGGCGTTTTCCGGCCGCCCGGCGCAGAACACGTCCCAGCCGTTGAATACGCTGCCTGTCGGTCAGCGCGGAAGACAGCACGATGCCGATCGCCGCATCCGGAACGTCCACACCTTCATCCAGCGCTTTGCAGGCAATCAGAATGCGTATTACCCCATCCCGGAAATCCTGCAGGATTTCCCGGCGCTTTTCCGGCAGCATTTCGGAATGATAGATCCCCGCCTGAACCGGCAGAAATTCCCGCAGACCCCTGTATAATTCCCTGGCTTGATCAATCCGCTCACAGAACAGGATAATCCGATCCGTTACTTTTCTCCTTCTGATCAGTTCTGCCGCGCATTTCAGCCGGTTTTTGGCATGAATGCATATATCACGCCGGGCCTTAATCAAATCCAAATATTGCTGTGGCAAAGATTCCGGATCATCCTGTTTTTCCGCCAATTCCTGAACAGATTTAAAAAACGTTTCTCCCTGCAGCCACGGATACGTCCTGATTAATTCCCGATACAGTTTAATCAGCCGCAAAGTCAGCGTGCCGTATTTTTCCGCTTCGTCTCCAGTCAGAGAAACATCGATCTGAAAGATCACGAAGGGGCTCACCGTTCCCTCTTGAATTGCTTCCCGCAGCTGATACCAATAAATCTCCGGGCCCAATGCGGGCACCAGTTCTTCTTCGAAATATGTACACTGCGGTGTCGCGGAAAGGCCTATAGCATAGTACAACTTTTCCCTGAACCGGGGACTCATCCGGAAATCGAAGATTTTCCGGTTTTCCGGACTACCGTAATGATGGCATTCGTCCGCAATCAGCAGTACCGGATTCCCACATTCCATTTCCCGAATCACATGTCCCGAAAGCGTATGCCGGGCAGAATTGACAACATAGATCAGACAGAAGCTGTCCGGATCATCCTTCTCCTCCCCGTACCACAGCCCCACTCGCTTTTCTCCGCTCTGAATTTCATCCTCAAATGCGGTTCTTACAGCCCGAACCCATTGGCGTGCGATGGCAACAGTCGGTGTAACCACCCGGAGACGCAGCCGGGTATCCGGGTTTTGCTTTTTCAGTTTCTGTTCCAGCAGCCGGGCACCTTCCAGCGCGGTCACGGTTTTTCCGGCTCCGGTGATAACATGCAAAATCCCTCTGCAGCCGTTTTCTTCCCATTTTTCCAGGCAGTCTTTCTGCCATCGGTACAGCTCCACCGGAGGCCCTCCCTTCCCGGAATACTCTTCGAATATTCTACCATAGAACCTTGTTTTTCCAAACAGATTCGTTTATACTTGTTTTCACCGATGTTCACTGAATTTCCGGGTTTTTCGCCGGACAAATCGGAAAAAGCCGAAGGAGAAACACACTATGAATTACGAAGAGCTGTATGCCACCCTCGCGCCTCTGGTAAAATCCGTCAAGGACGCCTGCTCCGCCGCAGACAAGAACGGTAAAAAAGTAAGCAGTGATGCGGACACGGGCAACCTGGCAGACCTCGGAAAGGTCATGACCGCCATGGAAACCAATATTTCCGCACAGCAGACAGCGCTCGCGGCGCTGCGGGAAGCATATGACGCTTTTGACACCCAGGCCTATTTTACCAGCGGAGATTTTGAAAACCAGATGGTGGAAGCATGTAAGGCAAAAGGGATTGACGTTCAGACGCTGGATGCCGGCAACTATGAGATGTTCCCGTATTCCGTCAAAGTCTCCGCGGACCGGCAGGAAATTACTGTTAACCGTAAGAAAGTTGCCACAGCGAGACCTTCCTGGTTTGCGGCATATATCCATACCAATCAGGAGAAACTGAACAAAGCGTCTTTTAATGAAGAAACTTTCGCCAAAGAGCTTGCCGAAGCGTATCAGACAGCTCTGGCCGTTTCAGGCAAACCCGCAGGAACCGCAATCGCCCTGACAACCATCCATAAATATCTCGCTCCTACCACGCGCGCACGCAAGGAATATGACATCATGAGTTTCTCCTATGATATCGCAAGACTGTATAACAAACACTACGTCCGGCTTAAGGACGGCCGCAATCTGATCCTCGGCCCGGGCAAGAAAATCAAGCCCATTCGCATTCTTGACGCAAACGGCCGGGAACAGTTACTGGCAACTCTGGCGATTTTCAGCGACAATCTTGAATGAGGTCCTTCAGCAGGATCTGGCGTGCCGAATTCTGAACCCTGTTCAGTACGCACGGAAAGGAGCACACTTTGGCTGATCATTCCTGGATGGATCTTCCGGAACAGACGCTTCAGGAGATTCTGAAACATATTTTGCTCAGCGAAGCAGCTGGAGCAAACTGCGTGACAGAAGAGCTTTCCGTCGGAATCGGTTTTCTGTCCGACTTCTGGTGCAGGCACTATCTGGAAGAATATATTCCTCATGGGGGAAGTAAAATCAAATTCGTGACCGGCCGCAGCGGAAGCGGAAAAACGCATTTGCTGGATCTGCTGATTCATCGTGCAAATCAGCTTGGCTATATCACTGTATACGGTTCCGCCCGGCAGTTTATGCTCCATGACTTCAGGGAAATATATCTGGAAATTCTGCGGCATATCGATCTTGATCAGCTGCTTGAAGACTGCGCCCAGCATATTCTTCGCGATCTGGTACCCAACGCGGATGAACGACCCAACGATATATCCATCGCTGATTTCCTGGTGTCCCAGCGTCAGCTCGACGTAATTACCCGCAGTGAATTGCGGGATTTGCTTCGGAAGTATTTCCTGAACAATCCTGCCCTGGATAATAATTTCGGTCTTTGCTGCTCTCAGCTGGTCGGTGATCTTCTCGGGCTCACTCCCTGTGACGATGAAACCCGAACCGTCCTGTTCTCCTGGATTCACGGGGATAAAACCCAAAAAACCGCGATTCTCCGTTCCATGGGAATGGCAGCTTACAAAATCACAAAATACAACGCGCGTCATCTGATCCGTTCTCTCTGCTGGCTGACTCAGTTCAGCGGGCGGCCCGGGATCCTCTTTACCGTGGATCATCTGGAAACCATCCTGAATCTTTCCGGACTGGACGAAATGAAATACACACCCGCCCGGCGAACAAACACTTACGAAAACATCCGTCAGCTGATCGATGACATTGACACCATGAAAAATATCTGTTTTGTCTTTGCGTTCGACCGGGAGCTCATGGATAACGAAAAGATCGGCCTTCCATCCTATTCCGCTTTATGGATGCGAATCCAGAATGAAATTGTTTCTCCCCGCTTTAACGCCTTTACCGATATCGCTAATCTGGATAAACTGGCAGAGCAGGAATACTCTGCCGATACCCTGGTCGAAATCACCCGGCGCGTGGCGTCCCTGACACCGGAACTGCTTGCGCTTTTCCCGGATATTTCAGCGGAAGCACTATGGCGCCGAAACGGGCTTGGTGCTCTGATTCCCGCTAACGTTCCTTCTGTCTGGCCCAGAGCCATTACGCATGAAGAAGCAGAAAAACTGATTGAGAAGTATACGACGTACGGCGCAACAGGTCTTGTACGACAGGCACTGCGTCTGGCCATGGGACTGGCGAATCCGCAGGAATTCGACAGCGGCAAGGAAGAAAAGGAAGGTGAAACCCATGCCTGATTATGAAGCCCGGCATATCATCGAAGCGATGCGATCCGGTATTCCTTCCAGAGCTGTTGGGCGCTGTTTCTCCGAAGCCCGTCCCAACCTGATGCGGAGCATTCAGAACCGTCTGGATGGAATCAGTCGTGGTGATGCTTCTTCCGGAATGATCATCCGCGGGCGATACGGCGAGGGAAAAACCCATCTGCTTAATACCGTCTTGTCCATGGCCTACGAGCGAAACATGGTGGTTACCATGCTCCCGCTGAGCATGGAAACGCCCATGGACAAGCTGCACGTACTGTATCCTGCACTGGTCAGCCATACCTATCTGCCTGGCCGGGAGCAGCCCGGTTTTCTGGATTTAATGCGTAATCAGACGCTGACATCTCCGCAGTCGGTCAGCCTGCAGGAGTTTGCGAAAGATCGTCTGAACTGTGACAAACTGTATTTTCTCTTCCGTTCTTACCTGAAAAACATGGACAATGATGAAACGGAGTTTTCGCTTCGGGCGGATCTGGAAGGCAGCTTTCTGTCAACTCAACAGGTGAAAAAAATCTACCGTGCTTCTTTTCATGAAGTAGCAAAACCTCGTGTAACTTTTGCCAAAACACTGCATACGATTGACTATATTGATTTCCTAAGCATGTTTTTCCGGATCATGGGCTATCAGGGGTGGGTCATTCTTTTTGACGAGGCAGAACTGATGGGTCGGCTGGCTAAAAAAGCGCGCCTGAATTTCTATCGGAATATGGCGCCTTTCCTGATGCCGGACGACCGGTTAATTCGAACATTCTCTGTTTTTGCCTTTACAGATTCCTATGTCTCAGAAGTGATCGAGCGCAAGCATGACTTGAAGAATCTTGAAGAACTCTTCCCGGAAGACCCGGAACCAATCCTCAGTGTGATCAATCAGATTATTCATTCCTATCAGCTTGCGCCGCTGTCCCAGGAAGAAGTTACCCAGATTATACACAGGATTCGTGATTATCACGCCGCGGCTTATGACTGGCAGCCAATGGATACAGATGAGGATCTGCTTCGCGTCGCGGACATCTCCGGTTATCTGCTTCGTACCCGTCTGCGGGCTGTCATAGAAACCCTGGATCAGGAATATCAGTACGGTAACGCGCAAAACATCACTATAGGAGCCCTGCAGGACGAAACCTACACAGAAGAAGAGCCCCCTTCCCTGGATGAACTGAACATATAGCATAAAAACCACTGGATACTGAAAGAAGCCGACTGAATTTCCTCTGTCGGCTTCTTTGTTATCGCCAATCAAAACAACGCAGAGATGATTAAAGTTCCTTTATTGTCTGAACACGATATTTATCCATCGCGGCCGGGAGGCCTTCGATGATCCGTTTGCAGGCGTACGGATCCCGCAGATTAGCGGCGCCTACCTCCACCGCCGCGGCTCCGGCCATCATCATTTCCAGCACGTCCTCCGGGCTGCTGACGCCGCCCATGCCCACCACGGGAATCTTCACGGCGCGGCATACCTGCCACACCATGCGCAGGGCCACCGGGAACACCGCCGGCCCGCTGACGCCGCCCATGACGTTGGCCAGCACCGGACGCCGGGTTTTCAGATCGATCCGCATTCCCTGCAGGGTATTGATCAGGCTGATTCCGTCCGCCCCGGCTCCTTCGCAGGCCTTCGCGATCTCACAGATATCCGTCACATTGGGGCTCAGCTTCAGGATCACCGGTTTCGCGGTCACCTTCCGCACCGCCCGGGTCACCTCCGCCGCCGCTACGGGATCCGTACCGAAGCTCATGCCGCCGCCGTGTACATTGGGGCAGCTGACGTTCACCTCCAGCCAGCCCACCTGTTCCTCCTCCGCCAGCATGGCGCAGGTCTCCGCGTATTCCGCCACGCTGAAGCCGCTGACATTGGCCATCACCGGCTTATGAAATACCTTCCGCAGCTTCGGCAGCTCCTCCCGGATCACCGCCTCCACCCCGGGGTTCTGCAGCCCCACTGCGTTGATCATGCCCGCCGGACACTCCGCGATCCGGGGCGTCGGGTTCCCAAAACGGGGTTCCCGGGTAGTTCCCTTGAAGGAGAAGGTTCCCAGGATGTTGATGTCATACAGTTCGGCAAATTCATAGCCGAAACCGAAGGTGCCGCTGGCCGGAATCACCGGATTGTCCAGAGGGATCCCGCACAGCTCCGTTTTCAGTCGTTCCACAGGATTTCCTCCTTCGTCAGCACGGGACCGTCCCGGCAGATCCGCTTCGCGCCGGTCACGGTTTTGCAGCTGCATCCCATACAGGCGCCGAAGCCGCAGCCCATCCGTTCCTCAAAGCTGAACTGTCCGCTGCCCTTCGCCGTCCGGTACACTGCCCGAAGCATCGGCTCCGGTCCGCAGGTGTAGAAATAGCTGTACTCCTCCGGCAGAGCGTCCGTCACAAAGCCCTTTTTCCCATAGCTTCCGTCCGCCGTCGTCACAGTGACCTCACAGCCGAGAGCCCGGAAGTCCTCCTCCCCGAAAACCTCTTCCCGGGTATTGAAGCCCAGCACGGCTTTCACCTGTTTTCCGCTTTCCTGAAGCCTCCGGGCCAGCAGATACAGGGGCGGCACGCCGACCCCGCCGCCCAGCAGCAGCGGCGCATCCCCGGCCGGTGTCAGGTCATAGCCGTTTCCAAGCCCTGTCAGCGCGTTCAGCACAGCGCCCGGCTGAAGCCTGCTCATCTGCTCCGTTCCCCGCCCAACCGTCTTGTAAATAATCCGCAGCAGATCCCCCTCCGCGTCAAACACGGAGATGGGACGGCGCAGATACAGCCCGTCCAGCAGCAGATTCACAAACTGCCCCGGACGGCAGGGGCCTGCGCCTTTCAGCGTCATCTGAAACACCTGCCGGGCAACAGGCCGGTTTTCAAGGATTGTCAGTTCACATTCCTGCACGTGTGTTCCTCCGCATCGAAGTATCTGTCAGAAAATCATATTGTGGAAATCGTGAGGGTGGTTTCCTCCAGCACGTCCAGCAGCACGCGGACCGTATCCAGGCTGGTAAAGATCGTGGCGTTGTTTTCCGTGGCGCAGCGGCGGATCCGGAGCCCGTCGGTTTCAGAATCCGTGGCGCCGATCTCCCGGGTGTTGATGATGTAGGCGATATGCCCCTGACGGATGCTCTCGAGAATCTCGTCGCTCCCGTCGCTGATCTTCTTCAGCGTACGGGTACGGATCCCATGCTCCTTCAGGAACCGGGCCGTGCCGGAGGTCGCCTCGATGTTGAAGCCCAGGTTATAGAAGCGGCGGATCAGCTCCAGGGCTTCCTGCTTGTCGCGGTCGGCGATGGTGGCCAGCACCGTTCCGTAGTTCTGCAGCCGCATGCCGGCCGCCTGCAGCGCCTTGAAGAGCGCGCGGTTCAGCTTGTCGTCATAGCCGATGGCTTCGCCGGTGGATTTCATCTCCGGGCTCAGATAGGCGTCCAGGCCCTTGATCTTGTTGAAGCTGAACACCGGCACCTTGACGTAGTACCGTTTCTTCTCCTCCGGATACAGGTCAAAGAAGCCCTGCTCCTTCAGACTCTTTCCCAGGATGACTTCCGTGGCGATGTCCGCCAGGGACCAGCCCGTAGCCTTGCTCAGGAAGGGCACCGTGCGGCTGGACCGCGGATTCACCTCGATGATATACACATCCTCGTTCCCGTCCACGATGAACTGAATGTTGTACAGGCCCACGATCCCGATACCCAGGCCCAGCTTTTTCGCGTACTGCAGGATAATCCCCTTCACCCGGTTGGAAATGGAGAAGGCGGGATACACAGAGATGGAGTCGCCGGAGTGGATACCCGTGCGTTCCACCAGCTCCATAATCCCGGGCACGAACACGTCCCGGCCGTCGCAGATGGCGTCCACTTCCACTTCCTTGCCACGGATATATTTGTCCACCAGCACCGGCTTGTCCTCGTCGATTTCCACGGCGGTCTTCAGATAATGCCGCAGCTGATCCTCATTAGCCACGATCTGCATCGCCCGGCCGCCCAGCACAAAGCTCGGACGCACCAGCACCGGATAGCCGATCTCCTCCGCTGCCCGCACGCCGTCCTCGATTCGGGTCACCGCCTGGCCCCGGGGCTGGGGAATGTTCAGCTCCAGCAGAATCTTCTCAAAGCTGTCCCGGTTCTCCGCCCGTTCGATGGCCGCGCAGTCCGTGCCGATCATCCGCACGCCGCGGTCCATCAGCGGCTGCGCCAGGTTGATGGCCGTCTGACCGCCCAGCGTGGCAATCACGCCTTCAGGCTGTTCAAAGTCGATGATCGCCATCACGTCCTCAGGCGTCAGGGGCTCGAAATACAACTTGTCCGAGGTCGTATAGTCCGTGGATACGGTTTCCGGATTGTTGTTGATGATGATCGCCTCGTACCCAGCCCGACGGATGGTCTGCACCGCGTGCACCGTGGAGTAGTCGAACTCCACGCCCTGGCCGATGCGGATGGGGCCGGCGCCCAGCACCACGATCTTTTTCTTGTCCGTGTGGATGGAGTCGTTCCGGCCGCTGTAGCTGGAGTAGAGATAGGCGATATACTTGCCGGTATGCAGGGTATCCACCATGCGGAACACCGGTGTGATCCCCTCCGCCTTCCGCAGGTCGTAAATCTCCCGTTCCGGCCGATCCCACAGCAGACCGATTTCCTGATCCCCGAAGCCCATGGCCTTGGCCTCCCGGAGCAGCGCCACGCTGCCGGGCTCCGCCTTCAGCCGTTTTTCCATCTCCGTGATCTTCCGGATGCTCTCCAGGAAGATCTCCGTGATCATAGTGCTCCGGTGCAGGCTTTCGATGCTCTCTCCGCGGCGCAGCAACTCCGCCACAGCGTACAGCGTATCCGCCCGGAATTCCTTCACATATTCCCGCAGCTCTCCGGTTTCCATCGTGTCGAACCGCGGCAGGCGCAGGTGGCAGACCCCGGTCTCCAGGCTGCGCACGCTCTTGAGCATGCACTCCTCCAGGTTGCTTCCGATGCCCATCACCTCGCCGGTGGCCTTCATCTGCGTGCCCAGCGCGTTGGACGCGGCGGTAAACTTGTCAAAGGGGAAGCGGGGGAACTTGGCGACGATATAGTCCAGGCTCGGCTCCATGGCCGCGGTGCCGCCGGCCACCGGGATTTCCTCCAGCAGCATGCCCAGGGCGATCTTGGCCGTAACCCGGGCGATGGGATAGCCGCTGGCCTTGCTGGCCAGGGCGGAAGAACGGCTGACCCGGGGATTGACCTCGATCAGATAGTATTTGCTGCTTTCCGGGTCCAGCGCGAACTGCACGTTGCAGCCGCCCTCGATCTTCAGCTCCCGGATGATTTTGATGGCGCTGTCGTTCAGCATTTTCAGGTCCGCGTCGGACAGGCTCAGGATCGGGGCCACCACCACGCTGTCCCCGGTATGCACGCCCACGGGATCCACGTTTTCCATGCCGCAGATCGTGATCGCCGTGTCGTTGCTGTCCCGCATGACCTCGAACTCGATTTCCTTGTAGCCCCGGACACTCTTTTCCACCAGCACCTGGTGCACCGGGCTCAGGCGGAAGGCGTTGGTGCCGATCTCTGTCAGCTCCTCCTCGTTGTTGGCAAAGCCGCCGCCGGTGCCGCCCAGGGTGAAGGCCGGCCGCAGCACCACGGGATACCCGATTTCCGCCGCCGCTTTCCGGGCCTCCTCCAGGGAATAGGTGATCTGAGAGGGAATCACCGGTTCCCCGATGCTCTCGCACATCTCCTTGAACAGCTCCCGGTCCTCCGCCCGCTCGATACTGGAGGCGGGGGTTCCCAGCAGCTCCACGCCGCATTCCCGGAGTACGCCCTTGCGGTCCAGCTGCATGGCCAGGTTCAGCCCCGTCTGCCCGCCGATGCCCGGCACGATGGCGTCCGGCCGCTCATAGCGCAGGATCCGGGCCACGAACTCCAGGGTCAGGGGCTCCATATAGACCTTGTCCGCAATGGCGGTATCCGTCATGATGGTCGCAGGGTTCGAGTTGCACAGCACCACCTCGTACCCCTCTTCCTTCAGAGCCAGGCACGCCTGGGTTCCCGCATAGTCAAACTCCGCCGCCTGACCGATCACAATGGGGCCGCTGCCGATAATCAGTACCTTCTGGATATCCGTCCGCTTCGCCATGTTCTTCTCCTTCCGATCTCTTTGTTCTCGTTTTCTGCCGGTTTGCCCTCAGCCAATCGGCAGTCCTTTATACCGCGCTGTTTTCCTCGTATACCGTTTTCCCCCGGTGTGTGGTCCGCAGGCATCTGCCCCAGAGCTTCCGCCCGGCAAAGGGCGTCGCCCTGCCCAGAGAGAGAAACTCCTCCGGATCCAGTACGTACTCCCGGCTCAGATCCCAGAGGCAGGTATCCCCTTCCTCCCGGGGAATCCCGAACCGTTTTCGCGGCGCCGTCGTAAGAAGCTCAGCCAGCCGCTCCAGCGGCAGAATGCCCGTCCGCACCAGGCCGGTATACAGCGCGGGAAAGGCGCATTCCAGACCGACGACGCCGAAGGCGCTGCCCGCCAGCCCGCGGCTTTTTTCCTCCGCGCTGTGCGGCGCATGGTCCGTGGCAATCATGTCAATCGTTCCGTCCAGCAGCGCCTCCACCAGCGCCTCCCGGTCCTCCCTGCTCCGCAGGGGCGGGTTCATCCGGAAGCGCCCGTCCTCCTCCAGATCGTTCTCGTCCAGCAGCAGATAATGCGGCGCGGTTTCGCAGGTCACGTCCACGCCTTCCCGCTTCGCCTGCCGGATCAGCTCCGCCGTTTCCCGGCAGCTGATGTGGCACACATGATAGGCGCAGCCCGTTTCCCGGGCCAGGCGCAGATCCCGGGCCACCGGCCCCCACTCGCTCTCGGAGCAGATCCCCCGGTGGCCGTGGGCCGCTGCGTAGGTTCCGTCGTGGATATATCCGCCCCGGACCAGGCGTTCGTCCTCACAGTGCGCCGCCAGCACCCTGCCCAGCTTTTTGCACCGCTCCATCAGGGAGCGCATCATGCTTTCGCTCTGCACGCCCTTTCCGTCATCCGAAAAGGCGATCACCCGGGGCGCCAGCGCTTCCAGCTTCGCGGGCTCCTGCCCTTTCTCCCCCACAGTCAGCGCCCCGTAGGGATAGACCGTCACGAGGTCTCCCGCCGCGGCAATCGCTTCCTCCTCTGCCCGCAGATGCTCCGGGCTGTCCGGCACCGGGTTCAGGTTCGGCATGGCGCAGACCGCGGTATACCCGCCCCGGACCGCTGCCCGGCTTCCGGTCAGAATCGTTTCCTTGTATGAAAAACCCGGCTCCCTGAAGTGCACATGCACGTCACAGAAGCCGGGAAAGAGGAAAAAAGCCCCCTCGTTTCGAATCAGGGTTCCGCCTTTTTCACCCGCCATGTTCCAGCTGTCCTCCGTCCTGTCGGTTCATAACCTGCGCGGCCCGGAAAACGGGCCGCGCAGATTGTGTGATTACTGTTCCGCGTAGGTATCGAAATATCCCTGAATAAACACCACCGGCGTTCCCTTGTCTCCGGAGCCGGAGGTCAGATCGCTCAGGGATCCCAGCAGATCCGTCAGCTGGCGGGGCGTAGTGCCTTCGGAAGCCATCTGGCCTACCAGGCTGCCCTGCTTCTGCCGGATCGCTTCCTTCATGGCGACGCTCAGTTCCTCGCCCTTCAGGTCGCTGAAATCGTTGTCCGCCAGGTACTTCAGCTTCAGCTCGTTGGGCGTTCCGCTCAGGCCGCGGGTAAAAGCGGGGCTGACCACCGGGTCCGCCAGCTCCCAGATCTTGCCCACGGGATCCTTGAAGGCGCCGTCGCCGTAAATCATGCAGTTCATTTCCACGCCGGTCGCCTGCTTCAGGCTCTCCTGCAGCGCGCTGACAAAGGTTTCACAGTCCCGCGGAAAGAGCTTGACGGTCGTCTCGGTCGCCTTGTTGGACCCGTACAGTCCGTACTGCTTGTTGTATCCGCTTCCGTTCACCGGAGCGTTCATCAGGTCAGCCATGGTCAGCGCCTTTTCCGCGCCGGCAGCCAGCAGCCGCCGCCGGGAACGCTCCCGGGTGTGAATGTCACAGCACAGCACCTGCTTCGTATATTTCAGGATCGCCCGGCAGTCGTTGGCGAAGACGAACTCGGTCTCGCAGCCCTCCGCCCGGAACAGCTCCTTGTAGTATTCAATATAGTCCACGCCGGTGAAACGGTGCTTTTCATAGCCGAACAGCTCCCGATACCGCGCTTCGTCCAGCACGTCGGAGTAAGGGTTGACGCCTTTCTCGTCCAGCAGATCCTCGTCGAACAGATGATTGCCCACCTCGTCGGACGGATAGCTCATCAGGATATACGCCTTTTTGAAAGCCTTCGCGAAGCCCTTCAGGCAGATCGCGATCCGGTTGCGGCTGAGAATCGGGAACACGATGCCGATTTCGTCCGTCCCGAACTTGGCCCGGCAATCCTCCGCGATCTCCTCCACCGTGACATAGTTACCCTGCACCCGGGCTACCACCGATTCCGTCACCGCCACCACGTCCTTCTCGTGGAAGGCGATGCGCTGCTCCTCCGCCATCGCGGTCACAGCGTCCGTCACAATCTGAACCAGGTCCTCTCCCTGCTTCACAATGGGAAGCCTGACGCCTCTTGATACGGTTCCGACAGTTCTCATCCGTTCTCCCCCGTCCGCTCAAAGAATGGTGCGGAATTTCCGCCCGCAAGAGTATAACAGGTTTTGCCCGCAAAAGAAACAAAAATCCGAGCAAATGCAAAAAAAGCGCAGCTTTGCGCTACGCCTTGCTGTCATTCTCCGGTTCCTCCGGAGCCTCCTGCGCCGCTTCCGGCGCCGCCTCCGGAACAGTCTGTGCTCCGGTTTCAGGCTCCCGCCGGTTCCGGACCATTTCCACCACATTGCCGAAGCCGAGGGCCACCGTCTGGGCCACCAGCCGGTTGAACACTCTGCGGGTTTCCGGGCTGATTCCCTTCCGGTTCCCCATGATCGCCACCAGGCTCTTCAGCTTCTCTCTCGTCACTTCGCTCATCCGGGTGGCTTTGGTGGATTCCAGATAGCGGAACAGCGTTTCCACAAAAATCCCCCGTTCCTCCGGCGGGCTGTTTTCCAGCATCTCGTGCAGCGTTTCGCAGATGACCATCGCGGACTGATCCACCTTCTCCAGCTCCACGAACCGGGGGCCGTACACCTCCCAGGTCATGGGATCGTGCTGGCTGATGCCGGACGCGCTCGACCGCACCACTGTATAAGGCCTGTAATACTCCATCAGCATCCCGATAATGCTGGTCTGGGGAATATAGGAGCGGATCTTCTCCCGGATTTTCGCGTATCCCGGGTTTTCTGCCATTTCCCGGCACAGGCCGGGCCCGTCAAAGGAATAGATCTCCTGAATCCGGTTCTGCACCGCTTCCGCCGCGCAGGTCGCCGCGTACACCGACAGGTTTCCGCCCTTGCTGTGGCCCACGAGCCGCAGAGGACGGTCATTGATCTCCGCCGCCCGCTTCAGGTAATAGGCAGCCGCCTCCTGGGCCGGCACGACGGGCTGATACGCCATGTTGAAGTCTTCCTTCCAGCCCACCAGGGTATTGTCCGTGCCCCGGAACGCCACCGCCATGGTTCCGTCCGGCAGATCCAGGCACATGGCGGAAAACTGCATTTCCCGCTCCGGATCCGTCAGGGCGATAAAGTGATGCATCCGGCATTCCGAGAAGCGGGCGCAGTCCGCCATGACCTCGAACATCCTCTCCCGGTTCGGAAAGGTGGGGCTTCCCGGATCCTTCTGCAGAAGATCGATCCGCTTCGCTTCCGACAGCGTCCATCCGGCCGCGTTATCCATCCCGTGAAAATTCAGGTAGCTCAGGCTGGCCGCGATCAGCGCGTCAATGGCGCACCAGGGTGTCTGCTCCAGGGTGAAATCCCCCCGCCACACCAGATAATCGATCATGTTTGTCATGGGTTTACGTCATTCCTTCCGTCGTCTTCCGGAGCTCTTCCCATTCTTCCCGCGTAATCAGGCACTTCCGGGGCTTGCTGCCGTCCTTCGCCGCCACGATGCCCCGTTCCTCCATCTCGTCCGTCAGCCTTCCGGCCCGGGCGTAACCGATTTTCAGTCTCCGCTGCAGGGTACTGGTGGAAATCTGCCCGTCCGCGATCGCCAGCTCCACCGCCTGCTCAAACAGGCCCCGGTCGCTGCCGCCCATGTCCGCGGAACCGCCGATCATGTCCGCTCCCGTGCCTTCCGCGCTGCCGCCGTTGGCCAGCTCGTCCAGCTTGTCCAGAATATCCTGGTCGTAGGTGCTGGGATTGTTCGTCCGCACGTCCGCCACCACGGCGTTGACTTCCTCGTCGCTGAGGAAGCAGCCCTGTACCCGGGTCGGCGCGAAGGAACCGGTAGGCAGGTACAGCATGTCGCCCCAGCCCAGCAGCTGTTCGGAGCCGTTCCGGTCCAGGATCGTCCGGCTGTCCACCGAGCTGGCTGTCTTGAAGGCGATCCGGCTGGGAATATTGGCTTTGATCAGGCCGGTAATGACGTCCACCGAAGGCCGCTGTGTCGCGACGATCAGATGGATGCCCGCCGCCCGGGCCAGCTGCGTCAGCCGGCAGATGTATTCTTCCACATCCTTCTTGCAGACCATCATCAGGTCCGCCAGTTCGTCGATGATGATCACGATGCGGGCCATGGGCTTTTCATCCGGCCGCAGCACCGCGTTATATCCGTCCAGATTCCGGACCCTGCGCTCCGCGAATTTGTCGTAGCGCTCCATCATTTCCGCCACAGCCCAGGCCAGCGCCGCCGCGGCTTTTCGCGGGTCGTTCACCACAGGGATCAGCAGATGCGGAATGCCGTTGTAGCACTGCAGCTCCACCACCTTCGGGTCCACCAGAATCAGGCGAACTTCCTCCGGGCCGGCGCGGTACAGCAGGCTGTTGATAATCGCGTTGATACAGACGGATTTCCCGCTGCCGGTCTGGCCGGCGATCAGCATATGGGGCATCTTTGCCAGGTCACACACGATGGGCGTTCCGGCGATATCCTTGCCCAGCGCCACCGTCAGCACGGACCGGGCATTCTGCATTTTGTCGCTTTCCAGCACCTCCCGCAGGGTCACCTTAGCCACCTTGCGGTTGGGCACCTCTACGCCCACCAGGCTCTTGCCCGGAATCGGCGCCTCGATGCGCACGGAAGTCGCCTCCATGCCGTAGGCGATATCTTTTTCCAGCTCGGAAACCTTGTTCACCTTGGTTCCGGGAGCCAGCTCCAGCTCGAACCGGGAAATGGCGGGACCGTGCGTCACGTTGACCACCTGGGCCTGCACCCGGAAGCTGGCCAGCGTCTCCTCCAGCCGGGCGGAGCGCATGGCGTCCTCCTCCGCCGTGTTCTCAGGCAGCTCCTTTTTCGCGCTCAGGTTGGTAATGCGCGGCGTGTTGTAGGGGACGGAAACCCAGGCGTCCTCTTCTTCCTCCTGCTCCTTCGGAGGCAGTTTCAGATCCGGCTTGTACGCGTCGTTCCGGATCTTCTCCTGCACCTTCGGCACGGAAACGGATTCCGGTTTCCTGACGGCCGTCTCCGGCTGTTCCGGCTTCTTTTCCTCCTCTTCCTGCCGGATCGTCCTCCGGCTGAATGCTTCCGGCTGTTCCTTTGTCTTCTCTTCTCTGCTTACCGCTCTGGGTTCGGGTCTGCGAATCTCCTCCGGCTCCTCCCAGCCGCGCCGCTTTTCCTCCGGCTGCCGGGATTCATCCTGTTCCGCCGCCCGGTCGTCCGCCGTTTTCCGTCCGGCGTTCCCCCGGTCCTCCGGCCTGCGGTATGTGTCCCGCGGATCCTTCTGCCGGCCGGTCTCCGTCTCTTCCCCGGAGTTCTGATACGCGGCCGGCCGGACAACGGGCTTGCGAACGGGCTGTATGGGCTGATCCGAAAGGCCGTCGTTCTTTTCCTTCTTCGGGAACAGTCTGCTGAGCCGCGGCTGTTTCTCCTCCTCCGCCGCGGGAGCTTTCTTTTTGCCGAAAATTCTGCTTTCTGCCTGTACCGGCGTCTGCTGCGCCGTGTACTGCTCCTGCCACGCTTCCACACCGGTGGCTGTCGGCTGCCGGCTCGTCCGGGAATCAGCCCGAACCGGCTGCTGCGGCCATCCGGCCTGTTGCGGCACGCGCTGCGAAGGCTGCATGGGCGCCTGCTGCTGCATCTGCTGTTGCTGCATCTGCTGCTGCATTTGCTGTTGCTGCAGGATATACATCTGCTGCTGCCGCGCCATTTCCTGCTGCTGCTGCCACTCCAGCCGGCGGGCATCCTCCTCCGCCTGCCGGGCCTGGCGCTGTTCCCGGTTCTTCAGTCCCTGCCCGGAAAGCAGCGCCCTGATCCGCGACGGCGTCAGGCCGGCGGCCATCAGGCCGCAGCAAACCGTAAGCAGGAAAACGATCGCCGCTCCCAGGAAGGTACCCAGATACCGCCACAGCGGCCAGGCCAGCACCGCCCCCAGCGCTCCTCCGCTCCACTGCCGCTCAGCACAGTTCTCGTAAGCGGCGTGAATCATGCTGCCCCAGTCGTTCCGGCTGCCGGAGGCAGATAAATAGATGAAATAATCCTGGCGTGCGTTGGTTCTCGTCACCAGCACAACAAAAGTGCAGATGCCCAAAAAGGCAAGCGAAGCCCAGGCCCATGGCCGCACAGGCGCTTTCCGCTGGGTGGACCAGATCACCAGAATACCCGCCCACAGCGGGATCACGGGCAAAACCTTCGCCAGGCTGCCGCAAAGGCCGCAGCAGACTCCCCGCAGCCCCTGAAAAGCATAGCCCTGGACGCCCAGATCCACCGCCATAAAGATCACCGCGCCCAAAGCGATCAGAGCCAGGCCTCCCGCGTAGCGCAGCATGATGGTGTCCATGCTGTAGACCGGCGCTTTTTTCCGTTGTTTCGAGCTCCTCTGAGCCATTGCTTCCTCCCTGTTCTCTCTGTTATTCCGTCAGGATCACGCTGGTCAGCACGCCGTCTTCGTCACAGTGCAGCCGCAGCTGGTGTTCTCCGAAACGGTAATAGTCGCAGCTGCCCGGCACCGTCCGTCCGGCTTCCGCCCGCTCGCCGTCAAAAATCACGCTGTTCTCCGGTTCTCCGAGCACAGCACGCCACTCCTCCCGGCGGGTGCTGCCCACGCACAGGCCGAACACGCACCCCCGGTCCATCCGGATTCCGCTGACCCGGCTGTCGTCCCAGCGCTCGCTCAGGTAATCCGTCAGCAGGAATACGTCCCGGAACGCCGCCCCTTCCAGGGAGAACATGCGGCCGCCGTCATAGATATCCGGATCGATCAGCAGCCCGGCGCGGTCCGTAAGCTCCTTCAGGGAATCCCCCAGAGTCACCGGAATATCCGGCAGCGCGCCTTCCTCCGTCATCCGGGCAATCTCCGCGCCGGAAGCTTCTGTCAGTTCCACCATGTCCCCCGCGCCGATCCGGCTCAGAATGCTTCCTTCCTCCAGGTTCAGCATGTCCCGGATCTCGTTCCAGCCGATCCGGACCGCGCCGGCCCGGTCGTGAAGCGTACTGAGCTGTTCCAGCGGATACAGCAGCGTCAGCCCGCTGCGTTCCAGAAAAAATCCCTCCGGCAGCGGCACCAGCTCGCTGTTCAGCAGATGCGCGCTCAGCTCCGGCGCCACGTCCCATTCCAGAATTTCCTCCAGCGCCGCCCGGGCCGCCTCCTCATCGGTAAACAGCTCGGAAAAAACGATCTCATGTCCGTCCAGCAGATCCACGTTGCTCCAGGTCCAGACATAGCCGGGCCGAAGGCTTTCCACAGCGCCTTCCGCCGCTACTGCGCAGCTGAACACGTCTCCCATGACGCCGCCGGTCCAGGTTACCTGCAGGCTGCCTCCGGAAAGCAGCTGGCTCATCCGGGCCAGGTATTCCGGGAATTTTCCGTCGCCGGCGATCTGCCGGTTCACGGCTTCCTGCAGGGCCGTGTCTTCCATTCCTCCGAGCACGGGATAGGATACCGCGCTCTCTCCCATTTCCAGCCGCCGGTTTTCCACCGTTATTCCTTCCGCGCGGGCTCCCCCGCACAGCGTTACGCTCAGCAGAACCGCCGACAGCAGGCATATCCATTTGCGAAACATGCGAAATCCTCCTTTCGCAGCTCAATGCTGTATTTTACATCAAAAATCCCGTATGGGCAAGGTTCCCCGGCGATTCCGGCGTTTGACAGCCCCCCTGCTCACCTGATATCATAACGAAACAGAACGCCTGATTCTTGCATCGGGCGGAAAGGAGAGCCGTTATGAACAGGGATCAGGGGAAAAAGCAGGGAAAAAAGGAGCGGAAGTTTCCCCGGTTTTTGCTGCGCCTGCTGGGCGCCCTGATTACGCTGGTTCTGCTGGCTCTTGCCGCGCTGGCGCTGATTCTTTCGCGGCCATCCTCCGACGATTCCCCCGAGCCCGATCCGCAGCCCCTGCTTTCAGGTTCTCCCGCGGTCAATGTATCCGCGGAAGCCGGCATCGCGGAACTGCTTTCTTCCTTCCCGGCGCCTGTCATGAGCTTTATGAGCGGTTCCGGTATGACCTTTGTCTCCGGAACCTCTGCCGATACCGCCCTGGACGGAGGATTCGGGCGGATCGTCACCCTGCGCTGGCTGACGCCCTCCGGCGATCCCATGACGCTGGAAAGCATCTATCCCGCCTCCGCTTTATCCCTGCTGGAGGGCGGGGACTACCACTTCAGCCAAATCGCCGGTCCGGCGCTGTTCGGTTCCGCCTCCGTACGCATGGAAAACGCGGAATCCGTGCGCGTCCACACCGCAACCGACACCGGCCTGTACGTAGTTACCCTGCCGCGGCGCCTGAGCGGGGAGCTCTCCGATCTGACCCGCTCCCTGCTGCTTTTCACCCTGGACCCGTAATTCCATTGACATCCTGCGCTGCCCGGGATACAATCATTTCAGTCCGAGGCAGAAACAACGGAATAAAAGGAGGTTTGATCCCATGTTCAGCACCTTCCGGCACGATGCGGATACCGCCCTCGTCCAGACCGAACAGGGCCCGGTTCAGGGGTACGCCTGCGACGGTCTCCTGGTTTTCAAGGGAATTCCCTATGCCGCCGCGAAGCGCTTTCACGCTCCGGAAGCGCCGGAACCCCGGCAGGGGATTTTCGACGCGTCCAATTACGGTTATGTCTGTCCGCTGCTGACCAACGACCGGCCCCGGGGTGAGCTGAAAGTACCGCACCGCTTCTGGCCCATGGATGAAGACTGTCTGAATCTGAACATCTGGACGCCCGCCGCGGACGGCGCAAAGCGTCCTGTGCTGGTGTGGCTGCACGGCGGCGGCTATGAAGCCGGCTCTTCCATTGAGCAGATCGCTTACGACGGCGCCGGTCTCAGCCGCTGCGGAGACGCTGTGGTGATCTCCATCAACCACCGGCTGAACATTCTGGGTTACTTCGATCTTTCGGATTTCGGAGAGGAATACGCGAATTCCGGCAACGCCGGCGGAGACGATATTATCGCCGCCCTGCGGTGGATTCATGACAATATTGCCGCCTTCGGAGGCGATCCGGACCGCGTCACCGTGTTCGGCCAGTCCGGCGGCGGCGCCAAGGTCACGACCCTGCTCCAGTCTCCCGCGGCGGACGGCCTGTTTGCCGGGGGTGTCGTCATGAGCGGCGTCATCGGGCCGGTGCTGGCCGACGCCGCGGGCAGCGGAAAGGAACTCGCCGAAGCCATGATGACGGAGCTGGGGCTGAAATCAGTGAAGGAAATGGAAACCGCGGACTACAGGCTGCTGGCCCGGGCCTATCTGAAGCTTCGTCCCGCGTTCCGCGCCGCGGGAAAATACACCGGCGGTGCCCCTCATCCCAACGCCTTCTACCTGGGAGATCCGCTGAAGGTCGGTTTCCGGCCGGAAACGGCAAAAATCCCGCTGCTGGTGGGCAGCGTCTTCGGGGAATTCGCTTCCTTCGCCCCGCCGCCCATTGACCGGCAGTCTCCGGAAAAAGAGCAGGAAAAGGTTCTTCGGAAGCTCCTGGGAGACAGCGAGGCCGACGTGCTTCTGCCTCTGTTCCGCAGAGCCTATCCCGAGCGCCCGCTTTCAGACGTGCTGCGGCTTGATTTCATTTTCCGTGCGCCGGAAATCGACTATCTTGAAAAGCGTTCCGCCCTCAACAGCTGCACCTGGTCCTACCTCTTCAATATGGATCAGCCCATCGACGGCGGCTGCACTCCCTGGCACTGCAGCGATATTCCTTATTTCTTCAACAATATTGATTTGGTGGAATATCCTAACGGGCCGCAGAAGGATCCGGACCTGTCCCGGAAGGTCCAGTCGCAAGCCTTCGGCGCGCTGCTGGCTTTTGCCCGGAGCGGGAACCCCGCCTGCGCCGCCCTCCCCGCCTGGCCCGCCTGCAGACCCGGAAAGGAAACCCCGATGCTCCTGGACGCCGCGTCCCGCGCAGCGGAAAACTTCGACCACGATCTGATGCGGGAAGCCGTTCGCATTCTGCCTCCCGTTCTCGAGCGCATGATGCGGGAATCCAACGCGCAGATCCAGCACTGAACTCCGGATGTTTTCGCCTACTGCACCGGGCTGCGCAGCGTAAGTCTCCCGTCCAGCGTCAGCGACATCGGCGAGAATGCGTTTTTCCGTTGCCCAAACCTGACCGTTACTGTCACTCCCAGCAGCTATGCCGAGCAATACTGTGTTGATACTGGATTGACATATATGTGCGCAGAGTAACCTGTTATGCATAAAAATCAAGTATCAGTCAGGCGTTTTTTGCATATTTTTTAAGTTCGGTTTCACTCATTTTTATAGTTCCTTCAATTATCTCGAAATAAAATCACTTTGGGAGCAATTATGATAATCATAGACTTGAACGAAGAACAGGTTGAAGATATCGAAACAAGGCTTAGCACATTTGACGAAGACCACATCACTTATAAAATGGATGGCAGCATCCAGATTGGTATTGAAGAAAACGGAAAACTGATCGCAGGACTGGACGCTTGCATTACTGCATTCAAAATCCTCTATGTGTCTACCGTTTTTGTTGATGAAGAATACAGAAGAAAAGGCATCGGCGCAAGGCTGATCCGTGAGATGGAAACGCGAGCGCGCGCAATGGGTGTTAACACAATCAGGCTTGATACCTTCAATTGGCAGGGAAAAGAGTTTTACGAAGCATTGGGCTACAAATCTGTCGGCCATTATGATAATACCGAGGATGGTTATTCAGAATACTTTTTTCTCAAGAAGATCAATTGATGATCCCTCACGTGCCATAGTATCGGTCATTTGGTGTATGAAATCACATCTTTCGGGAAAGTGACTTACACTTTCACACGAAAAGGCACGCTAAATCAACTAAAGGAAAAAGGAGCAGTACATGAAAAAGCTGTTTGTCGCAACCATCATTCTCATGATGCTCATTTGTAGTTCAGCTTCTTCTTTTAACAATCCAGGCTTGTCACCTTCGCTGGCAAACGATGCCGATACTGTGTATGCATACTTCCACGGCAGCGGAGATATAGGCCAAGCTTCTTCTTCCTTTGATCGTTTATATGATCTGTTTTTTGAAGACGCAGACACGTATATCCTGAACATCAGCAAAGGCAAATTCCATTATCCGATATGCTCAGGGGTCGGACAAATGAAGGAATCTAACAAATGCGAGGTTTACTGTTCCCGTAATTTATTGTTGTCTATGGGGTATAGCCCTTGCGGTACGTGTCATCCGTAACTGGGAATGAGAAAAGTTATGAGAAAGCTATTGCGCATTATCATCATTATTGTTCTGCTGATAACCGTATTCCATCTGACGATCTATTTTGCCAACAATCAGATTGCTGAAGGGATGAAACAACGACTTTTAAATTGTTCCATGCCAGAAAACACCCAGTTGTTGGATGCGCAATCCGTTGCAGGGAAAATGCTTGGCGCTGGAAATGGTATGCAATGGTATGGAATCATTCTGGTAAGCAGCCCGATGGATAAAGAAGCCTTATCCGAATGGTTTTATAGCGAGATTGATGTAAATAAAGAGACCGAGTCAATTGAGGTTCTCAAACAGGAATCTTCATATGTTTTTACCGATTATGACAAGCAATTCAGTAACTATTCTTCAGGCGAAGACCGATATCAGATTCGATTCTCCAGGAATTCGAATGTTGGCTCTGAAACATCATTCTGGGAATCTCTCCTCAATAGTGACTTTCGTGGTCACTGAATTGATGAATAATAAATCGAAAAATGAAATTTCCGGCCATGGTTGTACCATGACCGGACACAGGAGTCAAAGGCAGCCTTACTCACTTTTGATGACGGACAGAGGGAAAGTAACATACCAGTCGCCTTCCACCGCAGAATCCGCTGTCGTAAATTCGCCCTGAAGTACGATCTGTGAGAGATCCTCCGGATAATCATCAAATATATATTCTTCCCAGCTGTCATGGTTTTCGCCAAACCAGGAAACACTGCCTATTTCCTGCTTGCTTAAGCTTTCCGCATACGAGTTTCCGTTTTTATCAGATAGACTGAGGAAACCATGATTATCAGTATGATGAATATCTGTATACCGAATCTGCACATGCAGTGACCCGTCAACAATCCCGATGCCGGCGAATGTGACGCCATCAACAACCGGTATTTCCAGGCTGTTATTTGTGTTCAGAACCATCAGATTTCGGGCTTTTTCCTTGGCTGCATCTCTTCTGTCAGATTCGGGAGAACCGGACCATCCCCGAATAGCGGGAACCGGCATGGATTCTGCTTCGATGATCTCGCCGGGAATCAGCGGTGTCAGATCAACCGTCTGTTCCTTCTTATTGGAAAGGAATCTGCTGACCCGGAAGGAAACTTTATCACCTTCCGCAGGCCGTTCATCTATATTAAAGTTCATATATACAGCGAAAGAAGCCGTTTTTGTTTCCGGATCATAGCCGGTCTGCATGCACGTTCCGGAGCCGTCATAGGGCAGCTGCAAAATCGCGCTGTCAAACAGATCCATCGTTTCATCAACCCTGTCGCCTTCAAGATCCTGCATGGTAAGTGTAACCAACGACTCCGAACCGTCCAGCGTAGCGGAAACCACTTCCATCCGGATTCCCTGGCTTTCACAGGCCAAATGAACAGGTTTCAGTGCCTGAGCGGCTTGCGGCCAGATGCGGTACAGCAGCTGATTCGTTTCCTCGTTGAATGCGGCCAGTGCTGTAGCCATACCGATGACGAGGATCAGTGCAAAGGCAATGATAAAGCCGGATGCTCTTTTCATTTTAGGTTCCTCCTTTGTGACAAGCCGGGACAGATGCAGATGAACCCGCTCATCAAAATCTTTCGGAGGTTCCGGCATATTTTGATACAGGAAGTTTTTCAGTTTCTGTTCAGGCATTTCCGGATTCCTCCTTTTTCAGTTCTTCCCGCA